>CAXMMZ010000121.1:0-2393 GCA_964194565.1 Arenicellales bacterium
TCTTGGCCGTGTGGCGGGTCGATCCCGCCTGTTGAATCAGGTGGGTTTCGATCGCCCGGTAGACGATGCCCAATACCTCGCTCATCACCTCGGGCCGACTCGCGAACAGAAATCGTAATTGGAAAGGAAAACTCAGCACCCACTGACGCATCGGCAAACGAGGCAGTACCTCGTCCACCAGTAGAGCGGCACTCTCCACCATCCGCCGGGCCCCGCAACTGGGGCAAAAGCCTCGCCGCTTGCAACTGAAGGCCACGAGCGCAAAGGGTGGATTGGACGCATTGACTCGGGTATTGGCGGCGGAACTCGGTCATTTCGGAATCACCGTCAATGCGGTCGCGCCCGGATTTTTCGCTACCGAATCGAATGCCGTGAAGCGATCGGACCCATCGATCGCGGAATGGTTACAACACAGAACTTCTCTGCGTCGCTGGGGTGAGCCGGCGGAAATTGCTGGTGCTGTGGTATTTCTCGCGTCGCCTGCCGCGTCATATGTGACGGGTCAGGTATTAGCCGTCGATGGTGGGTATTTGGCGCACTTTTGAGGGTGATGACAGTTGACTGACTAGATCGAGATGATCATGAATAAAGAAGAGTTAAAAGCCCGGCAAGGGATCTATGGCGGTAGCTTGATCTTTGCGGAGGTTGGCAAGTATTTCGTTACCAACATCTGTAATACATGAACGGCGAATATGCTGGCCAAATCGGGAATTCCCAGCCGGACCACACTTACACTGACCGCCCGCAGCGTTATGCGCTAAGTAAGGCGGCGAGTCGCGACCAAGAATAGTCTGTGCCAGCCTGCGAATAGCTTGGCGAGACACGGATTCCGGTGGTGGAAACGCCGGAAAGTGAGCGATGGCTATCGGTTACTGACTAAGCGTTGCGCCGCGCCAGATTCGCATTGCACTTGCTGAAATCCCACTCTACCATTGGAGATGTGTGATGCTGAGGATCGGCTCCATTAATAAAATCGACTTTGAGCGCTATCGGAATTTTCAGGCTGAGTCTCGGTCGGACAAGACGGTGTGCGTGAGGATTGAAATATGAGTAATCTATTTGACGAATTAAAGAAGGTTGCGGCGGCCACAGGCAAAGCTAGCGGTACCTCTGGAAAACCAGGAGGATTTACGAAGTCGAGTGTATTCATCGCAATCGCAGTAATTGTTGGTGTTTTTATCATTAGCGACATATACGTTATCGTCAACAGTGGTCACGTTGGCGTAGTAAGAACCTTAGGCGCAGTGCAACCCGAAGCACTACCGGAAGGGTTTCATATCAAGAAGCCGTTTCTCGATAAGGTCGAAGAGATGGATATTCGTCTGACTAAGGAACAAAGCAAAGCCGGTGCCGCTTCCAAGGATCTGCAAACGGTAACCACGAATGTCACTGTGCAGTATTCGTTGGTGGGCGCTGTTGCGCCTAAGACTTATCAGAAGATCGGCACCCGCGATACGGTGGCCGCAACGTTGATCAATCCTGCGATTTTGGAATCCGTCAAAGCGGTAACGGCTAAGTACACGGCTGAGGAATTGGTGACGCGTCGTGCCGAAGTCAAAGTACAAATTCAAAATGCGATCGAGTTGTTCATCGATATAACGTTAAAGCGGAAAGATGCGGCGGGCGCATTGCGCATCGCCAACGTCGCCATCACCGACTTCGATTTTTCTCCCGAGTTCAATCGGGCGATCGAGGAAAAGGTGAAGGCGGAGCAGGATGCTCTGAAAGCCTTAAACGAAAAGATTCGCCGAGTCACCCAAGCCGAAGCCGCTGCCAAGGAACGTACGCTGGCGGCGGACGCTGCGGCCTATGAAATCGACGTCAACTCAAAAGCGCGAGCGGACGCGATCCGGCGCGAAGCCGAGGCGTTAAAGGATAACCCGGAATTAATCCAGTTGCGAATCGCGGAGAAATGGGACGGAACGTTGCCCAGGGTCACAGGCGAAGGGATGATTCCATTGATAAATCTGGGCGATGTCGTGACTAAGCCCGATCAACGCCCGCAGCAGGCGACCTCTAATTAGTCGGCCCTGAAAAACGCCCTTTTGGCCGTCGACCGCATTGCCCTGCGACTTACATGAATAGGAAGGATAACCGCTATGCTGTTCATCGGCAATGTGCTGACGGGGTTGACGGTCGGCACAGGCGGCCGGGTTGGCAGGGTCATGTCGGGTAGGATTTTGGATGGGGGGCTTCCGGAAAAGGCCTTTTACGGATGTGCGAACGCGTCGGTCAGGGATTCGTCGGTGTGGCTTACGAGCGTGGCCGCACGATGGCGCACTCGGCATCGCTTCCCTGCGGTTGAGTAGCATTCAAGATCGATCCAGTTCGGGGCGTGCTGGCGGTGCGCGGACTGGATGAGACGCAGGTTGCGGCGATTCGCTGCGGTTTTG
>CAXMMZ010000122.1:0-8627 GCA_964194565.1 Arenicellales bacterium
GGACGCCCACGAACACGACCCGTTGCATGGCGCCAATGTCACCACGACCGGGTTTCGGCGCATGGGCGCGGCCTTGGCTGAGCTTGAATTGCCGACCCTGATCATCCAGGAAGGCGGTTATTTGTCATCGGAACTCGGCGCTAACTTGCTGGCGTTTTTGGGTGGCTTCGAGGAGGCGTAATCTCGATGTATGATTGCACTGATTGTGCTGAGATGAGAGATTGCACCGTTAATCATTGTTAATCGTGAGCGTTAATACTATGGATTGTTTGAGATCGAAATATATTGCGTTGAGTTTCCTCGGATTATTGAGCGCAACTACGACATGGGCCGATCAGGCGCAAATAGATAGCGCTCGCAGCGCATGGTTGCACAAAGCGCTCGCGGGCGATGTCGAAAGCCAATATCACCTGGGCGAGGCGTATTGTTGCGATACGGTCGAGCATACCCGCCAGGCGCTGCACTGGTACTGTCGCGCCGCGGTGCAAGGCTACGCCGATGCCCAATACGAAATGGGCAGGATTTTCGCCAACGATCTACCGGCCGGTTCAGATGCGATTGCCACAGCGGGTCTTTTCATCGCTAAGCGCAGCGCCTACATGTGGTTTACCGCCGCCGCTGCGACGGGCCACGATCCGAGTTTTGCGGCACGCGCTATACTTGGTGCGACCATGCCCGCATCTGCGGTGGCCGAAGCCAAGCGTTGGGCAACGCGCTGGAAACAGGCTTCATGTTCGGACGCGGGGTTCTAGCGTCAATTAAGGGACCTCTGCATAAGTCTGGGCGAATCAAGTTGGGATTCAAAATGATCAAGACCAAGGCGCGGAACGCCAGTAATAGCCCGGCTATTGCTTGCGTTTCGCAACGCGGGGATTGATTATCTTGGACCCAAATTGATTGTTCATGACTTTTGCAGAGGTTCCTTAAGATAAATGCCAAGTCGGATAAGTGGCGTCGTGTAATACCGGCGGCTCCTTAATCTGAGACCTAGCGCGTCGTTATTGCTGTTTTGGTGCGGATCAGCGATCTTCAAATCGTGCCGCCTATGCTTGCTACCCACCGCCAAATTTCCACGGTCCTATGGCTTTGTTTGGGCTTATTCGTACTCCGCGTGACTGCGCAGTGCGTGCAATGGCTATCTCCACTGGAGTGGTTGCCGGCATTCGGTCGATGGCAAGGCAGCAACTTGTCTTATCCGCTGTTGTTTGCGGTGCAGCTTATGTTAATTGTCGGTATGGCGGCAGTGGCGTGGCGCGTGGCAACGCGGCGCGCGTCCCCGAACCGGCGCTTAGGAATCGTATTGATGGTTGTCGGATTTTTGTATTTTTCCGCCATGGCGTCGCGTTTGTTATTGGGCGTCACGGTGTTGGCTGATCGCGCGTGGTTCGCCACGGTGTTGCCTGCATTGTTTCATTTAGTATTGGCTACATTTGTATTGACGTGGGGGGTCTATCACCGCAGTCGCGCTAGACTGGTAACGGAGATGTATAGATAGATGGATCTCGTCGCGAACCGCCTTCCCTATTTACTGTATCCGCTGCTCATGCTGGGCGCATTTGCGATGCACGGTTTGTTGAGTGTCGCCGGTTGGCCGTTGCTGGCGGCTACGCAAACCCCGGTCGTGGTGGTGGTATTGTCGATCTTAGTGCTCGAGAAGGTGTTCGCCGAGCGGCCGCAATGGCGGCCGCAGCGCGGCGAGGTCGGTACCGACCTCGTGTTTCTTGCGGTCGTACAGGGCGTCTTGCCGCAGGCGTTGGCTTTTCTCGCGTCGTTGACGCTGCTGGAATGGGTTCGCGCTGCGAATTGGGATATCGCGGTGCTGTGGCCTCACGCCTGGCCATCGTGGTTGCAGGCTGTAATGATGGTGTTAATCGCGGATTTTTTCCGTTATTGGTTGCACCGGGCCTGCCATGACGTGCCGATGTTGTGGCGTTTGCATGCCGTGCATCATTCGCCACAGCGCTTGTACAGCCTCAACGTCGGCCGCTTCCATCCGCTGGAAAAAGCGCTGCAATATTTATTCGATGCTTTGCCTTTTATCGTATTGGCGGTGGATCCTGCCGTATTGGCCCTGTACTTCGTGTTTTATGCGACCAATGGGTTTTTGCAGCACTCCAACGTTCGGTTGCGATATGGCTGGCTCAATTATTTGATCAGTGGCGCGGAGTTGCATCGCTGGCACCATTCGCACAATCCGCACGAATCGGGCACGAACTTCGGCAACAACACGATTGTATGGGATCTTTTGTTTGGTACCTGGTTTTTGCCATCGGACCGAAAGGTTGGCGCCCTCGGGGTGCCGGACCCGGAATACCCGATGTCTTTCTGGGGCCAGCTTGCGGTGCCGTTCCGGTCGGCCGCGACGCGTTCGGTATTGCCCTGGTGGGATCGATCGCTTAATTTCGCGATCGCGATTGTGGCGCGATATCACTATCGGCGCTATGTCGTGCCGCTGTTGGATAAGGCCGGTGACCCGGCGCACGCTCAGGCGACGGTATTGCAGAATATCTTGTCGATGAATCGCAACTCCGAATACGGGCTCGAGCACGGCTTCGAGACGATTGCGGATTATCCAGACTTCGTCGAGCACGTGCCGGTCAACGACTACGAGGACTTGCGCGAGGTAATCGTGGAGCAGCAAGTATCGGGGCGGCCGGTGTTGAGTTGCGAAGCGCCGGTACACTACGCACGTACCAGTGGCACGACTGCAGAGCCCAAGGACATTCCGATTACGCCGAGTGGTTTACGCGACTATCGCCGCCAGCAACGAATTACGACCGCGTTGCAGTACCGTGCGTGTCCAGCGGCGTTCCGCGGGCGGATCTTCGCGATTGTCGGCGCGGCTGAGGAAGGTAAGACTCGGTTTGGAAAACGTTACGGCAGTGCTTCGGGGTTAATCCACCGGTATACGCCCGCGTTATTTCGGCATCGCTATGTCGTGCCACCGGAGGTCATGACGCTCGAAGATCACACGCTCAAGTATTTATTAATGCTTCGATTGGCGTTGGCCTGTACCGATATTTCCTATATGGGGGCGGCCAATCCATCGACATTCCTACGTTTGATGGAATTGTTCCAAGAGCATCAGGCGTCGCTCATCAGCGACATCAAATGTGGGACATTCACTTGGTCCGATCGCATACCCGACGGCATACGGAATGCGGTTGCACACCGTATGCATCCCGATCCACGGCGTGCGGCTGAGTTGCGAGCAATGTGCGCACAGAGCGATGAGATCGGCTTGTCGGCGCTGTGGCCGAACGTGAGGATGCTTGTGACGTGGGGTGGGGCGAGTGCCGGCCTCGCATTGGCGGCAGTGCGGCAGGGCTTGCACGCGCGGGTCTGTGTATTTGAACTCGGATATGTCGCGAGCGAATTTCGCGGCACCATTACCCTCGATGCGCGATCTAACGGCGGACTGCCGACGCTTGACAGTGTTTTTTTTGAATTCATTGACGTCGAAGCCCAGTGTTCGGAACATGAAACGCCGGTATGTCTCCGCTTGCACGAGTTAGAACTAGCTGGCCGCTACTACTTATTGGTAACTTCTGCTAGTGGTTTGTACCGCTATTTCATCAATGACATCGTCGAAGTCACGGGGTTTTATCGTGCTACTCCGTTACTGCGATTTTTGCAAAAAGGCCGGGGAGTCACCAACCTCACCGGGGAAAAATTACACGAAACCCACGTGGTCGAATCGTTGCAGTCAGTCACTGAGCGCCATGGGATAAAGCCGCGCTTCATGCTCATGGTGGCCCAGCACCAACCGGCGGGGTACACGCTTTATCTGGAGCCCGAGGGCGCGGGCGATATGGATTCCACGGTGGTGCGAGGCGATATCGAGCAGCATCTCAACACCGTCAATATCGAATACGGCCAAAAACGAGACAGCGGTCGACTCGCGGCACTGCGTGTCTGTATCGTCGGCCACGGTACCGGTGAAGCATTTAAGGCCAGTCGGATCGCGGCGGGTCAAAAGGAAGCACAATACAAACCGCCGTTGCTGATCTATCGTGACGACTTGGAATTCGATATCGAACGCTATCTGGAGCCGCGGGAATGAAACTCGCAGCACTGACTTCGGTACCGCTACAGTTGCCATTTAGGGTCGAGTTTGCGCACGCGTCGGCCAGCCGCCGCGTCGGCTATTCGGCTTGGGTCAGAGCTACTGACGCCACCGGCCTGACGGGGTACGGTGAATCGTGCCCGCGCCACTACGTCACCGGTGAAGATTTGGATAGCGTCCAGGCGTTTTTTGAGCGCCATCATCGGTCATGGTTGAGCATCGATTGGAGCGTCGACAGGTTGCGGCAATGGGTCGCGGATCACGCCACGCAAATCGACTCCGACCCCGCAGCCTGGGCCGGCGTCGAGTTGGCATTGCTGGATTTGCTCGCGAAACACAATGAGCAGGATGTCGAAGCCTTGCTTGGCCTGCCGTCACTGCGTGGGGAGTTTCGCTACAGTGCGGTGTTGGGCGACAGCTCGTCGGAGACGTTCGTCGCGCAGTTCCACCATTATCGCAAGCTCGGTTTCGATGATTACAAGATCAAATTGTCTGGCGATGCGCGCCGTGACCGTAGCAAAGTCGCGGTATTGCGTGAACACGAATCGATCCGAGTGCGAGCCGACGCGAATAATTTATGGGACGACCCGCAGCGAGCCATCGAGCATTTGCAGTGCCTTGAATATAGATTCTGGGCGCTAGAAGAAGCGCTTGCTGCCGGAGACATTGCCGGGTTGCGGCAGCTCGCGACTGCGCTCGACACCCGCATCGTGCTGGACGAAAGCGCGTTGCGAGCCGAGCAACTGACACCGTTGGCGGTCGATGCCGAGCGCTGGCTTATCAACCTTCGAATTTCTAAGATGGGCGGTTTGTTGCGGTCGATGGCGGTCGCGGATGCCGCCCTGCAGCACGGCATCGAGCTCATCGTTGGCGCCCATGTAGGTGAAACCAGTGTTTTGAGCCGCGCCGCGCTTGCGGTTGCGCACTATGCACGAAGCGGTGTCGCGGCCCAAGAGGGCGCGTTTGGCACGCATTTGCTGCAACGCGACATCTGTGCGTCGCCGGTAATGTTCGGTGCAGGAGGGCGGCTACAGGCCGAGCGGCTCGCCGTCGCGGGTCGGCCGGGGTGGGGTATCGAGCCGGATCAGTTCAGGTAATTTGGGACGCCTGCATTGTGCATGGCACCGTCTATAATATGAACAGGCAACACGTGCCATCGATTCTTAATAACAATTTAATCGGCTGGCGCATAGTATCCGCTATGCCCGGTCGCCAAGATCCGGCGATTCGGACGTATTATTGATTACAGATGTCTGGCGAAATATTTGCAATCGGCGACGTGCACGGTTCCGCTAAGGAACTCGGTCTGCTGCTAGAGCAGTTGCCGCTGGAATTGGATTCTACGATCGTCTTTCTTGGGGATTATGTAGATCGGGGCCCCGATTCGCGCGCAGTTATCGACGCTATTCTTAAATTGCGCGAGCGCTACAATGTCGTGACATTGCTCGGCAATCACGAGCAGATGTTGCTGGATTTCCTGGATGCGCCGCGCTCCGCGGGGGCGGGGACATTTATCTATAACGGCGGCAGTTCGACTTTGGCCGCGTACTCAAACGACGGCGGTGACTACAGTATTCCGCCGCTTCATATTAACTTTCTGCGCGAGTTGGATCTTTACTACGAAACCGATCAGTATTTCTTTGTGCATGCTGGTGTGCCTGATACCCCGCTACATGAACTCGACCCGGTGGTCGATCGTATGGCCATGATTTGGATTCGCGATCGATTTCTAAAAAGCAAATTTAATTGGTCAAAAATCATTGTGCACGGTCATACCTGGATGCCCGACGTCGAGATCAAATCGAACCGTATAAACCTCGACACCGGTTGCGCGTATGGTGGGCGATTGACCGCGATGCAGATGTCTAGCCGCCGTATGTTCAGCGTACCGCACGATGCACAATCGAAACGCATCTACCTTCGAGATCGGAGCAGTCAACGTGCCGCGGTGCGTTTTGACGGCGCGATGCCCGTAGTGGTAGAACGCGAGGCTGAGAAGTTTGAATTCGAAACCGTTAATTACAGCGAAATCGGTATGTTGATTCGTGATACCACGCGGCTTGATCACTTAGCGCTTGGCAAGGGCGAAGTCGTCGGGGTAAAAGTCGGCGCGGGCAGTCCGTCTGAGGTCGAGTTCATTTGCCGGGTGTTGCGCCGCAAACTCAATGACGACGGTGGCTACTACGCGCTTCAAGTAATTCCGGCGCGCGACCATTAATTTTCGGCTAGGCGACTACGCCAAAAGCGGTTGTCGCGCCGAGTGCCGTAACCGGTGTGCCCGAGATCGGAGTGCTCTATGGTATCCGGGAGATTTGTTAATGAGAGATGCACTTCCTAAGGGGCCTCTGAACAAGTCATGATCGATCAACTTGAGTCCAAAATAATCAATCTCTGCGTTGCGAAACTTCGCAATAGCCCTGCTATTACGCGCGTTCCACGCCTTGATCTTGATCATTTTGAATCTCAAATTGATTCGCCCAGACTTATTCAGAGGCTCCCTAACCCGGGAGGATGGCAATGCAGACGGTAAATTTCACCCGCATGGAAGACGGCACGGCAGAAGAGTATCAATTGCTGGACCGTTGCGAGCGTGAATATGTGGCGGGTACGGCCGACCGAGTCCTGGCGTTATTGGAGGGTCTGCAGGGCTCAATAGCGGGGTACCGCATCGATCGGTTGGACCATTCGTTGCAAACCGCGACGCGGGCGCAGCGCGACGGTGCTTCCGACGAGATGGTGGTGGCGGCATTGTTACACGACGTTGGTGACGGCTTAGCACCGCAAAATCACGGTGATTTTGCGGCCTCGATTCTGAAGCCCTACGTGTCCGCGGATACCCATTGGATCATAAAACACCACAGCGTATTTCAGGGCTACTACTTTTTTCATCACCTCGGCGCCGATCGCAATCTCCGCGATCGATATCGTGACCATCCGTGTTTCGATGCGTGTGTCGATTTTTGTGCAAAATGGGATCAAAATTCTTTTGATCCCGATTACGATACCTTGCCGCTATCCCACTTCGAACCGATGGTACGCGATTTGTTCGCGCGCGAACCGTTTCACTGGGATCGGGAAGATTCCGGTGCCGGGGCATCCGCGTAACCAAATCGTCGCAACATCGACTTGAGCGGCGACCAAGGAACAACACCAAGCAATCGGTCTGGCGCGTAACATCTAAGGGTAGCGCTCAGCGATACCAACCGGGATTTGGATGTGGTGCGGTTATGCACTTACCGCATGGGCCGGGTGCGCGAACAGCTAAAGCAACATGATTTCGCCGGCTCGCGATCAATCATTGCAATCCGCAAGGTGTGGTGGTCTCGTACAGCGCAACGTCGAAGTATTCGATGCGCAGGCGCCACTGGAGCTTGCGCGTAGTATCAAATCGAAGTGGTCAGGGCTAGGTGCTCGTCGACACCCGATCCGCAAGCCAAGCCTCAAAATGCCCTACCGCCGATTCTAAGTGCGAGACCCGGCCGGGCCGGGCAAGTGGCGAGCTTACGCCGCGTTGTTGCGCTTCCAAAATCGCTACATCTTCAACCAGCGCTGTGTCCCAGCGCTCATAATAGTTAGCCACAATCGTATCGAAGTCCGGTGATGCGATACTGTGCTTCGGGAAACAACTGTTCATATAAAATTTAGTGCGGTCTGGGCCCTGTGGATAGCACTCGAAAAACCACATGCAGTCGCGGGTCGCGCAGAGAATCGTACTGGGTAAAATATGAGTATAGCGCGAACCGTTAAGCCATCGGCCGTTGAGTGACGCAATCGATGGTAACGTGGTGCGGTTCGGCGTCTGTAGCACGGCGCCGGTTCCCTTATGCACACCAAATACACTGATGAATCCTCCGCTACCGGCCTGCTCGTCCTCGGACGGTTGGTAGCGGGTCTCTCGAAATGAGTCTGGGTGGACGCTCGGTAGGTGGTAGTACTCCATAAACACTTGCACAAAAAGTTTCCAATTGCATGCCACATCAAAGCCTTTGCGGCGCGTCACCTGCATAGTAGAAAACGACCACGGTGCATGCACGTCCGCGAAGTCGCCGAGAAACTCCGATAATGGTGGTGCATTGCCGTCGATATTCACGAACACCAAACCGTGGGAGTCCTCGACTCGTAGCGCGATAAGGCCGTAGTCATCGTGACAAAAATCCGCGGCTTGCTCCATGCCGGGCGCGCGCAGCAACGCGCCGTCGAGACTGTAGGTCCAACTGTGAAACGGGCAGCGAATCAGGCGACGCCGGCCGCAGTCCGCAAGCAGTCGCATAGCGCGGTGCCGGCAGGTATTGGAGAACACGCGTAATTGCGAATCGTCGCCGCGCACGAGAATCAGTGGCACCCCGGCGATATCGAATGCCCGGTAATCGCCTGCCTTTGGCAGTTGGCTGACATGTCCGATGCAATGCCAACCACCGCTAAAAAGCCGTTCGACCTCCCAGCGATAGAATTCCGGGTCCGCGTAGACGCCCGGGGGTAAAGTTTCGGCGTACTGCATTGGGCGCCGCACACCGGCATAATGCTCCGGTTCTAATAACGATGAATTTCGATGATTCATAGG
>CAXMMZ010000123.1:0-6489 GCA_964194565.1 Arenicellales bacterium
GATCCGAAATGACACGTTCTGCAGGATAGGCACTTCCTCATCGGGATACGTAAACGATATGTTTTGCAGATCGATGTCACCCTTGATATTGCCGCGGGTAACGTAGGTTCGTTTCGGGTCCCTCTCCACGGGCAACGCCACGACAGTGCTGAGGGTTTTGAGTGCCGCCCGGACCTGATGATACCGGGTGGTCAGATTGGCCACCTGCGACATCGGTGACATCGCGCGCCGACCGATGATGACACACGCAATCAACCCACCGAGAGTGATCTCACCGGCAGAGGCCAGATACACGCCGAATATCACTAACCCGACGGTGGCGAGCTGCTGAACGAGAGTCGAGAAGTGAGTTGTAGATGAAGACAATAGCCGTGCCCGTACACCCCACCGCGAAATAAACTCCACCGATTGCTCCCAGGTCCGTTGTAGTTGGCTCTCCGCACACTGGGTCTTGATGGTTTCTATACCCGATAATGATTCCACCAGGGTGGCGTTTTTCTGCGCCGACGCACGAAGTGTATTCTCGACCGCCTTGCGTAACGGCCACTGCACCAACAGCGCGTAAATCAAAATGATGGGGATCGCCACCAATGGCACCATCACGATCGGGCCGCCGATCAACCAAATCGCCACCAAAAATATCGCGACGAATGGCACATCGATGAGCCCGGTAATCGTCGTCGAGGTGATGAAATCTCGGACACCCTCAAACTCGTGCACGTTATCCGCGAACGCTCCGACCGATTTCGGCCGAACTTCGGACTTGAGCCCGAGAACTTTCTCGAATAATCCAGCCGATAACTCCAAATCGACGCGGCGTCCGGCGCGGTCGATAAAATACGCTCGCAACGCACGAATAAGAAAATCGAATCCCGCGATGATGGCGGCACCAATTGCCAACACCCACAGCGTCTCAAATGCACTATGGGGTAACACTCGATCGTAAACGTTGAGAATAAAAAACGGCAAAGTCAACGCAAATATATTTACCAGTAGCGACGCCACCAGTACGTCGCGATACGATCGCCAGTTTCTAAATATCGCCTTCCAAAACCAAAACCGACCGCTGGTCAGCGGCGTGTTCAGTGCGCGATCGTCGAGCTGGTGCTCGGGGCGCACCAACAGGGCATGCCCGGTATACTGACGTTTGAGCTCGGCGACCGAGAGGGTCTGCTCGCCCGTGCCCGTATCCGGCCACAATACTCTCGCTGCTTTGCCGGCCTTATCCACTTCGAATAACACGCACGCTTGGCGGTCATGCAATAACAGCACGGCGGGCAACAAGATATCGGGAATACGGTTTAGACGGCGCTTCACCAAGCGTGCCGAGAGTCCGGCGCGCGCGGCCGCACGGGAAAACAAATCCGGCGTTAAGCGCCCCTCATCAAGAGGCAATCCGGCGCACGCCGCGTGGGCCGACAGTGGCCGATCAAACATTCGAGCCAACGCCACCAAACAATCCGTCAGTGGATCGTCCTCTACTGCGCTGCGGCTACCATCGAGATGCCACTGTCCTAACGAGGATGTCGAGTCAATCGACATGAAAATTCCTCACCAATTAGCAGAAACGGCCGACGGCATGTACCGGATTATTGCTCGGTACGCACAAGCCATCGGCGAACTGATCGGTTTTATCAGCGGCGATATCCATAAGCCATTGTAGCGACGCAAACTGTCGGTATAAGAGCCCACGCCAGCGTCGTCGAATTACCGACCCCCATGGGCTATATTATAGGCATGCCTTACGCAGAACGCGACGAGAACGGCCTAATTGTGGCCTTGCATATTGCACCGGCTGGAAGCGCTGCGGAGCGAATTGCAGCGGATGATCCCGAAATATTGCGGTTCCTATCGGAACAGTCCGAACATCCTTCGGAACAGCTGTTATCGCTGACCGATTACGAGATCATGCGGGTCGTAGAAGACCTCATCTCGATTCTGATCGACAAAGGCCATATTATGTATACCGATCTTCCGCCCGCCGCCCAACGCAAGCTCGCGCGGCGCCGGCAGGCTCGGGATCAAATGCGCACCGAAGCGCCGCTTATCGCCGATGCGGATGGAATTCTGTAAATCAGCCGCTAAGCTTGCCCGATTCGATTACCACTAAAACCGGCAACGCCGCCGACGGCCGAAAAGCGCGTTTTTCAGGGACGACTAGCTAGTTTGACCGAGCCGTCCCACTCTATGATAGACATCGGTCGGCAGACCGCATAGCCTTGAACACCGTCGACGTTTAACTCGTCGAGAACTTTCCAATCCGCTTCGCTTTCGACCGCCTCGGCAATCGTGGTGATATCCACGCTATGGGCGACACGCGATAACGCGCTCACAAAGAATCGGTTATCGGCGTTATCACCGATTGCGCTCGTATAGGCGCGGTCGATCTTGACATAGTCCGGATGGAGTGATTGCAAATAACCGAAAGCACTAAATCCGCGCCCGAAATGATCGATGGCCACGCCGTTTCCACTCGCCCGCAGTCGTTCGGTCAAATTCAGCAACCGGTCAAGCTCGCGCACTGCACCGAATTCGGTAAATTCGACGACAAATCGCTGATCCGCCATGGAAATCATCCTAACCAGCCAATTCACGAAATCCTCATCCCGCAATGATGTCGCCGAAAGATTGATCGCCCAGGCCGGCGCCGGCGCCGCAGTCTTGATGCGGTCTAACACCGAACCCACAATAATACGGTCAAGCTCGCGCGCGACCCCCATTTGCTCTGCTACCGTCACGAACTCACCGGCACGCCACAAGGTGTCGTTTGGCCCCGGTATACGGGTCAGGATCTCGGCGTGTAATACGCGTGTCGGGTCTTTAGCGTCTACCACCGGCTGCAGGAAAAACTCGAAATCACGATTATGCATCGCTTCGACGAGACGCGTCTTCCATTGCTCACGACCCGAGGCAATCGAATCGGTGGCTTCGCTGGAATGCCGCGACCACGCGTTGGGCCCGAGTGACTGGGCGCCCCGCAACGCGGAATCCGCCTGCGCCAAAATGTCAGTTAGCGCTTCGCCCTTGGCGTACTCTGAAATACCCGCATGTATAACGTTAGCGCTGGGCGCTAAGCCCTCGGTATGCAGATTACCGAGCCGGGTGCAGATCAGCTCCGCCACCCGCTCAGCCGCCTCGCCGTCCGCGCCCGGTAATAACAACGCGTAATCTCCACCCGCCATCCGGGCCGCCACCGCTTGATGAAAATTCTGAGTGAACTTCAAGATAATTCCTGACGCAGCACGCAGATAGTCATCGCCGCTGGCATAGCCGCTACCTTGATTGGCTTCGTCGAGCCCACGCAAACGCATCAACATTACGCTACCGCTAAAGGGCTCTTGGGTAGCGGCGAGGTAAGTTTGCGTTACACTTTCAAATTGGCGCCGGTTACCGAGCCCGGTCACCGGATCCTTGAAGGCTTGCTCCCGTAGCTGATCGGCATTGGCGGCATGCTCTTCAAATGTCGCGCGTATTTTCTCGGTCATCTTATTCATGGCCATCACGACGCTTTTCAATTCGCGCGCTTTCGGTATTTTCTCTTGAACGTAATAACGGCGGGCGGATATGGCTTCCGCCTGATGCTCAACAGCTGCTAGCGGCTTCAGAATACTGCGCAGCAGAATGCTCGCTGTAATCATCATAATGATGGCGATGCCGCCGAACCAGAACAGCATGCGCCGCGCGGTTTGCCACAATTCCTTGTAGGCGAAGCCAGGATGGCTTTGCACCGACACCGACGCTTTGGGCTGCCAGCCCGACATGACTTGTGCGTGGGCTCGCGGCGTATCCAGCGGCACGAATCGCACGAACCAGTCCGGCACGCTATCGACCGTAACCGGTAGCTGTCTCGCTACTAACGATTTGCTTTGCATCGATTCGATCGTAATGTCTTGGTAATAACCCCGATCAAATATTGCGTTAATCATCGTATCCATGGCGGGGACATCGACCGGTTCCATGTACGGCGACAGCGACAACCCCAGTGATGTGGCCGTGTCCTGCGCATGGGATTCCAGTTGCTCGGTCAAGAACACCCGGGTGCCGTGAAAATTGAGCAGCATTGTGCCCAAAAACATCACCACGAACAGCGCTACAAGAATAAGAAAAAGTTGTCGAAACAGCGTCATCGTCCTGGACTCTTTGGAATTTATTTCGGGCTTAGTTGCTAATTAGTTCGCGGAATTCATTACTTGACTACGCATGCGTTCGTTAAGTCCACGCCAGCGCCCCAGCCTATCCGAGCCGCCCACCAGTTGACCGCGGCCGCGCTCTTTCGCCAGCCACAGATTTGCGCCGTTAAAACTGTAAACCGGCAGCAAGTCTGTTCGGGTCGACGCACGTCGTATTCGCTTGTCGATATTATCCAATACCAGTGGTTCTGCGCCCGGTTGCGGAAAATACGTAACCACCATGTGCGCTTGATCAAGGGTCAACGACTTGACGTAGGTCAAACTCATACGTTCGTCCGGCACACCAAGCTCCCTCAGCGTAAAGTATTTGGCCACCGAGAAATCCTCGCAGTCGCCACCATTGGTGCCAAGAAACTCGACCGGCGTCGCCCAGTAATCTTCGCGTCCCCAATGCGCGATATCGGAGACAAAATTCAACTCATTAAAGAACGCATTCACCGCTTTCAATTTGATTTGCTCAGGTTCCTTTTTCAACTGCGTCACAAGCTCCCGCCAGCGAACCACGCGGGCGCGGGCCGCCGCACCGTAGATGCGCTCAATTCGCTCTAATGCCGGGCTGCTAAACGCGAATGGATCAGCCGCCGCCCAAGATTGATACGAACATACCGCGGCGACGATTATAAACAATGTCAGACGTCGAGCTACCCTCCAATTTGACGATATTACAGGCATTGTCATTACGCCATTGATGCAGATCGCACGGCTGAACGCCCGATGCATTGGATCGGAGCTATCAAACACAATTTGTCGAGGCAAGCACGACTATCACGCACGGGCGAGTCATTCTCGGAGTAGGTTTACGGGCTGTACCGATCAAAGCTAGTAAACGACCTACGAACGGTCAAGGAAGTTGTGTGATCGGTACATTATCCACAGCCAATATACGACGATGCGACGCTTTCGTCGGACACCCGGGCGCCACGGGTAAGGGTCTCGCGACACCGGACCGCGCCGCGGCAACGGCAAGAGTGGCCGTGAATTCGATTTAGAAGCGCCTCAATTCCATGCCGCGTCGAGTTGGCCGTCGGCACCACGCTGATACGGCGCCCACCCAATGCCGAGCAGATGGATGTGGATATCGGCCGACTTAGGCTTGATCGTCACCTCGATCAGCTCGTCGGTTTGCGCGTCGTAGGCGACCTCGAGCGTTTCGACTTGCTCCGCGAAAACCGCGCTCACTGCGGCCATTTCACTGCGTACCGATTCCGCGATCTCTGCTGCCCGCGCCACGTCCGCCTTTTCTTTACGCATTCTCCCGGCGCTGCGCACTGCCGTCCCCATTCGTGACGCCGAAGTGCTAGTGACTCGCTTGCGGCCAAGAAAAGCGCCTAGTATGACGGTGCCGAATGCAACTGCTGTATCCATCTTCTTCTGTCGCGACTGCGCCTGTTCGGTTTCAATGCGCTGCTCGGCTCGCAACAAACGATTCTCCAATGTCGTTACCTTTTTCTCATAGGTCTTACGGAGTTTTCCGATCTTAATGTCCCGTTGCTCGCGCGCAATAATTTGGAGTCGCGAGCGAAATTCACCTTCCGTTTCTGCTACGTCCGAAACCAACTTGAAACGATTGCTACGAAGCAGCGTCACGGGCTGGGAACGACGGATCCAGCGTTTAAATAATTTATTCCATTTTGGGTAGTTCTTAACGTTATTGGCGGCGCTATCCAATTCGGCGAAGCTTGCTACATCGACACCGCGATTCTGCAAACCGTCGATGGCAAGATCGAGCACATCGCCGTCGTCCCAATCTACCGGCACCGGACCGTCGGTAATTTCCGTCATTACAATTAGCGCCCGGTCGAGGTCGACGCCATATCGAGCATTGCTAAAACCAACATCGGCGGCACCCAGCAAAAACGGATGATTGACGAGATCAGCGTCCGCTGCTGCTTTACCCGCCGGCAAATAATATTGTCGCACATCCGGCGGTAGCACCGGCGGTGCACTCTGTTCTGCCTTCGCTTTGACGACGCGTGGGGCCGGCGATTCGGCCGGCGCCGTCGTCGCGGCCGTCGTTATTGTCGCCTGCGCCGCCGCAAGGCGCTTAATCTGATCTCTTGTCATCGGCCCCGCCAGGTACGACATGACCCAGCGTGTCGCAAATACGACCGGAGTATTGTCGTGGACGTTATGCAACAGAAAGTGGCGTTTACCCAAGCCTGCGAGAATCTGTTCGGTGTGCTGTCGATCGAAACCGGACTCGGTCGCGGCGCCTTCTAATCCTTCCATGACCCGGGCTTTGTCGCGTTCGGTTTGTAATCGTCCAATAAACCACGTACCAGTATTGGATAAACCCTTG
>CAXMMZ010000124.1:0-52515 GCA_964194565.1 Arenicellales bacterium
ACGATGCCAGCCAACGTTTATTTAATTGGGCCCATGGGAGTTGGTAAGACCACGATCGGTCGGCTGCTCGCCCAACAGCTCAGCATGGAATTTGTCGATACCGACCGCGAGATCGAGCAGCGGACCGGCGTCAGTATCACCTTGATTTTTGACATCGAAGGCGAGGCTGGATTTCGGGATCGCGAATCGGGAATGTTGCGGGAGCTCACCGCACGCGAAAATGTTGTGGTTGCTACCGGAGGCGGTGCGGTTCTACGTGAGGAGAACCGACAGCTATTGCGCAGCAGTGGCATCGTAGTTTATCTCCACGCCTCGGTCGATCTGCAGTACGAGCGCACCCGTCACAGTAAGAACAGGCCGCTGCTACAAAACGGCGCGCGGCGCGAAATTTTACAAGCCTTAATGACAGAGCGCGAGCCGTTGTATCGCCAGGAAGCGGACATCACGGTTGAAATCGAACGCCAACCAGCCGCTGCTGTGGCACGCGAATTAGTAGACAAGGTCGGTGAATTGTGAGGGAGGTTGTTGTCAACCTTCCTAACAAGCGCCACTATCCGGTTTATATTGGCCCTGGGCTGCTCGCGGATTCGGAGCGTTTGCGTCGTTATGTAACCGGGACCAAGGTGTTTGTGATCACCAATGACGTTGTCGCACCGCTGTATCTGGGCAAGTTGTTGGAGTCTTTGCAGGGCCTGGATGTTTCCAGCAAAATTCTGGTGGATGGCGAAAGCCACAAAACCCTCGATACGGCCGGATCGATATTTGACGCGTTGATTGCCGTCCCCTGCGATCGTGAGACTACAGTAATTGCGCTGGGCGGAGGGGTCACCGGTGACATAGCCGGATTTGCCGCCGCTTGCTATCAACGTGGAATTCCGTACATACAGATACCCACGACATTATTGGCGCAAGTTGACTCCGCGGTCGGTGGGAAGACCGCGGTAAATCATCCGCGCGGCAAGAACATGATCGGTGTGTTCCATCAACCCGTGTGTGTTATTTCCGACACTGACACACTATCGACTCTTGATGATCGCCAGCTTCGTGCGGGTTTGGCCGAGACCATTAAGTACGGCTTGATAGGAGATCCCGAATTCGCGAACTGGCTGGAAGCCAATATCGATGAACTGTTGGTGCGAGATTCGGCTGCATTGAGTTATGCAGTCGAGCGATCGTGCCAAAACAAAGCAGCGATTGTCAGTGAAGACGAGTGCGAGCGCGGAGTGCGGGCGATCCTAAATTTTGGGCATACGTTCGGGCACGCAATCGAGACGGGCCAGGGCTATGGCGCGTGGTTGCACGGCGAGGCGGTCGCAGCCGGCATGGTAATAGCCGCACGCGTGTCGAATCTCATGGGCTGGTTATCGAGCGCTGACTATTTGCGCACTGAGAAACTCCTACAACGTGTCGGATTACCAATTCGTGCGCCTGCTGAATTAACGCCGGCCAGGTTCATCGAGCTAATGGCAGTAGACAAGAAAGTCAGTCGGGGTTCGTTGCGTTTGATCTTGTTAAAAGCCATCGGTGAGGCACGAATTGTGGCCGATTGTCCCGAGCAAGTGATAACGGCCGCCATAGAGCAGCTGCGCGATACCGAATCCATCAGTGCCGGATAATCGAAAGCCTGCCGGTTTTCGAAATACGCAGCGCACCGCGGGTGCGAATTCTGGTGCAGGCGATCAGGAATTACTGGACATCTATCAATTTTGTATCGGAGAATAACCGTGGGATTAGTGACCAATGCGAAGTAACGCAATGACAAAATTACCGATTTTCGTCGGATTGTCGGCGATGTTGATAGCTGGGTGTGTGCAGAATCACGGGGCCGCCTATATCAACTCAAATCCGCAAGGCGCTGAAGTGATCAACCTAAACGACGATACGGTACTCGGTGTGACGCCCGTCAAGGTATGGTGGCGGGAATCGTCGGAGCAACGTAAGTTCATAAATGTACGGCTGCAAAAATCCGGATTCCACGACAAGACATCATCCTTTTGGTTGACGCTGCGCCATAACACTAAAAAGTCGGCGTTGAATGATCCACAGTTTGTCGAAATCGAACTTCAAACAGAAGGACAATAGAAATGTGCAGAATCCCATTGCGCACACCGGCGCTGAGCATCATTATTTTATTGATGACCCTCGCGGCCGGTTGTGCCTCGACAAGTGCCGTACCGTTTACAATTCAGTCGGACCCTCTTGGAGCCTATGTCTTATTGCAGATCAAATCTTCGAAATTCGGTGACTCATCAGACTGGATTTTTGTTGGGAATACCCCGTTGTCGACAACGCGACCACTGAGCAACCGGCAACTGCAAAGCGCTGAATCCGTTACGATTCGAGTTATGAAAGACGGTTATTTTGATCAAAGTAAACAATGGAATCCGAAATCGTTGCTCGATGAGCAAAAAGAGAAAGGGATGGTATTCTGGAATCCGCGGCTCGTACGATCCTCCGAGTAATCACTTAAATAGCGTATCCTGGGTAAACTTTCAGTGCATGCAACGTTGAACTGCAAACGTAGCGTGCAAAACTGACACATAATCCACATTCCCCGCCCTGCCGATTCGCTATGCCGGTCTATGTTTGAATCTGCATAACGTCGAACGTATACTGAATCGCCCGTACCAATAAGTCCTGAGACTGTCCGGTGCCGAATGGCATAGGCGGTGACGGTATCTTAATTATAAGAGCGTTTGATCGCAGTTCTGTACCACGTTTTGGTCCTGATGGTTAAAGTGCGGCGCGTTGACTCCTTGATGAAATAGTGACACACGGTCTATATCGGCAACAATTCGAGCGCGATAACTGTGGCTTCGGTCTGATTGCGCAAATGGACGGTCGCGGCAGCCACCGTTTGGTGTCGGCTGCTATTGAGTCATTGGCGCGTCTGACCCATCGTGGCGCCATTGGGGCTGACGGCAAGACCGGCGACGGTTGTGGACTCCTGCTCAAGACACCCGATACGTTTATGCGCGCGGTCGCAGACGAAATCGGTCTGGCACTGGGCCGGCAATATGCCGTCGGTATGGTGTTCCTGCATCCGCGGCTTGAGTTGCGGAAGCGCGCCTGTGAAATCGTTGAAGCGGAGTTGCAGAATGTTGGATTGGCGGTGCTGGGATGGCGCGACGTGCCGACCGACGACTCCGCGCTCGGGGATGAGGCACGGACGTCTAAGCCAGTGATCTACCAGGTATTCGTAAATGCCGCGCACGACATGGATGGATCCGAGTTTGAGCGTCATCTCTTCTTAGCGCGCCGGCGTGCTGAGAATCGCGTCGATGCGGACGATGATCAATTTTATATCGCTAGCCTGTCGGGCCGAGTAATTTCGTACAAAGGAATGGTGATGCCGGACAATCTATCGGCCTTGTTTCCGGATTTGAGTGATTCGCGAATCGAGAGTGCGTTATGCATCTTTCATCAACGATTTTCTACAAATACCTCACCGCGTTGGCGACTGGCGCAGCCGTTTCGGTTGCTTGCTCATAATGGCGAGATAAATACGATACAGGGAAACCGACACTGGGCCGCTGCACGAAGCCAAAAACTTTATTCGGCGGTATTCGAGCACCTCAGCGACACTATGCCATTCGTAAGCACCGGGGATTCCGACTCTTGCAGCCTCGATAATATGTTGGAGGTACTGGTCGCAGGCGGTATTGATATCTTTAGGGCGATGCAGCTATTGGTGCCCCCAGCATGGCAAAACGTGGAGACGATGGATCAGGATCTGCGCGCCTTTCACCGTTATAACTCGATGCATTGCGAGCCCTGGGACGGTCCGGCCGGAATCGTATTAACGGACGGCCGCTACGCGGCGTGTGCAATGGATCGAAATGGATTGCGACCGGCGCGATACGTGATCACTAACGATCGCTATATTGTTTTGGCATCGGAAATCGGGGTCTATCGATGTGATGAGCATAACATTGTTGCCAAAGGCCGCCTAAAACCCGGGCAAATGATCGCGGCCGACACGGCCACGGGCGAATTACTGTTACCGGAGAATATCGAAGAGCGACTTAAATCTCGCAGGCCGTATAAACAGTGGCTGAAAGCCAATCAAATTCGTTTGCATACACGGTTATTGGCGAAGCCATCGCACTCCGTTCCGATCAGCCCATCTTCGTTGTTGGTGTATTACAAACTGTTCCACGTGAGCTTCGAGGAGCGTGACCAAGTGCTTCGGGTCCTGGCTGAATCCGGTCAGGAAGCCGTCGGTTCTATGGGTGACGACACTCCGTTGCCGGTATTTTCAAAATTGCCGAGATCGATTTACGACTTCTTCAGACAACAATTTGCCCAGGTTACCAATCCTCCCATCGATCCATTACGTGAGAAAATTGTAATGGCTTTGGAGACTTGCTTTGGCCGGGAGAAAAATTTGTTTGAGGAGACCCGGGAACATGCCGCCCGAGTGGTGGTGGATTCGCCATTGGTATCCGATCGAAAATTCAGCGCATTGTTGAATTTTGATGATCCGCGATACCGGCATCGCGTAATCGATCTGAATTATCCGCAGGATCAACCCTTACCGGACGCAATCGAAGAGCTCTGCCGGCAGGCGGAGCAAGCGATTCGCGATGGAGTGACGATTCTCGTGCTTTCGGATAGAGGCATTGCCCGTGATAAGTTGCCGGTGCACGCGCTATTAGCGACCGGTGCGGTACACCGCCGGCTCATCGATGCCGGGTTGCGTTGCGACGCCAATATCCTTGTAGAGACGGCAACCGCCCGCGATCCTCACCATTTTGCCGTGTTGCTCGGGTACGGAGCGACTGCGATTTATCCTTATCTCGCCTATGAGACCCTGCGTGACATGATGCGTAGCGGGGAAATCAACGTCAAGGATGCGGTCGCCGTGATGCGCGCTTACCGTAAAGGCGTAAATAAGGGTTTGTATAAAATAATTTCAAAAATGGGGATCGCTACGGTCGCTAGCTACCGCGGTGCGCAGTTATTCGAGGCGGTCGGACTGAACGACGATGTGGTCGCTCTGTGTTTTGCGGGGACGGTAAGTCGTATCCAGGGCGCCAATTTTGCCGATTTGGAAGCCGACCAGCGGCAGTTACATGAGCAGGCGTGGAACCCACGGATCCGGCCAAGTCAGGGGGGGTTGTTAAAGTATATTCACGGCGGCGAATACCACGCATTCAACCCCGATGTTGTGCAGGCGATTCACGCTGCTGTGCGCTCTGGGGATTATCAACGCTACAAGGAATTTGCGGATATCGTCGATCGGCGTCCGCCGATGACGTTGCGGGATCTGATGGGGCTGCGTGACGACAGGCCACACATTCCCGTGGATGAAGTTGAACCCATCGAGTCGATACTGGCTCGATTCGACAGTGCCGGCATGTCGCTGGGTGCGTTGTCTCCCGAAGCCCATGAAACCTTGGCCATTGCGATGAATCGTATTGGCGGCCGATCCAATTCTGGAGAAGGGGGTGAACATCCGGATAGGTACGGAACTGAGCGGTCGTCGAAAATCAAGCAGGTCGCATCCGGAAGATTCGGCGTGACGCCTGAGTATTTAGTCGATGCTGAGGTATTGCAGATTAAGATCGCGCAGGGGGCTAAGCCTGGGGAAGGCGGTCAGTTGCCGGGCCACAAAGTGAACGACTTGATCGCATCGCTGCGCTACTCTCGGCCCGGCGTCGCGCTCATATCACCACCGCCGCACCACGATATTTATTCCATTGAGGACCTGGCGCAACTGATATTCGACCTTAAACAAGTCAACCCACAAGCGTTGGTATCGGTAAAGCTCGTCGCCGAAGCCGGTGTGGGCACGATCGCCGCCGGAGTTGTCAAAGCGTATGCAGATCTCATCACGATATCCGGCTATGACGGCGGGACCGGCGCCAGCCCGGTTACTTCGGTTAAATACGCGGGCAGCCCTTGGGAGTTGGGATTGGCGGAAACCCATCAAATATTACTAAATAACGGTTTGCGGGGTCGGGTTCGACTGCAAGTTGATGGTGGCCTTAAAACCGGATTGGATGTCATAAAGGCCGCCATCTTGGGTGCTGAAAGCTTTGGTTTTGGCACGATGCCGATGATGGCGATGGGATGTAAGTACTTACGTATTTGCCACCTAAATAATTGCGCTACCGGTGTGGCGACACAGAATATAACGCTGCGCAGCAAGCATTTTCACGGCAAGGTAGATTATGTGGTCAATTATTTTCAGTTTGTCGCACAAGACGTTCGTGAGCGCCTCGCTGAGCTCGGAATTCAGCGACTCGAGGATGTGATTGGCCGCACTGAATTATTGACTCGAATTCCCGGTGACACCGAGAGGCAGCGCCGCCTGGATTTGTCTCCCATCATTGGGGCGCACAACCGCGCTGAGGAACGGCCACAGACTTGTCAGGTCGAGCGTAACGCGCCATTCGATCGCGCCGAGTTGGCTGGACGAATCATGCGTGACGTGGCGCAGGCCGTTCATACCAAGTCTGGTGGTGAGTTTCGCTACGAGATTCGCAATGTCGATCGTTCGATTGGTGCGCGGCTGTCCGGCGAGGTGGCCCGTCGGCACGGTAACAGCGGCATGGAAAACGTACCGATTACATTACGCTTCACGGGGACTGCAGGGCAAAGTTTTGGCGCCTGGAATGCAGGTGGGTTGAATTTGTATTTGCAGGGAGATGCGAACGATTATGTCGGCAAGGGAATGGCCGGTGGCCAAATCGTAATCTATCCACCGCCCACCAGCCCTCTTAGAAGCCAGGCGTCGGTGATAATGGGTAACACTTGTCTGTACGGTGCGACGGGTGGCAAGTTACTCGCCGCGGGCTCCGCGGGGGAACGTTTTGCGGTGAGGAATTCGGGGGCGCATGCGGTCATTGAGGGATGCGGCGATCACGGTTGCGAGTATATGACCGGCGGTGTGGTGGTGGTGCTGGGTAAGGCCGGGATAAATTTTGGCGCTGGTATGACTGGCGGACTCGCATTCGTACTCGATCAAGAACGGCAGTTTGTGGACTGCTACAATCACGAGTTAATTGATATTCATAGGATTACCCCCGAAAGTATGGAGGCGCACCTGAATTTTCTTCGGGAGCTCATCGTCGATTACAACGTTGAAACCGGAAGTAAGTGGGGCCAGACTGTCCACGAGGATTTTTTAGACTTAGTCGGTCGATTCTGGCTGATCAAACCCAAGGCGGCTGATCTCGAGACATTGCTGGATACTCTGTTGGAAGCCGCATAACGGCTTCTAGCTAGCAGCTGAATCGATATTTGCTATGAATAAGAACTTCCAGTTCGTGGATCTGCCGCGACAGGATCCACCCAAAACCTCGGCGCTGACCCGCGTCTACGAGTGGGGCGAAATCTACGGCGAATATGAACCCCGTTATGCCGCGGCACAGGCGGGGCGCTGCATTTCCTGTGGCAATCCGTATTGTGAATGGAAATGTCCGGTCCATAACTACATTCCTAATTGGCTGAATCTCATTAACGAAGGGCGCCTCTTCGAAGCCGCTGAATTATCACACCAGACCAACTCGCTACCGGAGATTTGCGGCCGTATCTGTCCGCAGGACCGACTTTGCGAAGGTGCGTGCACACTAAACGATGGGTTTGGCGCCATTACCATCGGTTCCATCGAAAAATATATTACCGATGAAGCATTACGCCAGGGCTGGCGGCCGGATTTGTCGCACGTCGTGCAGACCGACAAACGAGTCGCGGTGGTGGGCGCTGGTCCGGCCGGACTGGCCTGTGCCGATGTGTTAACTCGCAATGGGGTCAAGGCGGTTGTATTTGATCGCTACCCCGAAGTCGGCGGATTATTGACCTTCGGGATTCCGCCATTCAAACTCGAAAAAGGGGTCGTGTTGCAACGCCGTGCATTATTGGAAGAAGCAGGTGTGGAATTCGTACTTGGAACCGAGATCGGAGCAGATGTCGAGTTTGCCGCGTTGTTTGCAGATTTTGATGCCGTATTTCTGGGAATGGGCGCGTATACCGCTATGCAGGGTGGTTTCCCCGGAGAGAACAATCGTGGGGTCGTGGACGCATTGCCGTATCTCATCGGCAACGTTAGCCACGTCATGGGGTGGCGGCAGGATTTCGATTATATCGATATGCGCGATCAGCATGTGGCGGTGTTGGGCGGCGGCGATACGGCTATGGATTGCGTTCGGACCGCAGTACGCCAGGGTGCACGGAGCGTGTCTTGTATTTATCGGCGTGACGAACAAAATATGCCGGGATCACGTCGTGAGGTATGGAATTCAAAAGAAGAGGGTGTGACATTTTTATGGAATAAGCAGCCAATCGAGATTATCGGCGATGCGACATGCTCGGCGGTAAAAGTGTTGACGACTAAACTGGGTGAGCCAGACGAACGCGGCCGGTGTCGCCCCGAGGCCGTGATCGGCTCGGATGAGGATATTCGAGCGGATCGAGTTATTATTGCGTTTGGGTTTCGCCCCAGTCCGCCGAGTTGGTTAACGGCCCACGCGATTAACATAGATGCGCAGCAACGAGTGGTTGTCGGCTCGGCATCCCGATACCCCTATCAGACAACGAATCCGCACGTGTTTGCCGGCGGCGACATGGTGCGCGGTTCGGACTTAGTAGTGACAGCGGTGTTCGAAGGGCGTGAAGCCGCCGCTGGGATTCTTCATTATCTACAAATATAAGACGAATAGGTTTGCCGCGGCGCGGCACGTGTAACGGAAAATCGTCGGAAAATATGAACAAGGCTAGAAATTCAATTCCACCGACCGAACGCCTAATCATGGCACTCGATGTGCCTGGTATCGACGATGCGAAGTCTCTGGTGACGGATATCGGTGATGCGGTGTCATTTTATAAACTGGGGCTCGAACTGTGTATGTCCGGCGGTTATTTTGAACTCGTTGATTGGTTAACAAGGCGGAACAAGGCGATATTCGTTGACCTCAAGTTCTTCGATATTCCCCATACGGTGGGTAAGGCCGTGCAACAATTAAATCGTTACCAGGTGCGTTTTGCTACGGTGCACGGTAACGATAGCATTATGCGGGCCGCGGCAGAGGCTAAGGGTGATATCGGTATTCTCGCAGTGACGGTATTAACGAGTTTGGATAAAGGGGACCTTGATGACCTGGGGTTCCAATGTGACGTGCAGGAGCTCGTATTATCCCGTGCGCGTCGTGCTATGCAACACGGTTGCGACGGTGTTGTCGCCTCCGGGCTCGAGGCGGAGCGACTACGTTCGACGCTCGGCGACGCATTAATCATAGTAACTCCCGGTATTCGCCCGATACATAATACCGAAGATCAAAAGCGGGTCGTTACACCGCGCCAGGCGTTGTCAAGCGGCGCGGATTATATTGTCGTGGGACGCCCTATACACGAAGCTACCGATCCGCGGCGCGCGGCACTCGATATTCAAAAAGAGATTAAATGCGGGCTCGACGCCCAGTAGGCCGGATACCTCAGGAAGATGGACTTTCATGAAGTATCCCCAATCAGCCATTGAAGCCAAAGCGTCACTCTTGATGATCGACCGACCTCAACTTAAAAACGACCGTTTGTTGCGGGCCCTGCGCCGGGAAGCCGTGGATCGAACCCCGATCTGGATAATGCGGCAGGCAGGGCGTTACCTGCCGGAGTATCGAGCCACGCGCGCCCGGGCGGGTGATTTCTTGACGCTGTGTAAAACCCCGGAATTGGCTTGTGAAGCGACCTTGCAGCCGATCCAGCGTTTTGATCTGGATGCGGCGATTTTGTTTTCCGATATTCTCACAATTCCCGATGCTATGGGATTGGGGCTTAGCATCAACGAGGGCGACGGTCCGCGGTTCGCCCGCCCGCTACGCAGCCCGAACGATATCCGGAAATTGGGTATTCCGGATCCGGATATTGATCTGCGTTATGTATTGCAGGCGGTACGGCTTATTAGGGCTGAATTGGCGGGACGGGTACCGTTAATCGGATTTTCCGGTAGCCCGTGGACGTTAGCGACCTATATGGTGGAAGGCGGAACCAGTAAGGATTTCATGAAAATCCGATCGCTGATGTATGCCAATCCGGAATCGACTCATGTATTGCTGACGAAACTAAGCCATGCCGTAGCCGACTATTTGAATGCTCAAATCGCGGCCGGCGTGGATGTGGTGATGATTTTCGATACTTGGGGCGGCGTGCTTACGGCCCGGGATTATCAAACGTTTTCGTTACGATACATGCAAAAAGTGCTCGCGGGCCTCAAGCCTCATGCTGAGCGCGGAGCAGTTCCGACCGTCGTATTCACGAAAGGCGGCGGGCAGTGGCTCGAAGCCATCGCCGCTACGGGCTGCGATGCAATAGGCGTCGATTGGACTACCGGAATCGCAGAAGCGCGGCGACGTATCGGGTCACGATGTGCGTTGCAGGGCAACCTGGATCCGGCGGTGCTGTCGGCATCTCCAGCGCGAATTCTCGAGGAGGTGAGATCAATTCTCGCGGAGTTTGGTGCTGGCAGCGGGCATATTTTTAATCTTGGCCACGGTATTCACCCAACCACCGATCCAGATAGGGTAGCTGTATTGGTGGATGCGGTGCACGATATGAGTCGCGCTTACCACGACGATATTAGTAATTCTCAATCCGCGACCGGTACGACATAGTTAAGGGCCATGCGCCCGCCGTCGCAATAGATGCATTGACCGGTGATGTAGGAAGAATCGTCGGTCGCTAAAAATACTGCGATTTTCGCAACCTCGGAGACCTCGCCACAACGACCCATCGGCGTACGCGACAAAATCTTGTGGCGCGCCGCGTCGTCAACCATGACCTTTTCCAGCATGCTGGTCAGGATACTGCCGGGGCCGATGGCGTTGACGCGAACGCCGCGGTCGGCAAGAGCGACTGCCATAACCCGGGTGAGCTGATTCAGGCCGCCTTTGGATACGTTGTATGGCAGAATATTGGGAATCGTCATCACTGCGTTAACCGAAGACATATTGATGATGCTCCCGGCGCCTTGTTCTACCATCCGCCGGGCCGCGGCTTGGCTAAGTAGAAACGGACCTTTCAGGTTGACCCGCAACACTTCATCAAAGTCGTCCTCGCTGATTTCCAAAACATCGCCGGTGCGCAAAATCCCCGCGTTATTGACGCAAACATCGACCCGCCCATAGTGGTTGACCGTTTCTTCCACCAAGCGACGGGCTTGTGCACCATCCCCGACGTCGCAGCTAAAAAACGCGGCGTTCTCCAGTTTCTCGGCTGCGGCCGTACCTTGTTTTTCGTTTACATCCGCCAGCACCACTTTTGCACCTTCCGCAGCGAACGCTTCCGCGATGCCGAAGCCGATCCCTTGTGCCGCCCCGGTGACAATGGCTACTTTGTTTTCGAGCCGCATGATGTTTCTCCCAATTTCATACTGCAGCGTTGCTTATTAATTTGTGACCGATTGCGTTGAGTTTAAAACTACCGGACCAAAAGCCCTACCCGCCACCGGGGATGATCGGAATGAATTCCGCATCAATCCCAGGCTCTCCGACGACTTTGATCTGCTCTTCCTGAATTAGCAAGATTAATGTCGAGTATACCGACCGAGCAGCTGCGGGGTGCATTGCGATCGGTAGCTCGGTATAGATTTTGGGTACCAATTCCTGAATGTGGCGGACTCCGTTTCTAATGGCATGCAAAACTTGTTCTCGGCGCCGAAGGCGATGGCCGATTAGGCCGCTAATTAATCGTCGGGTATCCGTCACTGGGGGGCCGTGGGTTGGCCAGTAGATTGCATCGTCGCGGTCACGCAACCGATGCAGGCTGTCGATATACATGCCCATGTCACCATCCGGCGGGGAGACGATTGTACTGGACCAGCCCATCACATGATCACCCGTGAACAGTGCATCTTCTTCGCGCAGGTGGAAGCAAATATGGTTGGATGTGTGGCCAGGCGTAAACACGCAGTCAAAGGTCCAGCCGTTGCCATCGATAATATCGCCATGCCGAACCGCGACATCGGGTGCAAACTCCCAGTCGGCTCCTTCTTCTACGGTTTCGCCGCGCTGATACTGACCGGAGCCGTGGGGTCCGTAGCCAAACGATGTTGCACCGGTCGCCGCCTTGACGGCTCGGCACGCCGGTGAGTGATCGAGGTGTGTATGGGTAACCAGCAAATGCGTGACGGTTTCGTTACGCAGGACGTCGATCAGCGTATCAATGTGTTCGGCCACTTCAGGCCCCGGGTCAATTATCGCGACATGGCCGTGGCCGATGATAAACGTACCGGTGCCGTAAAACGTAAACGGGCTCGGATTACGCGCAACCACGCGCCGTACCATAGGCGTTAGTATTTCGACCGTCGCGTATTGAAATGAGTAGTCCTGTGAAAACATGTCGCTCACATCGCTAACTTTCAGTATACCGCGGACGCTTGAAGTGTAGCATCTGCTGCGATCGACAGGTTACATCGAGGTTTCGATATGCGGAGTATAGTTGACCAAAGCCGCATATAGGGTGTGGGTTCGTTGCGGAGCCGGAAATTCAGCGAGGGTCGTTTATCGGCAGATGTTCGAGCCGATCGAATCGCTCAATGCCAGACGGCTTTAGTTAATGGCTGTGCGTTAGCGGCGATAGCCATTTTGAGCTTCTGGCCCATACCGCTACATCCTGCGCATGTAGCGGTCGGCTTATAAAGAAGCCTTGGGCGGAATGGCAGCCTAGATCATCGAGCTGACGAAATGTCCGTTCATCTGCGACACCCTCACCGATAACTTCCAGGCCGAGGTTATGGGCCAAGTCGATCGTCGCACAGACGATCATTTTATGGGTTGGATTGCCGGCCATATCTGCAACAAATGATTTGTCGATCTTGATTTCGTGGACCGGCAGTTCGCTCAGATGCGACAGCGACGAATAGCCCGTCCCGAAATCGTCAATAGATAGCCTCACGCCCATTTTGGCGAGCTCGTGCAGTGTGTCGCTTGCGCGCTCTTCATTGACCATGATGCTGGTCTCGGTGATCTCCAATACCAGCCGGTGGGGGGCAATATTGTGTCTGGTCAGATGCTTGGCGATATGGTCTACAAGTTCATCGTCGTGCAAATCTTGGGCTGATATATTGACCGCGACACTCGCATCCAAACCTTGATTGTGCCATTCCGTTAACTGCTGCAGCGCGTTCGTGAGCACCCATTGAGTTACGTTTTTGATTAACCCGGTACGTTCTGCCAGCGGAATAAACTCTTGCGGCGGTAGAGTTCGATGCCGCGCGTAAGGCCAGCGTAATAAGCCCTCGAATTCCGGTGTTGCCCCAGGCGTCAATCGAATCTTAGGTTGGTACTGAAGTACCAACTCATTACGGTCGATGGCCTGGCGAAGTTCCGCGGTGAGCGTTACGCGTTGCGGGCTGCGATTGTCATAACTGGAATGATACAAACTAAACTTGCTTTTCTCATGCTTTGCGATATACATCGCGACTTCGGCGTGCTGCAGCAGCTCCTGTTTGCGACTTCCGTGATCTGGATACAACGCGATTCCAATACTGACCTGTGCATCGACATCTAGCGTATCGATTGTAAATGGTCGTTTCAATGTCTTTTCAATACTAACAGCGATTTCCGTAGCGTCTTTGACGGCGCCAATGCTGGGCAGCAGGATCACAAATTCATCGCCGCCGACGCGGGCTACCAACGTATCGCCGGCGACCGCATCAAGTAGGCGGTTGGCAATCCCGGTCAGTAATTGATCGCCATGATCATGACCTAGCGCATCGTTGATTTCCTTGAACCGATCGACATCGAGCCGCAATACAGCGAAGCGCTCATTGGTTTGCTTGGCATTGCGGATCGCTTGATTAAGTCGTTTCAACAATAGGGCGCGATTGGGGAGGTCAGTCAAAACGTCGTGGGTCATATGGTGTCGCGCTTGACCTTCGAGCATCACGGCTTGGGTACGCAGCGCGTCAATCTGGCGACTTAGGGCAGAGATGCGGTTTTGGCCTGATCGACCGAGATAGTAACTCCACGCCGCCATGAAAAACGGTGCGAAGTCGGCAACCCACAACGCCGGTTGCTGAAGTTGGGCATGAATCAACCCCGCGACTCCGCCGTAATCATAGTGAAATTCAGCGACGATAATGGTGGCGATTAGCGTACCGATGGCGCCCGCGGTGAATCCGAGCGTCGCAAGCAGCACCGGATGGAGGCGAGCATAGCCATCGCGTCCCACACGGCGTTTTCGCTGTTGCTTTGCCGACACAGACACCTCCACCTCAGCTGCGCGCTACGCCATTATACGTGATTGTAGCCATAACACCCACCGACTAAGGATTTGCCGGTGCGAAGCTGATATGAATTCGTCGTGACACTACTGGCGGCTATACGCAAATTGGGCGAGGTGCGCTGCATCGTGTCGATCTGGTTAGCAACGATTGAGAATATCATTAGGTGCTTATAGGCGGTTATTAGGAGAATATTGCTATAATATTCGATATTGTAGAACAAATTACCTAAATTTTTGAATCCATCAAGGCATTCGCTATTCGGTTCTGCGCCGGCTGGAGTACCCTCGTAAGCCGATAGCATGCTAAGCGGAATTGCCCCTCAACAATTTGGAGTTATGATCGAAGGTGCTGAGGTACGATTCGGTTAATGTCACCGGTTCGTACCAGGGTAAACACGCAATGAAAGAGCACCATTATTTAGATAATGCCGCCACAACGTGGCCAAAGCCCGAAATCGTGTATACGACGATGGACGAATTCTTTCGTGGCTACGGTGTGAACCCAGGTCGTGCGGGACACGAACTTGCCGTCGAGGCGGAACGCATGATTGTTGAGACACGGCGTCTGTTAGCGGAGTTTTTCGGATTCAAAGGCGATACGAATCGGGTGGTGTTTACGCAAAATGCGACCGATTCGCTCAACACGGCGTTGTACGGCGTGCTCAATGACGGTGATCACGTCATCACTACGCGTCTCGAACATAATGCGGTGATTCGACCGCTGAATCATATGCAGCGGGACAATCGGATTACCGTCACCTCAGTGAGCGGGGACGATCCGGGGTTCGTGGACCCCGCCGATATAAAACGCGCCATTACGCCGGCAACCCGAGTCATTGTCGTAAATCATGCGTCCAACGTATTAGGTTCGGTGCAGGACATCGCCGCGATAGGGCGTATCTCCCGGGAAGCGGGTACGTTATTTATTGTGGACAGCTGCCAGAGCGCGGGAGTCTTACCGATCGATATGGATGAAATCGGTATCGATATTTTGGCGTTTACCGGTCATAAAGGCTTATTCGGGCCGATGGGGATCGGCGGAATGGTGGTGCGCGACGGTATTGATGTGCGGCCGATTCGGGTTGGCGGCACGGGCGTGGACTCGGCGTCGCGGTTTCAGCCGGATGAATATCCGTTCCATCTTGAAGCCGGGACCGTCGCGTTGCCGGGTATCGCGGGCTTAAATGCTGCACAAAAATGGTTTGCCCGTCTTGGCCGCGAGCAAATCGATCGGGCACACGCCGATCTACCCCATAAAGACGCTTGCCGCGCTGGATTGGAATATATCTCCCGGATCGAGCACGACCACGTACAAAAGTTGGCCAATGCGTTCAGGGATGTGCCTGGGCTTACGGTCTACGGACCGCAAGACAACCAACCGCGAGTCGCGACGTTGTCGATTGGGATTGACGGTATGCCCGCCGACCAAGCCGGTGTGATGCTTGACGCCGACTACCATGTCTGTGTGCGCGCCGGATTGCACTGTGCGCCGTTAGTGCACGAAGATCGTGGCACCGTTGCAAATAAAGGTACGATCCGGTTTGCGCCCGGGTATTTCACCGAAGACGACGATGTTGATCAGGCCATTCTCGGGGTTACGGAGCTAGCGGCGTAAGGTCTTGGGGGCGACTATGTTCGGGTGGTGGCCCAGGCTAATAGAATAGCCAAGGCCGAGGGGCCGTGTTCGATCTTGCCGTTGATCACCATGCGTTGCAGTTGATGCAATGCAATGAGTTCGATTTCGATCTGTTCGGTAGCTTCGTGGCATAGCTGGCCATTTGGGTCCAGATCGGTGGCCAGAAAAAGATCGAAATACTCGTTGCTGATTCCGCTGCTTCCCGCGTACCGCCCTAAGCCGGCCAGGTGCGTGGCGCGGAAACCGGTTTCCTCCTCCAATTCGCGCCGTGCCGCAACGTCCGGTGGTTGTCCGTCTAACCCACCCGACGGGCATTCCAGCAGGGTCCGTCGTAGTGGGTGTCGATAGACGTGCTCCATCACCACGCGGCCGTCGGCACACAATGGTACCACCATCGCGTAGCCCGGATGCTCGATCATCGTATAAGTGATGCGATCACCGCCTGGCAATGTCACCTGGTCTTGGCGCAGGTCGAAATACGGGCTTTTAAATAAATACCTAGAGCCGACAGTTTGCCAGTTTGAACCGGTCATACCAGCGGTGCCGCGGTTATTATCGATGTTGCCATTGCGGCGGTCGTTTCTCGGCAAAGGCCGACATGCCTTCCTTCTGATCCTCGGTCGCAAACAACGAGTAGAACAAGCGTCGTTCGTAGCGAATTCCTTCACTGAGCGTGGTTTCGTAGGCGCGATTGACAGCTTCTTTGACCATCATCGTCGAGGGCCGTGACTTGTCGGCGATAGATTGCGCTATCTTTAGCGCTTCTTCGGTAAGCGATTCAGGCGACACAATGCGACTGACCAAGCCGGCGCGTTCCGCCTCCTCGGCATCCATCATCCTTCCGGTCAAACACATATCCATCGCTTTCGATTTGCCAATCAAACGCGTCAATCGTTGCGTGCCGCCGGCGCCGGGAATAATTCCAAGATTGATTTCGGGTTGACCGAACTTTGCAGTACTCGCAGCGATTATAAAGTCGCACATCATTGCCAATTCGCAACCTCCTCCCAATGCGAAGCCCGCTACCGCAGCGATGACAGGCTTACGGCTTTGCGTCACGCGCTCCCAGGTTGCAGTGATAAAATTGGACATATAACAATCGACGAACGATTTGTCGGCCATCTCTTTTATATCCGCACCGGCAGCAAACGCTTTATCGCTTCCGGTTATCACGATCGCGCCAATATTGTCGTCGCGTTCAAATCCACGGAGCGCATCGCCAAGCTCGATTGTCAACGGAGTCGATAAGGCGTTTAGTGCTTTTGGCCGATTCAATGTTATCAACGCCACATTGCCGTGGATTTCGGCCACTATATTTTCGTAGTTCATGATGTTTGCCTCAATGTCGAATACACAATCTGTAATTGTTTTCCTATAGATAATTACCGTCGACAATGTCGGGGTTGCCCCAATTCGGCCCTACACGGCCAGCGGCTAATTCCGGCTGCCGGTTCCAGCCTAAGCGGCCGATCTCGATCCTCGGTTGGTGTCCCCGGTAATCCGATGCAGCCGCCGCGAGTGGTCGCAACGGAGTGTGGATCATACACTAGGAATTGGCGTTTCACCCCGGACTCTTGGTCAATAACAAGAGCTGGAATCGGTGTTATTGTTCCCGATATTCCCGGAACTGCGCGCGATATTTAAACGCCGTTCGTTCGGTAAATATTTTGTATAATTAGCAACGCGCGACGGATGTGTCGGCACAGGTCGGCCAGTACCGTTCTTAACAAAATTGAAAAAATACCGTTCGCAGCCACCGGAGAGAATAAAGCCATGAGCAGAATTGCGGACGTCTACCGCCAATCGATATCGGACCCTGAAACGTTTTGGGCACAAGCCGCCGAGGCGGTGCATTGGTATAAGCGATGGGATAGCGTTCTGGATTCCACCGATAAACCCTATTACCGGTGGTTTAGTGGCGCCGAAGTCAATACCTGTTACAACGCGGTTGATCTGCATGTTGAGAATGGCCGGGGCGATCAACCCGCGCTGATTTACGACAGTCCGGTCACCGATACCATTAAGACTTTTACGTATCGAGAGTTGCTGGATCGTGTCGCGCGATTTGCCGGGGTGCTGGCGCAGCACGGAGTCACGAAGGGCGACCGGGTCATCATCTATATGCCTATGGTGCCGCCGGCGGTGGTGGCGATGTTGGCCTGCGCCCGTTTGGGAGCGGTCCATTCCGTCGTGTTCGGTGGTTTTGCGGCCAACGAATTAGCGGTGCGCATAGACGATTCGCAACCGAAAGTAATCGTGTGCGCGTCTTGCGGAATCGAGCCGGCGCGCGTCGTGGAATACAAACCGTTGCTGGATCGTGCTATCGAACTCGCGGATCACAAACCTTCGAGCTGTATTGTGTTGCAGCGACGACAAGCCACGGCGTCGATGGTGCGTGGCCGTGACTTCGACTGGAAGGAGTCGATGGATGCCGCCGTTGCGCACGATTGCGTGCCGGTGTTGGCAACTGATCCGTTATACATACTGTATACGTCGGGAACCACCGGCCAGCCTAAGGGGGTGGTTCGCGATAACGGAGGTCATATCGTTGCGCTTAAGTGGTCGATGAAAAATATCTATAACGCCGATCCTGGTGACGTGTATTGGGCCGCGTCTGACGTAGGTTGGGTGGTGGGCCATTCATACATCGTATACGCACCGTTGTTTAGCGGTAACACCACTGTGTTATACGAAGGCAAGCCCGTCGGTACGCCCGACCCTGGTGCGTTTTGGCGAGTGATTTCACAACATAACGTGCGTGTGTTGTTTACCGCGCCAACAGCATTTCGCGCTATCAAAAAAGAAGATCCTGATGGGGCATTAATAGACGATTACGATCTCTCTGGACTCAAGGCATTATTCCTCGCTGGTGAGCGCACTGATCCCGATACGCTACAGTGGGCACAGGAAAAGTTGCGAGTGCCGGTGGTCGATCACTGGTGGCAAACCGAAACCGGGTGGTCAATTTGCGCAAACTGTCTCGGCATCGAATCGTTACCTATTAAAGAAGGATCACCCACCAAGCCCGTGCCGGGTTGGGACGTGCGCGTGCTGGATGACGAGTCCAAGCCCGCCGCTGCCGGTGACATCGGTAGCCTGGTGGTGAAACTGCCGCTGCCTCCCGGAACGTTTCCGACCTTATGGAATGCTCGACAGCGTTATGTCGATACATATATGTCAACGTTCGACGGCTACTACGAAACATCGGATGCGGGGTATATCGACGAGGACGGCTATGTGTTTGTCATGTCCCGTACCGATGACATCATTAATGTCGCGGGCCACCGATTATCGACCGGAGCTATGGAGGAAGTGTTGGCCTCGCATGCGGATGTGGCGGAGTGCGCCGTGACCGGTGTTGCGGACGATCTCAAAGGGCAGTTGCCGTTTGGATTCTTGGTACTGAACGCCGGGTGTGATCGTGACCCCACCGAGGTCGTCGATGAGATCGTGCAAATGGTGCGGCAACAGATCGGGCCGGTAGCGGCTTTCAAACAGGCGCTCGTGGTTAATCGATTGCCAAAGACCCGGTCTGGAAAAATTCTACGCGGTACGATGCAGAAAATTGCGGACGGAGAAGAATGGAAAATGCCGGCGACAATTGATGACCCCGCTATTCTCGACGAAATCAGCGCGGCATTGGTCACTGCTGGATATCCTCACGCGGGGTGATGTGCAGGCACGTGTCGCTCGTGTCTACCCCGGTTGGTATGTACCTACACACCACGCCAGCGTACACTTAGTCTATGTTGCGGCGCACAAAATGGCATCGCGGACAACCCATCGATGACTAAGCAAACCGATATGCATCGGCAGTGGACCGAGGCCGCTATACGCGAGCTCGGAGTCGCGTCGCTGCAGGAAGCGTTGTGGAGGACTCCGGAGGGCATCGATATCAAACCGTTGTATACGGCCACCGACCTTGATGCGATCGCACACCTCGACAGCCTGCCCGGTCAGCCACCATATCCGCGTGGTGTACGCGCCACCATGTACACCGGTCGACCCTGGACAGTTCGTCAATACGCCGGGTTTTCTACAGCCCAAGAATCCAATGCGTTTTATCGCGATGCGCTCGCCGCCGGTCAGAGCGGGCTCTCCATCGCCTTCGATCTGGCGACACATCGCGGATACGACTCTGACCATGAGCGCGTGGTGGGGGATGTCGGTAAAGCCGGTGTCGCGATCGATAGCGTCGCCGACATGATCGATCTGTTTGACGGTATACCGCTGGATAAGATGTCGGTGTCGATGACGATGAATGGCGCGGTGCTGCCAGTGTTAGCGATGTATATCATTGCTGCAGAACAACAAGGTGTGCGACCTAAGCAGCTTGCGGGTACGCTGCAAAACGATATTCTGAAAGAATTCATGGTACGTAATACCTATATCTATCCACCGACGCCGTCGATGCGAATAGTGGCGGACATAATCGCTTATACCGCTAAGCACATGCCGAAGTTTAATCCCGTATCGATTTCTGGATATCACATGCAGGAAGCGGGGGCGACCTGCGTTCAAGAATTGGCGTTTACGATTACCGACGGTATCGAATACGTTCGCGCTGCGTGCAGCCGGGGCTTGGCGGTCGACGAATTCGCGCCACGGTTGTCGTTTTTCTTCGGCATTGGCATGAACTTCTTTATGGAGATCGCAAAGCTGCGAGCGGCACGTTGTTTATGGGCCGAACTTATGTCGACGTTATTCGCGCCCGATGATCCTCGCTCACTGATGTTACGTACCCACTGCCAGACCTCGGGAGTCAGTCTCACGGTTCAGGATCCGTACAATAATATTGTGCGCACTACCATCGAGGCATTGGCGGCGGTACTGGGCGGGACCCAGTCATTGCATACTAATTCGTTCGACGAAGCGTTGGCTCTGCCGTCCGAATTTTCATCGCGCATCGCGCGCAATACGCAATTGATGTTACGGGAAGAGGCCGGTTTGACTAACGTAGTGGACCCGCTCGGTGGATCCTACTACGTGGAAAGCCTGACCCACAGCTTGACTACTGCGGCGCGGCGATTGATCGAGGAAGTCGAGGCGCTCGGGGGAATGACCAAGGCTGTGGAGGCCGGTTTTCCGAAACTCCGTATCGAAGAAGCTGCCGCACAGCGCCAGGCGCGCGTCGATCAAGGTAAGGACGTGATTGTCGGTGTCAATAATTATCGATCGACGCAGATCGACGAAGTGGAAATTCTCGATATTGACAACAGTATGGTTCGGGCAGCGCAGATCGAACGCTTATCTAAGATTCGCAGCGAACGCGACAACGCCGCTTGGCAACAGGCGATTCAAGAATTGCAACTGGCAGCGGCTACGGACGATGAAAACTTGTTGGAGTATGCGATCAAGGCGGCGCGTGCGAACGCCACGGTGGGTGAGATTTCCGATGCCATGGAGCAAGTGTTTGGTCGCCATCAAGCCGCAATTCGTACCGTAGCGGGCGTATACGGCGCGGCTTACGGCGACGATGAGGGATTTCAGGCGGTGCGTCGCGAGGTAGTCGATTTCGCTGATGACGAAGGTCGCCGGCCGCGAATTCTCATCGCCAAACTCGGCCAGGACGGTCACGATCGCGGAGCGAAAATTATTGCCACGGCATTCGCGGACCTCGGGTTCGATGTCGATATTGGACCGCTGTTTCAAACTCCGGAGGAGGTGGCACTCCAGGCGATCGAAAATGACGTTCATGTAATCGGGGTGTCCTCACAAGCGGCGGGCCACCAAACCTTGGTACCGCAATTGCTCGAAGTGCTGCGGCAACGCTCGGCGAACGATATAACAGTGATATGCGGCGGTGTGATACCTGCCAAGGATCACCAAATGTTACACGGTGTTGGCGTCGCGGCAATTTTCGGCCCCGGCACTCATATTCCGAGTGCCGCCCAAGAAGTATTGCGAGTAATACGCAGGCAAAGTCGGGCTGCATAGCTCGAGCCATTCATGAATTATCAGGGTTAGCAGATCGTGCAAGACATCATCCGCCAATTAGAAGAAAAACGCGCAGCGGCAAGGCTGGGTGGTGGCCAAAAACGTATCGATGCGCAACATGCCAAGGGAAAGCTCACTGCTCGCGAACGGATCGAATTGTTGTTGGACCCGAATAGCTTCGAGGAATGGGATATGTTCGTCGAGCATCGTTGCCGCGATTTCGATATGGCCGAGCAGACGATCCCGGGCGACGGTGTCGTAACCGGATACGGCACGATCAACGGCCGCCAGGTATTTACGTTCAGTCAGGATTTTACGGTGTTTGGGGGTTCGCTCTCTGAGCCCCATGCTGAGAAGATCGCTAAGGTTATGGATCAGGCATTGAAGGTTGGGGCGCCCGTAATCGGGCTTAACGATTCCGGTGGCGCTCGGATTCAAGAGGGGGTCGCGTCACTGGGTGGGTACGCGGACATTTTTCAACGCAACGTCATGGCGTCTGGGGTGGTTCCGCAAATCTCGATGATTATGGGACCGTGTGCCGGCGGCGCAGTGTATTCGCCGGCGATGACGGACTTTATTTTCATGGTGAAAGACAGTTCCTATATGTTTGTCACCGGGCCGGAGGTTGTAAAAACCGTCACCCACGAAGAGGTCACGGCTGAGGAACTTGGCGGTGCGATGACGCATTCCACGAAATCTGGCGTCGCCGACCAAGTATTTGAAAACGACATCGAGGCATTATTGATGTTGCGCCGGTTCATCGATTTTTTGCCGGCCAGCAACCGCGAGCGGCCACCGCAACGGCCGACTTCGGATGTTGCGGAGCGGGAGGAAGCGTCGCTGGATTCACTGATTCCCGATGACCCGAACAAACCGTACGACATCAAGGAACTGATTTATAAGATCGTCGATGAGAGCGATTTCTTTGAGTTGCAGCCGGATTACGCGCAAAATATTGTCATCGGTTTCGCGCGAATGCAAGGTTCCACGATTGGCATCGTCGCTAACCAACCGATGGTGCTTGCGGGGTGCTTGAATATTCAGGCATCCACAAAGGCCGCTCGTTTCGTTCGCTTCTGCGATGCCTTCAATATTCCGGTATTGACACTCGTCGATGTGCCGGGATTCATGCCCGGCACCTCCCAGGAGTACGGCGGAATAATCAAACACGGCGCCAAGTTGCTGTATGCGTTCGCCGAGGCGACAATCCCTAAAGTAACGTTAATTACCCGCAAAGCCTATGGCGGCGCTTACGACGTCATGAGTTCAAAACACCTGCGTGGCGACGTCAATATCGCCTGGCCCAGCGCCGAGATCGCGGTGATGGGTCCGAAGGGCGCGGTCGAAATTATTTTCCGGCGTGACATCGGCGATGCTGCCAAGATCGAGGCCCGTACCGAGGAGTATCGCAGCAAATTCGCCAATCCATTCATCGCCGGGAGCCGTGGTTATATCGATGATGTGATAATGCCCAGAGTGACGCGTAAGCGGATCTGCCGCTCGTTCGCGATGTTGCGAAACAAAAAGTTGGAAAATCCCTGGCGCAAGCACGGTAATATTCCGTTGTAGCAACCTAGTGAAAAAACAAGCTGCGCCGAGAGCCGCAGCAAACATAAAAATATGTTCGCTAAACTTTTGATCGCGAATCGCGGTGAGATCGCTTGCCGGATCATGCGCACGGCGCGCCGCATGGGAATTGCAACCGTTGCTGTTTATTCGGATGCGGACCGCGACGCGCTGCATGTCGGTTTGGCCGATGAAGCGGTGCGCATTGGCACCGCGGCGGCAGCCGATAGCTATCTAAATATTGACGCATTAATCGATGCGTGCCGGCAGACCGGCGCAGAGGCGGTACATCCCGGCTACGGTTTCGTATCCGAGAATCAGAACTTCGCGCTCGCTTTACAAGGTGTCGGGTTGGCGTTCATCGGACCTCCTACCGCCGCGATCGAGGCGATGGGGGACAAGATTACCTCAAAAGAAATCGCCCGACAGGCTCGGGTCCCAACGATTCCCGGGTCCGTCGAAGCTATCCCTAATGCGCGCGAAGCGGCCGAAATGGCCGCCGAAATAGGCTACCCGGTTATGCTAAAGGCGAGCGCCGGAGGTGGCGGTAAGGGCATGCGTGTCGCCAACGACGAGGCATCTTGTTTGCAGGGATTCGAACGCGCGGCGAGCGAGGCGGAATCGAGTTTTGGCGATTCGCGGATGTTCGTCGAGAAGTATATAGACACCCCGCGCCACATTGAAGTGCAGGTGTTGGCAGATCGATTCGGCAATACTGTCTACCTAGGCGAGCGGGAATGCTCAATACAGCGTCGCCATCAAAAGGTGATCGAGGAGGCGCCGTCGCCGTTTGTCGATGAGCATATGCGCGAAACGATGGGAGAGCAGGCGGTTGCATTGGCCAAGGCGGTACAATACGAATCGGCGGGTACCGTTGAGTTTATCGTCGATGCCGACCGCAATTTCTATTTTCTGGAGATGAATACTCGGTTGCAAGTCGAGCATCCGGTTACCGAGTTCATAAGTGGTATCGACCTTGTCGAATGGATGATTCGCGTAGCCAATGGCGAGAAATTAGGGTTTGGCCAGAACGATATCGAACTCAAGGGCTGGTCCGTTGAAGCGCGAGTATACGCTGAGGATCCGGAGCGGCAGTTTCTGCCGTCCAGTGGCCGATTGATACGGTACCAACCACCGCTCGAGGAGCCTGACATCCGCGTCGATTCCGGGGTATCCGAGGGTGGTGAAATCGCCATTTTCTACGACCCGATGATCGCCAAGGTCATCACCTACGGCACCGATCGGACAGCAGCGATTGAAACGATGCTGGAAGCGCTGGATGAATACTACATAGACGGTGTTTCAAACAACATTGCGTTTCTGCAATCCGTACTTGATCACCCCCGCTTTCGGCGTGGCGATTTAACCACCGACTTTATTGCTGACGAGTACGGTGAGCAGTTCGATCCGTCTGCGTCCGGGGCCGGCAGTGCGGTTCCGTTGGTACTCGCGGCTGCTATTGTAAATCGGCTATATCTCGATCGTGCGGCGAAGATCAATGGGCAGCTGCCCGGTCACGAAAAATCTGTCGCTGCGGATTGGGTTGTGATCGCGGCAGGCGAGACGTATCCGGTCACGCTGACGCGGATCGAAGGCGGTTACAGTGCGGCACATGCGGGCCACAGTTACGAAATTGCCACCGACTGGGAATTCGGCCAGCCAATTTTACACATCACCATCGACGATAAGCCGCTGACGTTACAGATCCGCCGTCGTCGCTTGGTTTATGCGCTCGCGCATCGTGGTATGCGGATCGAAGCAATGGTATTAAGCCCATTGGCCGCCAGTCTAAACACGCATATGTTAGATAAGCCGGCCGTGGATTTATCGAAGGTCGTGCGCTCGCCAATGCCGGGATTGTTGTTGCGGCTCGCCGTTGAGGTTGGTCAGGAGGTAAAGGCTGGCGAGGAGCTTGCGGTCGTCGAGGCGATGAAGATGGAGAACGTGTTGTACGCGGAGCATGATGCCAAAGTGGCAGTGTTGCTGGTTGCGGCTGGGTATTCTCTGGTGGTGGACCAACCCATTATCGAATTCGAATAGCTCTCCGCCCTATTCACGCGGATGTCTATTAATATCGATAAACTCGTCGCCGAAATTCACGGCGGTGATCGCCGAGCGTTGGCGCGCGCAATTACTCTGATCGAATCGAGCCGCCCCGAACACCGTCGCTGTGCATTGATGATTTTGGAACGTTTGGGTCCCGCTGCCGGCGGCGCGTTGCGCATTGGAGTTTCTGGGGCCCCTGGGGTCGGTAAATCGACCTTTATCGAGACATTAGGCAACCATCTTATCGACCAAGGCCGGCGAGTTGCCGTGTTAACCGTCGATCCGAGTTCGGCATTGAGCGGCGGCTCAATTATGGGCGACAAGACCCGAATGAATCGTTTGGCGGTACGCCCGGAGGCCTTCATCCGACCGTCGCCGTCGGGGTCGACACTGGGCGGCGTGAATCGTTATACGCGTGAGGCGATCGTGCTCTGCGAAGCGGCACAATTCGATACCGTGTTAGTGGAGACGGTGGGTGTCGGACAGTCGGAGACTGCGGTGGCCGACCTCACCGATTTGCTCGTGTTGTTATTATTGCCGGGGGCCGGTGACGAATTACAGGGCATTAAACGCGGTATCGTCGAACTGGCCGATATCGTTCTAATCAACAAAGCCGACGGTGATTTGTTGGCTGCGGCGACCCGTACCGCCACCGATTACCGACAAGCGTTACACTTGCTGCACGCTCGCACCCGCGATTGGACGGTACCGGTACAAACCTGCTCGGCGCTGTCTGCAACTGGCATAGCGGAAATATGGAATACAATCGTGGGGTACCGGCAGGTTGTTAAAAATAATGGCGTTTGGGAACAACGCCGAGCCGAACAGGCGCGGTCCTGGTTGTGGTGGGAGATGGCAGAAACGATGTTGAGTCGCTTTCGCGAGCACCAAGGTACTCGGGAGCGGCTCGCGTCTATTGAACAAGAAGTGATGGCCGGAAAGATGCCCGCGACCGTGGCAGCGCAACGTCTCGTCGAGGAATATCTCGTGAATCAAATAGATACAACGCGATTTAGGACGGACGACTCATGATTGGTCGCCTCAATCACGTCGCGATCGTCGTACCCTCGCTCGAGGACGCGACGAATCTCTATGCCGGCACGCTGGGAGCGACGGTGTCGGACCAGGTGCCTATGCCGGAGCACGGTGTTACGACGGTGTTTGTCACGTTAACTAATTCGAAGATAGAATTGCTGCATCCGCTGGGCGACGATTCACCAATTCAATCGTTTCTATCACGACATCCATCCGGTGGCATTCATCATCTATGCTATGAGGTCGATGATATTTATGCAGCGCGAGATCAGCTGTTGGAGCGTGGCCTGACCGTGCTGGGGGATGGTGAACCTCGTTTGGGCGCCCACAATAAACCCGTGTTGTTTCTGCATCCTCGTGATATGTTTGGGACGTTAGTGGAGCTGGAACAGGCCTAGGTTCCGCTAAACAGCTCCCCCTATGACGCTTATTCAAATCAAGGCAGGCCCCTACGTATTCAAGGGTAAATTGGAACAAGAGCTCGCGCCCAAAACCTGTGAAAAATTCTTAGATCTACTCCCCTACACTCAACAGGTCATTCATAGTCGTTGGAGCGGTGAAGCGGTTTGGATACCGCTTGGCGATCTAGACTTAGGTTTGGAGTTTGAAAATCACACCAGCCATCCGTCCCGAGGCGATGTGCTGCTATACCCAGGCGGCTATAGCGAGACCGAGTTCCTGTTTGTTTACGGCAGTTCATGTTTCGCCAGCAAACAAGGGCAGCTCGCAGGCAATCACATCATCACGCTGACTGAAGGGCAGGAAGACCTGATGTCGTTCGGCACGCTAGTGCTGTGGCATGGTGCACAACCGATTGAATTTTCGCTTGCGGAATAGATTATCCGTTTTAGTCTGGCTATTGTACGAGACCGTACGAGGGAGTCCAACAGCGATGGATTCCGTTGGCGACAGAAAAACTTTTACGGATACATTTTGGCAGATATTGAGTTTCAGAAGAGGGTCAGGTGCTTGGGGTCGATACGCCGGAAGGGCGAACTGTACTGAGGCCAAGTGGCTCAATGTACGACTTAACCAATTCAAATATTGGCAAGATTCTTGATCCATGATCCACCGTCGTGAAATATCCGGGCTAGAATGCCGTTCATCGACTCAGAAAAGAAAATTCCAAGACGCGCACATCGATAACAAAACTCTGCACAGTTTTATTGTGCCCGTGTTACTTGAAATGACCGGATCGGTTTTCGGCAGCTAGGACTATTCGAGAACAACCTGCACGGTTTGTTCGAGCGACCGTTCGTTGATAACGGCGTGGTACGTTGGAGGTGAGGGATGACCTCGGTACGTTTTTTTGACGATGCCTTCGAGGTTCGGGCGTTTCGCATCCGGTGTATCGCCGCTACCGATACCACCGCCAAACTCGATAATCGCGGTCGGATTCTGTTGGGCGGCAGTCAATAAATTGGTGTGCCACAGGACCGGATGAAATAGCTGCAGAAACAGCTTCGACTTAATTCGCTCCGGGTCGGGGTCGTGGATGCCACCGCTGAAGTTTGAAAGTACCTCAATCTGCGGCGGAACTAACGCCACCGATGTAAGAGATTCCCGAAATCGCGATGCTGCTTCGACCATGTAATAGGTATGAAACGCACCTTCGGTCTTGAGTCGTGTCGCGCGCCGGCGCGGGTGGTCGGTGGCGAGTTCCTCAGTGACGCGGTCGAGATCATCGCCGCGGCCACCCAGAACGGTTTGTTCGGGAAGATTGCAGGCCGCGATCGCACAGTAGTGCGCTTCTGCGACTGGGCGTACGGTATCGATATCGAGCGGAAATGCCGCCATCTCGCCGTCGCCGTACCTGCCCATCAGATCGCCACGTTTCCCAACCAGCCCGACCGCGGCTTCGAACGACAGCGCGCCGGCGGCCACTAGAGCCGTATATTCGCCCAGGCTATGGCCGGCGGCGCAGCTCGCGGCGATGCGTTGCCCTGTCACTTCTCGAAACGCTTCCAAACATGCGATCGAGTGGGTCAGCAACACCGGCTGAGTGAATCGTGTCAGATTGATTTCTGCGCGTGGATCTTGAAATGACAATTCTGCGATATCGTAACCGAGAACCTGGCTCGCTTGGTCGTAAATCTTTTGGACCACGACGAATTTTTTATAGAGGTCGTGGCCGATACCGGGATACTGCGAACCTTGGCCCGGAAATATAAACAGATATTTTGAAGTAGGGATTCTGCTCATGGCAAATTGAAGCGCTCAGGGTTCTTCGTGAAGGTTATAGGGCTGTCTACCGAGAGATAGGTTTTATTCGATCTTCTTGGCAATAGCCTTAATGCCAGGAGACAGCGGCACCTCCCCGGTTTCTTGGTATAGTTCGTGGTTGCGCTCGATGTCCGCCAATTTGTACAGATAATTCACCATAATTCCGGCCGATTGACGTAGGCCTTTCGAGGAAGTGTCCGCCAACCAATTGATCCGATCCAGACGCGCCCCGTTGGTGATGTGGAAGTGTGTTACCGGGTCGATCGCGCGATCGTGTAGTTTTTCCAACGCCAGATATTTTACACATTGTCGAGTAATGGGGGCTTGCAGCGTTGCCGCGAGCGACTCATCCTGATGCCAGTCCGGTTCGTCCAGAACTGCCGACAGCGTGCGGCCATCGGCGGCGTCGGCGAACGATTTTTGCTCTGCAGCGGACATAATTGTCAGGTCGTTCTCCAATTGCGTGTCAAGAAATTTCCGCAAGCCAGGCACTGGGGACAGCGTCGCAAAGGTCTTCACGCCCGGTAGGTCCCGAGCCAGGTCATCCACAACGCGTTTGATCAGAAATCCACCGAAACTCACACCACTCAGTCCATTTTGAGTATTCGTAATGGAGTAGAAGATTGCCGCGCGGGCAGCCTCGGCATCAATCGTCGGTGCATTTTCATCCAATAGTACTTGTACGTTGTCGGACATTGATTCGACCAATGCGACCTGAACAAATATCAGTGGCTCATCGGGCATATGCGGATGGAAAAACCCATAACAACGCCGATCCGATTCCAGTCGATTACGTAAATCGTCCCATGATCGAATTCGATGAACCGCCTCATAGAGCATGAGTTTTTCCAACAATGATGCCGGCGCATCCCAAGTGATGCGTTGCAGTTCGAGAAAGCCGACGTCGAACCAAGATCGCAACAGGCCTCTCAAGTCGCGATCTAAACCGTCTAGGGTCGAGCCGCTCGATTTGAAACGAAGCAAATCGGTACGCAAATCCACTAGAAATTGAATACCGCGCGGCAGAGAGTTGAATTGGGTCAACAAGGTAAGCCGTTGCGGTTTTAAGACACGCCGGAGTTCGACTTCGAGTTCGGACTGGCGCTCGGCGTCATCGCTAGCGGCGATGTTGTGCGCGACTTCACGCAGAGCCTGACGATCCATCGCAAAATCGTCGGAGAGAGTTTCCAGGAACCGCCGCCGGCCGGTGTCGTTAAGTTGCAGGTAGGCCTGGCCCAGGGCCGCGGCGCGGCCACGCGCGGATACCTCGCCGCCTTTGCCCTCAAGGCATTCACCCATCTGCTCGCGGAGCAAGTCGCGATCGGCATCCGGTAAATCCGGTCTTAGCGCGCTCAGCTTGGTGTTTCGTCCCGACAAACCGATGCCACGCCAAGCATTGCGCAAGTAATAAATCAGATTTGATTTTGGCTGCTCGTTTCCCATGGCGATCAAACGCGGTAACGCGGAAAGTGCTACGATCCCCTAACCAATTCGTGCTTGGGATCGTAGAACGGATATTTAACAACGTTCGCGAGACTGTTTGTTGGCCCGATATCGATACTTAGCTCGGTACCGATTGCGGTGTGCTCAAGATCTACAATGGCAAGTGCGATATTTTTCTTCAGACGAGGCGAGTACACGGCGCTGGTAACATGCCCGACGTGACCTGTTGCACCATGTATAGGCCAATGTTGTTCGTTCGATGTGATCGGCTCGCCGTGAATTTGTAGCCCGCAGAGTTTCCGGGTGATGCCCTGGGCATGAATGCCCTGCAATGCCGATTTGCCGATAAAGTTCGTTATTTGATTCAGATCGACGAGACGGTCGAGCCCAAGTTCATACGGATTCGCGTTACCCCGCATATCGCCACCGTAGGACAGCATACCGGCCTCGACACGGCGAATCATCGACGGCGCTCCCGGCACGATTTCGAATTCCGCACCAGACGCCATAATGTACTCCCATAAGTCGTCACCGGAGTTGCCGTCGCGCAGGAAAATTTCATATCCGAGTTCGCCGCTCCAACCGGTGCGTGACACCACCACCGGCATTCCGTTTATGTCGGTTTCCCGAAACCAATAATAACGGAGTTCATCGATCCAGCCCCCGCATAGTTTGCGCATGAGTTGCAGGGATTTGGGCCCTTGTATTTGCAGCGGAGATACATCGGGTTCGGTGATTTCCACGCGCAGGTTTGAATGCCACGCAACACCCTGCGCCCATAACAGAATATCGCTGTCTGCCACCGACAGCCAAAATCGATCGTCGGCGAGCCGCAGCAAAATCGGGTCGTTAATTACTGAGCCTTGATGGTTCGTAATGAGTCCGTATTTGCATTGGCCGGCAGCGAATTTCGAGAGGTTGCGCGGCGTCAATAGTTGCACAAACTGTGCCGCGTCCGGTCCGCTGATCTCGACTTGGCGTTCGCAGGCGACGTCCCACAGCGTTACGCCCTCCACGAGGTGCCAAAAATCCGTGACTGGATCTTCGAAAAACAACGGCATATACATATGGTTATAGACGGAATAGGCCCGGCACCCGTAGCGGCGTGTCGCCTCGAAAAACGGTGACTTGCGAACCCGCGGTCCGAACGTAATCAATGGTGCTGGGTAGGCGGCAGCAGCGGTCATGAAATGCCCTTCGGTAGTGGAATTACAGAGATTACAGAGGTCGATTATGTGCGACGAGTGCCGGATTATCGAGAAAACGGAGGTCCAGAACAATACGTGGCTCGCAGCACTGGTACGTAGGCCGTGGATTTATCATAATGCACCGCCAGCGGCGCGGTGCATTGATGCGTTCAAGGTTAAGGAATAACAATAATTTTTAGATACCTATTTAATATAACTGGGTTCCGAGAATAAGCCGATGAGCATATTTGAGTCTGGTCTCGATAAGAATGCCGCGAACTATGAGCCGCTAACACCTCTGTCCTTCTTGGCGCGATCGGCGCGGGTTTATCCCGAGAAAACGGCCGTAATTCATGGCGATCAGCAATTCTCATACGGACAGTTCGACCGGCGTTGCCGCCAGTTAGCGAGCGCATTGATCGGGGCTGGTGTTGAAGCAGGCGATACCGTAGCGGTGATGGCGCCGAACGGTGCACCGATGTTGGAGGCGCACTACGGTGCGCCGATGGCAGGTGCGGTACTTAATGCGCTGAACTTCCGTTTGGATGCCGCCACGATCGCTTTTATTCTCGATCACGGCGAGGCAAAGGTGTTGCTTACCGATCGGGAGTTTTCTCCGGTTATCAGTGAGGCGTTAGGGATCCTTAACAAGAACCTTCTGGTTGTCGATATTGACGATGCGCTAGCGCAGGGAGGCGAGCTCATCGGTACTGTGAATTATGAGGATTTTCTACAGCGCGGCGATGCAGACTTCCAATGGCAGCCGCCGGACGACGAGTGGCAAGCCATCACTCTGAACTACACCTCCGGTACTACCGGCAATCCGAAAGGCGTGGTTTATCACCACCGTGGCGCTTACTTGAACGCACTCGGTAACGCAATGGTATTTGGATTGAGCAGCGACACGGTCTATTTATGGACGTTACCGATGTTTCACTGCAACGGTTGGACGTACACCTGGGGTGTCACCGCAGTCGGCGGCACCCATGTGTGTATTCGCCAACCCGATCCAGCGCTGATATTTCCGATTATTCCACAGCATCGGGTGACCCATATGTGCGGCGCACCCATCGTGCTGAACATGCTTATCCACGCCCCGACCGAGATCAAAGTCGCATTTGAGCATCGGGTCGAAGTCGCAACGGGCGGTGCGGCACCACCGAGCGCGGTCATCGCCTCGATGCAACAGATGGGGTTTAATGTCTTGCATCTATACGGTCTGACAGAAACCTACGGGCCGGCGACGGTCTGCGCGTGGCAATCCTCATGGAACCGACTCGATTCCAATGAGCGGGCGTCGATGATGGCCCGGCAGGGGGTTCACTATCCGACGCTTGAGGGCCTGATGGTGGCGGATCCCCAAACGATGCAGCCGGTACCCGCCGACGGCGAAAGCATGGGCGAGTTAATGGTTCGCGGTAATACGGTTATGAAGGGGTATCTTAAGAATCCTACCGCGAGCGCCGAAGCATTGGCGGGGGGGTGGTTTCACACTGGCGATCTCGGTGTTGTCCACGAAGACGGATACGTCGAGGTCAAAGATCGCTCGAAAGACATCATCATCTCCGGCGGCGAGAATATTTCGAGCCTGGAGGTCGAAGAGGCGTTATATAAACATCCGGAGGTGATGGAAGCCGCGGTCGTAGCAAAGTCGGACGAAAAATGGGGCGAATCGCCCTGCGCATTCGTCACCTTGCGTCCCGATGCGCAAACCGTGACCGAAGCAGATATCATTCAATGGTGCCGTGATCATATGGCCGCTTACAAGATTCCGAAGACCGTGGTGTTTGGGCCTCTGGCAAAAACCTCAACCGGCAAAATACAGAAATTTGTGTTGCGGGATCGCGCTGAAAACTTGTAGCGAGGTAAAAAAATCCCGCTGCCCGGACGGACAGCGGGAAATTAAAGGAGGAGGATAAAAACCAGGGATTCGCTACGCTGCTTTCTTAGCGGTCTTCAATTCATTTACGGATTTCGCGACATTCTGCTGCAAGAGTTCGCTGTAGGAATCGCGCACTTCCGTGACCAGGCTTACGCCTTTGCGCACACGCTCCACGCCCTGCTTGGCGCTGATTTCTACGAACTCGCGCTGCGCATTGACGAAATCTTCCGGGGTCTTCACATCACGCACGCGCTTCATCTGCGCGAGGCTCGCGTCGACCACTTCGGTGACCGCGTCGAGCTGGTGAGTGATCATTTGTTCTGCGGCTTTCACATTCAAAGTGGCCAACTCCTTCGCGGTGTTGAAGGCGCTTTCCAGGGTCTGGCTGGCTAAATCGGCAAATTGGTTCTGCATCGTGGTTCTCCGTTAGTTAAGGTTAAATTTAAAGTAAATCGAATAAAATGTTGCAGTGCAGCATTGTTGCAGTGCAGCATATGTGTGTTGAGGCAGGATGTCAAGCCCCGGTGCTAACGAATATTGCGATTCCGCAGGTGGGTCGATTGGCACTTAGCCGCGTCTCCAGACGCGGCTAGCGACCATTATTCGAATTTATTCAGGCGGAAGTGGGTGAAAATTGCCGTTTAGGCCCAAAAACTCTCCATCTTTGTAGAATTTGGAAGCACCGGAGGATTGCAAAACCGACAGCATATGCGGCACCGGCCGGCCTTCGGCAGTCAGACGCGTGGTGAATTCGGCTGGATCCAATGCGTCGATCAATTCGAACGGACCCTGTTGCCAGTTGAAGCCCCAGCGCATGGCTCGGTCGACATTCACGATATCGTCCGAAATTTCAGGCACCAGATCGGCCGCGTAACAGCATGTGGCCGACATCACCTTCCAGGCGAAGCGGCCTTCGAGGTCGTCGCTGTAGAGCAGCGATTTGAGTTCGCTGTGGGTGGGATTTAGCGCGATCGGCACCGATTCACGCCAGGATTGCGCGGCGATATCGAATGTTTCCTTGAGTTTGCTGCCGTCCTCATTCTTAGTGACGCGGTAAAATCCACCGCCGCTCTTGCGGCCCAGTTGCCCCTTTTTCAGCATGGCTTGCTCCTCGGCGGGGAGGCGCGCACAGGCCCGCCCTGGGTCCGAGTCGGCAAGGTTTTCCTCGAGATTTTTTCCGACCAGGTCCATAACATCCAGGCCGATTAGATCCACCAAACCGTACATGCCGGTGGCAGGCAGTCCGACCGGTGCCGATAACACCGCGTCCGCCGCCTCGATGGTGAGGCCTTCTGCACGCGCCGTACGGCCCGCGTGTAATCCGACGAACATCCAAAAACAACCGATTCGATTTCCGATAAAGTTCACCGTGTCCTTCGCATAGACGACGCCTTTGCCTAACTGCCCGCCACAGAATTTGGCCAGCTTTTGTGTGGCTTCAGGTGTCGATTGTGCCCCCGGCACCAACTCCATTAGCCGCATGACTTTGACCGGGTTGAAGAAATGCGTCACAAATACCTCTCGTTGTAAGCGCTCCGGCATGCCTTCGCAAATCGACCGCAACGGGATTCCCGAGGTATTGGTGCTGATTACAGAGCCATCACTGCGGGCCGCTTCAAGTCGTGTAAACAGGTCACGCTTTTTAACGAGGTCCTCGACGATAGCTTCACATAGCCAATCTGCCTCAGCAACTTCGTGTAGATCGTTATCAAAACTACCGGTGGTAATAAGCTTTTGTTTTTCAGGGTCGTCCAATGCCGGAGATCGACCTACCAACATGCGTTCAACCGCCTTATCGGCAAATTGTTTTTCTATGTCCAGTAACAGCACTTCGCAACCAGTTTGGGCGCAGGCTGCGGCGATGCCCATGCCCATAGTACCGCTGCCCAACACTGCGACGCGTTGAATTTCATCTCGATGGTTCACTAAAAACTCCTACTTTTGGGTCATTTATAATCGTCGTGTGCAGGTGTGCAACGGCGGGTGAATCCGCACCCGCGCGATAGCAATAAAGTATTTATTCGATCGGCGTGGTGCGACGAATGGCGCAATAGTACCTGCAATTGCGATTGGCGCAAACCCGGTATCTCGTAACCGGTGTACGCAAAGCCAAAGCGATTCGGTGTTGCAGGTATTGTGTATGATTGTACTTGCTGTGTAAGCTAGCCGCCGCTTACAGGTAATCAACATGGCCAACCCAAAGTACATCAACTTCGACACCCTCATGCTGCACGCCGGGCAGCATCCCGACCCGACCACGCGCGCACGCGCGACACCGATTTATCAGACCGCGTCCTATGTATTTCGCGACACCGATCATGCCGCGTCGATTTTTAACATTGAACGCACCGGACATGTCTATTCGCGTATTTCCAATCCGACCAATGCGGTTTTTGAGGAGCGAATGTCAGCGTTGGAGGGCGGTATCGGCGCGATCGCAACTGCCAGCGGACAGGCGGCGCTGCACCTCGTAATCGCAACCCTGATGGGAGCCGGATCGCACATAGTCTCGTCACAATCGATTTATGGCGGCTCGCACAACCTGCTGGCCTATACCATGCCACGCTTCGGTATCGACACGACGTTCGTGGATCCACGGGATCACGACGCATTTCGCGTCGCGATCCGACCCGAAACCCGATTGATTTTTGGGGAGGTACTGGGTAACCCAGGTTGCGAGGTGTTGGACATTCCGGAAGTATCGGCGATTGCCCATGAACACAGTTTGCCGTTGCTGGTGGACTCGACATTCGCCACCCCATACCTGTGCAAGCCGTTCGAGCTCGGCGCGGACCTGGTGTTTCACTCAGCCACCAAGTTTTTGAGCGGTCATGGTATTGTTATCGGTGGGGTGGTGATAGACAGTGGCAAGTTCGATTGGGAGGCTTCCGGCAAGTTTCCAACCCTAACAGAACCCTACGCGGGATTTCATAATCTCGATTTCGCGGAAGAATTCGGGCCCGCCGCTTTTATTACTCGGGCTCGCAAAGAAGGTGCGCGGGATTTCGGCGCCTGCATGAGTCCGACTACGGCGTTCCATGTACTGCAAGGCATCGAGACGTTGTCGCTGCGCATGCAAGCGCATATCGCCAACACCCGCAAAATTGTCGATTATTTGTCCTCCCACGATGCGGTCGACTGGGTCAGTTACCCCGAGGTCGATACCCACCCCGATCGTGAACTTGCCAAACGGCTACTACCGAAAGGCTGTGGCGCGGTGTTCGCATTCGGAGTAAAAGGCGGTCGTAAAGCCGGGCAAACGTTGATCGACAAACTTGAGTTGTTTTCGCATTTGGCTAATGTTGGCGATGCCAAGTCGCTGGTACTCCACCCTGCCAGCACCACCCACCACCGCATGGATGCACAGGCATTAGAGGCGGCAGGAATTTCGGAAGGACTGGTGCGCCTGTCGGTGGGACTGGAGGACGCAGACGATCTAATCGAAGATCTCGGGCGCGGGTTGCGCGCCTCGCAAAAAGGATGAGCGCCGCTATGAACTTAGAGATCGACGGAAGGCCGGCATATGTCTTTACCGGCGGCAGGGCTTTGGATACGGATAAGCCGAGTGTTGTGTTCGTTCACGGTGCGGCGATGGATCACACCGTATGGGCACTACCTACGCGTTATTTCGTGCGCCACGGTTACAATGTGTTGTCCATCGATTTGCCGGGGCACGGCCGTTCGGAAGGCCCGCCTGCAACTACGTTATCCGCAGCGGCGGATTGGGTAATTTGCGTGCTGCAAGCGGCGGGACTCGAGAGTGCGGCGTTGGTTGGACACAGCATGGGGTCGTTGGTGGTGCTGGAGGCTGCGGCGCGCCATCCGGATCAAGTGCGGGCGTTGGCGATGATAGGCACCGCGGTACCGATGACGGTGACCGATGCGTTGCTGAGTAACGCCCGTGCCAACAACCACATGGCCATCGATATGCTGACGATTTGGGGCTATAGCCGGGGCAAGCAACTCGGCGGTAACGAAACACCGGGAATGTGGATGGTGGGCGGCACAATGCGTTTGTTGGAGCGCTCGGCCCCGGGAATCTTGCATAATGATTTAACTGCCTGTCACGAATATCACCATGGCCTGGACAGCGCGGCGCAGTTGCGTTGTCCAACGATGCTGATACTCGGCGAGGAAGACATGATGACGCCGCCGAAGCGCGCCAAGAAGATTGCCGATGCGATCCCTGATTCGCGAATCGTGTTACTCAAAGGCGGCGGTCATTCGATGATGTCAGAGCAACCGGACGCGGTGTTGGATGCGCTGATCGAGATTGTTTAATTCACGCGGTTTAACGCATCCGGGTTAGCAGCCGAGCGTTGTGGCGAGCGCATTAAAATCCTCGGCGACGATATCAAAATTCCGTTCGGTGCTTAGATCGGTGGTTTGTGAGGGCCCATATTCCGTCGGTCTGGCTACGAACGCGGTGCGGAATCCTAAGCCCCCGGCGGTTACGAGGTCGGAATTATGGGCCGCCACCATTAGGCATTCGTCGGGTTGCAGACCGAGCGCATCGGCGGTCTTGAGGTACGCCTCCGCTTGCGGTTTATAGTGCCCCGCAATTTCAGCGCCGAGAATGGCGTCCCACGGTAGATTCGCGTGTTTGGCCATGTTGACGAGTAATGCGATATTGCCGTTCGATAATGTCGCGAGCACAAACCTCGTCTTTAGTCGCGACAACCCAGTAACGGCATCCGGCCAGGGGTGTAGCCGATGCCAGACGCGATTAAGGTGCTCGCATGCGACGGCATCGAGACCGTCGAGTCCGAACTGTGGAATCAGCGTATCAAGGCTCTCCCGATGCAAGTTGTCCAGACGTGTCCACGACCGCTCGCCATCCCGAACTTCACTCATCGACGGTTGATAAAGCGCACGCCAGGCATCGGCGAAAGCCGCCCAATCGACATCCCATCCGCGCTCGCGATTCATCCGCGAGCCTTCACTGACTATCGTGCCTCGCCAGTCCACGACGGTGCCGAATACGTCGAAAGTGAGGGCCTTGATCTCGTCAAGCGGCATGGTGTTGTGTTGGTTCCGGCTATCCCCGCCGCCACCGATGGAAGCGTTCCACCCAGCTCAACAAGCGTCCCGGCACATGGGCGCGTTTCCATTCTCCGGCCGCGTACTTGTTCGCCTCAGCAAGGGTCGGGTAGATGTGAATTGTGCTCAAAATCTTGTTTAGACCGATCTTGTGACGCATCGCGCTCACGTATTCTATGATCAAATCCCCGGCGTGTTCGCCGGCGATTGTCGCGCCGAGAATTTTATCTTTACCAGGTACGGTCAGCACTTTGACCACACCGTGCGCTTCGCTATCGGCGATCGCGCGGTCGAGATCGTCGATGCCGTATCGTGTAACCTCGAAGGGAATCCCTTGCTCCGTGGCCTCTTGCTCATTGAGTCCGACCCGTGCGACTTCCGGTTCGGTGAATGTGGCCCACGGGATCACCGAGTAATCGACTTTGAATTTCCATACCGCGCCGAATAACGCATTGACGGACGCATACCAAGCCTGGTGACCCGCCACATGGGTAAACTGGTATGGGCCGGCCACATCGCCACACGCGAAAATATTCGGAAAATTGGTTTGAAGAAATTCATTGACCTCCAAAGTCTTGGTCTTTGTCATCGCGATACCCAGCTCATCGGCTCCGTAGTCTTCAAGATGAGCGCGCCGTCCAACTGCCACTAGCACCTCGTCGAATTCGATTTGAACGTCTTCGCCGTTGTGCTCACAAATAAGAATTTTCTGGCCGTTCTCAACAATGAACTGCTTGGCGCGGTGTTCGGTTCTTAAATCAATTCCGTCGGCGGCAAAGCGCTCCACCACCAGCGCCGAAATATCGGGGTCCTCCCTAATCATGATCCGCGGCAACATCTCGACCTGGGTGACCCGGCTTCCGAATCGGGCAAAGGCTTGAGCGAGTTCGCAGCCAATCGGACCGCCGCCTAGCACCACCAGCCGATCCGGCAGCGTGCGCAAATCCCACACGGTGTCCGAGGTCAAATAGTCGGCGGTATCGATGCCCGGTATCGGCGGCACAAAAGGCCGCCCGCCGGCCGCGATAATAATGCTGCGGGTCGTCAGCGACTGGCCGTTCACCGCGACGCTATAGGGCGACGTAATGCGGGCTTCGCCTTCAATGCACTCGACGCCGAGTTTGCTGTAGCGTTGCACCGAATCGTGGGGTTCGATGTCGTGAATTACGTCTTGTATACGCTGCATAACATCCGCAAATTCGAATTCTGCGGTGGCGGATTTGAAACCGAACTCCTTGGCGCGCCGCACGTGGGAAAGAAACTTGGCGGAGCGAATCAATGCCTTGGAGGGGACGCAACCGGTGTTCAGGCAGTCACCGCCCATCTTGTTTTTTTCGATCAACGTAACCCGAGCCTTTACGGCGGCGGCGATGTAAGCGCTGACTAATCCGGCCGAACCCGCTCCGATAACCACGAGATTACGATCGAAGCGTTTTGGTTTCGGGTATTCCTTTAACATTTTTCGGGCGTTTATGTAGTCGACGAATTTTTTCGCGGCGAGTGGAAACAAACCCAGCAAAGCGAACGACAGCAGCAACCCTGGGGAAAGAATACCACTTAGCGAATCGATCTTTGCGATTTGCGTACCGGCATTGACGTACACGAGCGTGCCCGGGAACATGCCGAGCTGGCTTACAACGGCGAATGCCACGGCGCGTATCGGAGCCAAGCCCATGACCAGGTTTATTATAAAAAATGGAAATAACGGCACCAAGCGGAGCGTAAACAGATAAAACGCGCCGTCTTTTTCGATGCCTTCATTGACCGAGCGCAGGTGGTCGCTGTAGCGGTTTTGGATGCTGTCCCGCAACAGAAATCGAGACGCTACAAACGCGAGTGTGGCGCCAATTGTCGATGCGAAGGACACTAGAATCGTGCCCCACAAGAGTCCAAAAATGGCGCCGCCCGCCAAGGTCATCACCAGCGCCCCGGGCAGTGACAATCCCGTTACGGCAACGTATATAAGAAAATAGATAGCAGCCGTTTTTAACGGATTTGCGGTGTGGTACGCGCCAATCGCCGCCTGTTGAGATTTGAAGAATTCGAGGCTAAAAAAACGGCCGAGGTCGAATACGAAGAACGTGCCGACTAAGACCAGTAATACGGCGACCAGCAGAAATCTACCCTTGTTCATTGTAATACCATAGCAATCGTCGTGCTGGCCGTAGCGGCGTTATTGTTATTAATCGATTTGTGAAATATTGGAATTACATTAGTCAACACGACGCGATCGTGGTCTCGACGCGATGCGGCTTGAGCGTATCCTATATGATAATGTCGGTTCGGACACGGATTTAACGCACCATGTGAGGCCCGACCTATGCGATTTGAGCTTGCGGACTACGTTATTATAGTGGTCGAAGAATTGGACCGTTCGCTACGGTTCTACCAGGATGTGCTCGGCCTTACGCTCGGTCATAGAGCCGCTGACTACGCTCAGTTCAATACGGGAGCGACCCGCATCTCCCTGTACACTCGTCGGGCCATGGCCGCTACGCTGGGGGCCGACATCGACCCCGCGCCGAGTTCGGCGCCCGGGTTCGAACTCGGATTTAAAGTGGATGACGTCGATGCGGCCTACGCCGAGTTGGTCAATCGTGGTGCCACTCCAATGACCCCGCCCACTAGCCGTGCTTGGGGGCAGCGCACCGCTTACCTGCGAGACCCGGATGGACATCTGATCGAGCTAGCGCAGGCCATCGCGTCGCGCCACGAGTGAATTGACATCAGATCGAAGCCGGCTCTCGGGCTAATTTCCCGGGCGCCGTTTTATAATCGCGTTTAGGCAACGTCAATGGTGATCCAATGTCCGCGTATTTCGTACGTCACGGCCAAACCGATTGGAATCGGCAACGCCGATTTCAATCCCGTAGCGATATTCCGTTGAACACTACCGGCATCCATCAGGCCCGGCGTATCCAAACGGTGTTAGCGCAACGTGCAGTACGGTTCGAGACCGCGTACTGTTCGCCGTTGGTCCGTGCTCGGGTTACGGCCGACATCATCCTTGAAGGTAGCACTGCGATCGCCGAGGCTGACGCGCGCCTAATCGAAATTGCTCTCGGCGAGTACGAAGGCCGCCTCGAGAAAGAACTGGACGACGAACTGGGTGCCGCATTTGCGGCATGGCGGAGCGCATTATTTACCGTCGCAGCGCCCGGTGGCGAAAGTTTATCCGCGGCGATGGATAGGGTGCGACCTCTGGTACAGCAGTGGCGTGACGCCGCGATTCGCGGTGATATCTTGATTGTTGCGCACCAGGCCATCAATATGGCGACGAAGGCCGTTATCAGTGGCCGCTGTGACTTAGCCAGTCTGCAGGCGTTCCGGCAGAACAATGACGAAATCGATATTTGGGATATGACCGGTGCGGCTCAAATCGAATCGATTCGAGTTTGATACGGCGAGTGCCTTGCACGCCGGTAATGGCGAGGTCAAACAATGATCAAGCCATACGATTTCGCTGCCGCCTCGAAGGCGTTAACCGCGGCCGATCGACGCCTGGGGTGCCTTATCGCCAGAGTGGGGCCGTGCCAAATCGAATACAGCACCGTATCTACACCTTTCCAGACGCTATTGCGGGCGATTGTCCATCAGCAACTGTCCGGGCGCGCCGCCGAGGCGATTCATCGCCGAGTGCTGAGTCTCGCGCCGCACCGATGTGTCTTGACCGCGGCCCGGGTAGCGAAATTGTCCGATGCAAAGTTGCGGGCGGTGGGTTTGTCTCGCGCCAAGGTGATGGCGATCCACGATCTGGCCGCAAAGACGCTCAACGGTACCGTGCAATATGCGGGCTAGCGCGTCTTAGCGACGACCATATCATGGAACGCTTGATCGTGGTGCGCGGTATTGGGCGTTGGACGGCAGAGATGTTGCTGATGTTTTCCTGCGCGCGACCCGATGTGTTGCCGGTCGACGATCGCGGCGTACGCAAGGGCTACATGGTTACCTATCGCACATCGACGCTGCCTAGGACCAACGAGTTGCGCGAGTATGGCGAACGCTGGCGCCCGTACCGATCGGTGGCGAGTTGGTATCTTTGGCGGGCCGCCGATAGTACACAGCCTAAATCTGCTTAGCGTGGATATTTGAGCAAAGCGGACCATGGGCTAATGAGTAAAGTCGTATTGATTACCGGTGCTGCTCGGGGTATTGGTGCAGCGACAGCGCGGTTGGCCGCACGGCGCGGTTATGCCGTGGCTGTGAATTACCGTCGCAGCGAGGCGACCGCGAACGCGCTGGTCGACGCGATCCAGCGTGATGGTGGGGACGCGGCGCTGCTGCCGGGCGATGTGACCGACGAAACCACGGTCAAGAATTTATTCGACACGGCGGAACAAGCCTTCGGGCCAGTTACCGCACTGGTTAACAATGCCGGTATCACCGGTCGATCTGGACCGCTGCACTTGGCCGCGGCGAGTACTATGAGTGAGGTTATGCAGATCAACGTTATCGGTTCGATGTTGTGCGCGCGCGAAGCCGTTCGGCGCATGTCCACGGAGCGCGCGGGACGCGGTGGTGCGATCGTGAATATTTCGTCCGCGGCAGCGACGCTCGGTAGTGCGAACACCTACGTTTGGTATGCCGCCAGTAAGGGCGCGATCGATTCCCTTACGGTGGGGTTGGCACGCGAAGTCGCGACGCAAGGAATCCGCGTGAATGCGGTAGCCCCGGGGGTCATCGACACCGACATTCATGACGACTCAGGCGTGCGCGAACGCGTGGACGACTTTGTATCCGCGATACCGATGCGTCGCCTTGGCACGGCCGCTGAAGTGGCCGAATCGATTTTGTGGTTGCTATCGGATGCCGCCTCCTACTGCACGGGTGCCATTTTGCGGGTGGCCGGCGGCCGCTGATCAGTTTTACGCTAATGCCTGTGTCTCCAACATTTTCAGTGCCACAAGGATTCGCGCTGCAAGCGCGCCGGCCACGGCGTCAAGAATGACAATTACTGGGGCAGTAACGGCTGGGCATGAGCTGACCGCGCAGGCGGCGGAAGTATTGTTGCGGGACGGCGGTAACGCATTTGATGCCGCTATCGGCGCGTTCTTCATGGCCTGTGTTGCCGAACCGGTGTTGGCATCGCCGGGCGGTGGCGGATTCGTGATGGCCCATGCGGCGGATCGCAACGATACGGTGGCGTTGGACTTTTTTACCCAAACTCCGGGCTCGCGGCGGCCTGAATCCGAGTTGGATTTCGAACCTGTGATCGTGGATTTTGGTAGCGCGACCCAGGAATTCCATATGGGAGTTGGGTCCAGTGCCGTGCCGGGGTGCGTTCGCGGCGTGTTTGAACTGCACCGGCGATTAGGATCGATGCCAATGCGTAGCATCGTGCAACCCGCGCTCGACGCAGCGCGCTCCGGCATCACGGTGAGTCCGCTGCAGGCACACGTGTTCTCATTGGTAGCCCCAATTTATATTACCCGACCAGCGCCACGCGGCTTATTTCAGAGTTCGAGCCACCCGGGGCAGATCGCCCAAGCCGGTGACGTGATTCGGTTTGCCGAGCTCGCCGATACATTGGAAGCGATCGCATTGGAAGGCGACGATCTGTTCTACCGTGGCGAAATCGCGCACAGTATCGATACCCAGTGTTCCGGCCATGGCGGTTGCATAACTCGTGCCGACATGGACGGGTATGAGGTGGCACTGCGCCGCCCGCTGGCAATCGATTACCGCGATACACGCGTGCTCACTAATCCACCTCCCGCGGCAGGCGGGTGTTTTGTTGGCTTCGCGCTAAAACTATTGGAGCCGTATCCGTTGTCGCCGCTGCGGTTCGGGTCGGTCGATCATCTTACGACGCTAGCGCGTTGTTTGGCGGTGGCCGATAACGCACGGCGCCAGGAATCTGCCGACGCCACTGGGTTGAATCCACTGGATGCGGAGATGTTGTCGCGTTACCGCGAACAGGTACATGGTCGCACCCAAGTCCAGCGCGGCACCACTCACCTAAATGTGATGGACAGACACGGCAATGTAGCCGCTATGACCGTCACCAATGGCGAGGGCTGTGGCGAACTCGTGCCGGGCACGGGCATTATGCTGAACAATATGCTTGGGGAGGAAGATCTAAATCCCGGGGGATTTCACAGCTGGACGCCGAATCAACGCATGAGTTCGATGATGACGCCGACTTTGGTTCGTTTCGCCGATGGCCGTATTGTCGCGACCGGATCGGGCGGTTCGAGTCGAATTCGAGACGCGATTTTGCAGGTAGTCGTGAACCTCGTCGATTTCAACATGAATGTCGAGCAGGCTGTCACCAGCCCACGAATCCACGTCGATAACGGCGCGCTATATGTCGAAGGCGGATACGACCTCGGGCCTTTGGCGCCCTTGTTTACCGAATTTTCTAAGCACCGGGTTTGGCAGGAGCTGAATTTTTTCTTCGGCGGCGCTCACACGTTGATAAGCGAGGCGGAAGGCATGCACGGTGCGGGTGACCCGCGTCGTGGCGGTGTGTGCCGCATCGTTCGCTAGTTGGTAATTGACGGAGTCATCCTGGTTCGACGCTCCGCAACAAATGAGACGCCGACCCGCTGCTATCAAACGCAAAGCGAATGAACTCACTAACACTGTCTGAGTCAAAATACTTGTTCGCCAAGCAAGGCTCTGCATAGGTACGGATGGGAATCATCCGATAATGTCTCAACAGGTAACTTAAGGAGGAATTAACGGTGCACGATATCGCCAAGTCAAGGTTCGTAACTTCAATGTTTTTGCTGCTATTTGCGGTGACCGGTGTTGCGCTGGCCCAAGACACGCCAAAGCGGGCAATAGCAAAAATATCCGGAGATCTCTATCGGTTTCAGAATAATTTTCATTACTCAGTATTTCTTGTCACTTCGGAAGGCATCATCGCCACCGATCCAATCAATGCGGAAGCTGCGGCTTGGCTCAAAGCAGAATTAGCAACACGCTTTAACCAACCTGTGAAATATTTGATATACAGCCATGACCACGTCGACCATATCGCGGGCGGCGAGGTGTTTGCGGACACAGCGACAGTCGTAGCGCACACCAATGCGAAAACGGATATTGTTGCGGAGCGGAGGCCCACCGCGGTGCCGAACGTAACCTTTGATCGGCAGATGACGATAGAGCTTGGCGGCAAGAGCGTCGAGTTGAGTTACGTTGGTCGCGGCCATTCCGACAATATGATTGTCATGCGATTTCCGGACGAGCGCGTGTTATTCGTGGTCGATTTTATTCCTATTGAGACGGTCGCCTGGAAGAATCTCACCGATGCCTATATTCCGGAATGGATCGATGCGATAAAACATGTCGAAGCCATGGATTTCGACCAGTTGGTGCCGGGGCACGGTAAGATCGGCACCAAAGCCGACGCCACCGCTTTTCGCGGTTATATGGAAGCACTCTACAATGCCGTACTGGACGCGGCCCGGGCGGGACACACACTCGAGCAAATGCAACGCGATATTCGGTTGGACGACTACAGCGCTTGGGGTAATTACGAAAAACAATTGGCGTTGAATATCGAGGGTATGTACAACCAGATTAGATTGCATCGACGTGGCAATTGAGGCCGTCGAGTACGACGGCCTGACTCACACCAAATAGTCTCCACGGAAGCCGGCACGGTTCAGTTTGCCATTTGGTGGGGCGCGAAATTTCCGTTAATCAGGGAACACGCCCCCCGGTCGTACTCGGCGCCGACGGCCGCGTTGATAGACAGCTCGAAACTGTGGCAAACGCGTTTGTCTCGTGTGGGACCTCTTCCAGGCCAAATGGAACAACTCGTGTGATTAAGGTGACCGTGTTGCTCGAGCGGGAATTGGGACTGAAAACAATTCCTTGGTGTGTGCTTTCTCGGCTGAGTACAAAATGGCCCCAAACATCACGGTACCCACGACGGCTAGGCATCCACTGCGGTGGCGGTCGCAAAAACGCGATGAGTCCTTGCCTTGGTCGAGATTCATGATGGTGATTTCGTCGGCGTTGCTGGACAAAATCGGCACCGCCGGTACCGCATAAATCGGCGCTGTCCGATCCTCGGAAACCACACGCAACTCGATGCGGGTGACGCTTTGATCGCCAAAATCGTGGCGAAGCTGAATTAACATCGCTCCCGAATCGGCCGCCGCCGGTATCGCGAATGCTTGTATCAGCATGCCCAAGATGACTAGTCGATGCTTGTGTCGCATGGTGTGTTGCTCCTTCATTTGGTGATAAGGGAGAGGTTGTGTTTCGAACCTCTATGCTATCCAAAGCAACGATCGTGCCAACGTGCAACGAAATTCCACGAATGCCCGAGTTTTCAGTGGTTTGACGTGGTTACAGGCAAAAAAAGTGTGGACATCAGCGGCCATCTGATGTGTGATCGGTGTGGGCAGTGACACAAAAAATGTGTGGGATAACGTTTGATGCGTACGTTACCGAAACGACAGATTTTTGTGCTCGCGCTTCTGGCCGGGCTGGTGGTTTATGTTACGGGCCTGTTCGTTCCGTTTCTGGGTAGCGCCGAGCTGATCGGGATAGGCGGTGTTTGGGAATCGGGTGAGGTAACGGTGAAGCGGGTATTCGCCGGAAGCCCGGCCGCAAGTGCCGATGTCCGCGTCGGTGACCGAATTGCCCGACAAGCCGGGCGCGTAATCACCGATTGGCACCGCACCTATACGCTGGACAAAGACCGCTATTTTCAGGAGTGGAACGCGCTCCGCGGGCAAGTAATCCCCTACACCATCACTCGTAACGGCCAATCCCTGGCCATTGACGTTACCCCACGACGCCTGACCTCGATCGATCTGTTTCGGTTGTACGGCATACGGATTTTGCTGGTGGCGATTATAAGCGGGTTGGCTTTACTCATTGTGCTGTCTGGGACCCGCGAGCCGGAGGCGTTCTTGATTTGTCTTTGTTTCATCGTCACCGGTTTTTGGTTGTTTAGCGCGGTACGCTATTGGCATACGTTCCCCTCGCCATTACTGATCGACCTAAACGCGCCAACCTTCCTAGTTCTGTTGGGGCTTGAGTTTCTTGCGCTGCAATTGGTGACGAGCCTGCTACTTCACATTGCGCTCGTGTTTCCCCAGCGCCAAAGTGTTGTGCAAGATCACCGATGGCTAGTCTCACTCATTTATCTTTTTCCGGTGATCGTGCTGTCGATATGGCTGCTGTGGAGCGGGGGAAGTGCCGCCGAGCGATTTGCCAGCGTGATCGGGCCTCGCCAGTTTTTGAACACCGTCATGTTGGTTCTGACCATCGGTACGATGCTTCATAGTTACCGTCGCTCGGGGTCAACCTTGCAGCGCGAACAGTCACGGTGGCTGATTGCTTCGGTCGTGGCGGCCATGGTTCTGATGATTCTGTTTTGGAACCTGCCGGCACTGCTGCTCGGTCGACAAGTAATACCGGACTTCGACTGGGTGCTCATCCCATTTGCGCTCGTACCCATCAGCATGACCGTCGCGATCATGAGGCACCGGCTGCTCGGAGTGCACCGCATTATTCATCGACGCATTTATCTGTTGCAGGGCCAGTTGCAGCGGGAGAAGGCATCGGTACAGCGTCGCGATCATCGGATCGAGGAATTAGTCGAAGAGATTGGGCAGCTGCACGCGGAACTTGATTCCTACATTGATGACGAGGCAGCGCGGACGTCTACCGATCTGCCGTCGAGTCTATCGTTGACACACTTAGAAGAGCGCTACCCGGAGATCAAGACGATTCGATCCGAAAGGCTTCTTGGCGTGAGCCCGCGATGGGATCAGGTTTTCGAAGAGATGGCGATCGCGGCGCACGGGTCGGCACCGGTGATGATTGTGGGGGAGTCCGGCACCGGGAAGACGGACATCACATGGTCTATCTATCGACTGAGTGAACGGCGCGAACGCGCGTTTAAGGCGATAAGCTGCTCGCAGTTTGAACATGGTGACCCCGCGATCGCATTGGGGAAATTCTTCGGTATCGGTCCCGGGCATGGGCTTGCCAATGTGCCGAAAGAAGGTCAAATCGGGCTGCTCGAGCAGTCCGATCGGGGGACGTTGTTTCTCGATGATTTTGACCGACTGCCGCTAAACGTTCAGGACTTGTTGTTATATCCACTCGAAGGAAAGCCCTTTGAGCCCGGCATTGGCGGCGGGCCGACCAAGCACGTATCGGTCAAATTTTTGCTGGCCACCAATCAGGATCCCGAAAAGCTAGTCGCCGACGGGGTGTTGCGTGGTGACGTCCTGGCGCGCATGAGTAGTCGAGTCGACATCCCGCCGCTGCGAGAACGCTCCGAGGATATTCCCGTATTGGTGGAGCACTTCCAACAGATCCTATGTGACGAGCTCGGCCACGACATCTCCGAGATCTCACCGAAGGCGATGAACCTGTTGACACATTATCGTTACCAAAACGGAAATGCGCGTGAGCTCAGATCGGAACTGCAAAAAGCCATCGGCAAGGCAATGTTAGAAGGTGACCCAGTGCTGCGCGCGGGATACCTGTCCGAGCACCTACAGGCAGCCGGCGCGGAGGGGTTAGCATCGACTGATCGCGAGACGCGGCGAACCACCACCCCGGAGGTCACTCGATCACGGGACCATGGGCTGCAACAGCACGATGAACCTCACGAGTTACTGGTACTCCGTAAGCATCGGTTCCAGATCAAACCGAGCGAACAAGAACTCGGATTGAGCCACAAATCGCGGACGCTCTCCAATCATTTTCGTGGGCTATGCATAGAGGCGATGTATCGGCATGACTGGAATGTCGAGCATGCGGCGCTGTCGCTTGCCGGTACCGACGACTCGCGGTTGGTCGCATCACTCAAGCGCAAGATGGAGCGATTTCTAAATAGTATCGAGGCCAGTGTGCGGGATCACCACGAACAGAAACTTTACAACAATCTTCCCACGCGCTATCGCCGCGCGCTGGATCAGGCTATCGAGAGAGTCCGTACTGGAAACCGCGGCTAAAAAAAGTACGTGCAGCATTTCCGGGCGGCAAATGGTCAATTATCAATGGAGTTGGGGAAACCCGATTCCGTACTCCACTTGGGCCAATCCCAACAGAGACTCGCCCAACAGGACGCTATCAGCATCTCTACGCGCGCGGAAGCTCAATTCGATGCTAGGAAAACCCAGGCCTGTCAGCTCATCGCCGCGGCTAATCAATCAGCGCCAAGACGAAAGCAGTATCGGACGATGAGCTTGAAGACTGATTCGACTCCCCAACTAGAAGTGGAGATTTTTATGGTGCCTGCTTACCCGGTACGCGAGTGAAGCGCAGGCTCTTCAGGAACAATTCGCCTTCGTCCGTTTCTCCTAATGGCGGGTGGTCCGGCCTGACGGACCAGGTGTGTCTCGACCGCCCGGCAGACGCTACCTAATACGCAGCTCATCACCTCGGGCCGGCTGGCGAACAGAAATTGCAACTGGAAGGGGAAACTCAGCACCCACTATCGAATGGCAAGCTTGGTAAATGGTAGTTTTAGTAAAAGCCAGAATTGATTGTTTACTTTTTCTTCACTTAACCATTCTAACTGATCCAGTCCATACCGGATTTTTTGTGTGTCTTTATACACCAGAGTACTAAATAACCTGTCCCACAAAGAAAAAATATTGCCGTAGTTAGAATCTGTCCACGGTTGTCGACTATGATGGTGAAACTTATGAATATCCGGTGTAATGAACACCCAAGATAAAATCCTGTCCAGCTTTCTTGGCAGGCTGATGTTCGAATGGGTAAAATAGGTAAATAAAATCGTGGCTAAACGATAAATCATATAAAACGCCAGAGGCGCACCTAATAATATTATCGTCAGTAATGCGGAAATCTCACGGCAAATGTAATCTAGCGGGTGGTGTCTGGTTCCAGTACTGGTGTCCAACTTTGTATCGCTGTGGTGGATCATGTGTAAACGCCACAGCCAATTTACTTTATGTAACAAAACATGGGTGCCGTATTGAGAAACTAGATCAAAAGCCAGAATTGCGATAATCAGTTGGGCTAGAAGTGGCATGGCCAAGTAATTGAACAGGCCCAACTGATGAAGTTCAATCCATAAGAAAGTGTTTACCAGGATTAAGCCAAAACCCAGGTTTATCGGGATCAGGGTAACTAAAAACTGCAAGTTGAATAATATATGCCGCAGCTTTGGATAATCAAACGACCGAAACGGTATCAGTATCTCCAGGACCCAACCCAAGCATAGACAGAACACTAACCACAGTGATTTACTCAATACGGACATATGCTCAAAATATTCAAGAAATGATTCCATTTGTCAGGTCCCTATATGACTAGTATCAGATGGCCAGGTATATTCATTTGAATCCCCATGTCAGCTAATTAGGTGTTCACTAAAGGAAAACTTATTTTCCCGACAGTACTGTAAGGTCATTACTTTGAACTGACTTTCCCGTTGCCCTTCCTCAACCAGCTTCTTTTTGTAAATTTCGAAGGTTCCTGGTTGTAGCAGCTTAACTACCAGTTTCTTCAACCGGTTGCTGGCGCGTTTTGTCTTGTATTCAATATTGTTATCCGCCAACAAATTATCGACGATGATTGAAATTTTCTTCTGAGGCAAATTGACAACTTCGCTGGTTTCCACAAAAAGTTCGTATCTACTAGCCAATTCGTCAGCCAGGCAGACGTAAAAGGTTGGATGAATATTATGTCGAAGCGCGAGTGTTTTCAGCGTACTAATAAGCTGCGATTCATACAATTTCTCGCCTGTAATATTCGTCGTTCCTTTGCCTTTCTGAACAAACCTTAAACAAGGGGTCTCCTTGAAATAGCCAGATACTTCGACAATATCACACATGTCGTAGCGATAGAGTCCATTCTGATTGGTGACGAATATGTAATATTGTCGGTTATTCTCGAGCTCATGTAATCGAAGAAACTTGTTAACACCGTCTTCCCGACTCTGTTTTTCAACAAACTCAAAGAAGTTCTCATGCAAGGTAGGAATTCCCAATTGGGTGCTGGAGTGGGTTATGGTCCCACGAAATTCCGACGCCAGGTACCCTGCATCCATTACCTTGCAGGATTTTGGCAAGCTGCTGGCAACCGAGTCCAAGGGAATCCCGCAGCTACCCCCGGTCCAGGTTACTATCAGTCGAAGCTTGGGCCATAAATCGGCAAACGTAATGTTCTGATTTGCAGCGAGTAAACGCTCAAGAAAAACCAGCCTTTGTTCGCTGCAGTTTATAGCAGCGAGTATCTTGTTTTCGGATTCGCTAGCGCATTTGTGCCAGATCCCTTCGATGTTACCGGACAATATTTCGAGAAAGTAATCTGTTTTCTGATTAATCAGATTTAATAAATGTAATAAGGTCGACGGGTTTGCGGTGCCCATGAAAGTAATATTTTCTTCGGCCAGAGCTATCAGCAGGATCAAATCGTATTTCAAATCGTGGTTTTGAATTTCGAATGTTTCAAATGGCAACAGGCATTTCTTTTTTATTATTTCGGGGCTATTTTTCACAATTAACCCTGACGCTGAACCGTATAATTTCCCCCACTCGTTGTAACCTTCTTCGGCGGGGCTGACTATGGTCAGCATTTTTCCGTTAAATGCCTCGGGGCAGGCCCGGTACATCATCAATGATGAAAGTGTTTGGCTGATCTTTAGTTGAGCCAGGGAATGTTTCGTGACCGGGATATACTTTGGCCTTCCCGTCGAACCACTGGTTTGCGCGTATAGAATCGCGGGGTCGTGCGTTATTTCTAGACTATTTTGTATTGCCTGCTTCTCAATTAATGGTCTTAGCCCTTCGTAGTTTTGCACTTCAACCTTATCCCGGTATTCCTGGTAGTTTGTTATAGCTGAAAAGCCATTACTTCTTCCAAACGTGGTGTCTGCTTGCCTGGCCAGTATTTCTTCCAGCAAACTGTTTTGCGTGGTTTCAGTATGCTCACATAATCCTTCGAATTTCCGCCAATATTTTAGTTCTGCCAGTTTGTATAAGAGGGAAACAGCCAGGTTGATGAGCTTAGTCTTTATCCGCGGCGTCCCTATAAATGGCGACCCGAACGAATCGATAAACCCTAACGGCTCCACCCCTTTAATACCGACTATAGGGCCAGAGTTGTTTCTCGGCAGATAATAGGTGCGAAAAACCAGATCCCAGATAATTAGATTGTTTCCATAATTACAGTTGGCTATCGAGGGATCTTCAGCATGATGCCAACGATGCAATTCACTGGAGCTGGCTATGAAGTTGAGAAGACCAAATTTCAGGTTAATGTTGCTGTGCTGGATAAAACCATTAATCGCGTAAAATACGAAATAACATGCGATTACTTCGGGCGTGACTCCAAGAAGTATGAAT
>CAXMMZ010000125.1:0-11383 GCA_964194565.1 Arenicellales bacterium
AGGACAAAGTTCTTCAGCACCACCAGCGACCATTACGGTCTGTTTGCCGTATTTGATGGCTTCGTAGGCATATCCGATACCCTGACTACCGCCGGTGCAGGCACTGGATGTCGGAATGACCCGGCCTTTTAGGCCGAAAAACACATCGATATTAACTGCCGCGGTATGACTCATCATGCGCACATAAGTGGTCGCGTTCAGACTTCTCGTTGACGGCATACCAAGCAATTGTGCAAAATCCAGCACCGCATCAGTACTGCCCGTGGCGGAACCATAAGACACTCCAGTCTCGCCACTCGTCAGCACGGGATGATCAACTAATTCCGCCTGTTCCAACGCGAGTTCAGTGGCGCGCACCGATAACAACGATACACGACCCATGCTACGGGTACGTTTGCGGGTGTAGTGACCGGGCACTTCGAAGCCGAGCACCGGAGCCGCCAGGCGGGTATTCATTTCTTCGTAGTGATCCCAGGAGTCCATGCGGCGGATGCAATTCTTTTGCGCGGCCAGTTTCATTTTGATTTCCGCCCAACTGCAACCCAGAGGGCAAATACCAGCAGCGCCCGTGACGACAACGCGATTCATCTTCGTGCCCCTAGCGCGGAGGCCGAGGCCCTTGGTATGCGGGGCAACCGATTCAAATATTGAGAAGCATCTTGGTCCATCGTCCGCGTTCGTGAAATATCCGGGCTAGATAAGTCCGCCGTTGACGGCAATGACCTGCCGCGTGATATACGACGCCTCATCAGACATGAGAAATCGTACTAACCCCGCTACCTCCTCGGGCTGGCCAATACGGCCGGCCGGTATTAATTTCACGATTTCATCGCGTGGTGCATTTTCGCTCATATCGGTATCGATCAGTCCAGGTGCAACACAATTCACTGTTATCTTGCGGCTAGCCAGTTCTAGCGCCAGCGCCTTAGTCGCACCAATAATGCCAGCCTTGGCGGCGCTGTAGTTGACTTGCCCACGATTACCCACCAGACCCGAGACAGACGCCAGAGTCACGATACGACCGGGCGCACGGCGCCGAATCATTGGCATTACTATGGGTGCGAGTACATTATAGAATCCGTCCAAATTCGTATGAACGACTCGATCCCAGTCATCGCCGGACAACATCGGAAATACGGCATCGATGGAAATCCCGGCATTACACACGACACCATAGTATACGCCGTGCTGCTCGATATCTTGTTCTAATACGGCCCGAGTTTGATCGCGACTCGAAATATCGAATTGCACGACACGTGCATTTAATCCCATAGCCGTAATTGCTTTTGCCGTGTCGCCGGCGCCGTCGGCATCACGCACGTAGTGGACTACGAGATCATAACCCCCTTTTGCGAGCGCAGCGGCGACAGCTTTACCGATGCCACGACTTGCGCCCGTAACCAGAATACATTCTGCCAAGGTCCTAGTTATCCATTGTTTTGCTGGCGGCCGGCACCTTATATACCGTCAACCGTGAGTGCGCCACAACATCATTAATATCGAACGATCCCGTCGCTATCTGACAATTGTATGCGCCCAGCCCATTACCATCCACAATCTCCTCTTCGCAACGTACCCGCAAAACACAGCCGTCGTCGAACCAAGGAACGGCGCAACGGTAGTTACGTGTGCCGAGCAAATATCCCATGGGTACCGGATCACTATCTTCCAGCGCTTGCACACCACCGATCACGGCGACAGCCTGGGCCATGTACTCCATTCCCACCCAAGCCGGAACACCTCGTCCAGCACAGTAAAATTTGGAATATTGCGTGATTGTCGTCTCTGCCACGGCATACAGCCGACTTGCCTCGATAACACGATCCAGCAATAACATTGGCGCGCGGTGCGAAACCAGTTTCTCGACATTGTAGTTATGATATTTATTCACGCTAGTTTTGGGGGCGCAGCGCCGTGAGTGTAGTGTTACGTCTCCACGGCAAGTTTGGCGCATTTAACACAATGAAACGGCACGCTCGCTCGCGCGGATAGACGTTGGCATCCTCACGATGCAGCTCGTTGTCGTTGATTATTCGACGACGCCGACTCACCGATCTTCGAATCCCAGAATGGATAGAAGTTAAACCATTGTAACGGCGCCGCACGACAGTTGTCGGCCAATCGATCGGCAAACTTCTGCGTCCATTGGTGTAGCTGTGTGTCACGTTGTGCACGGTTGAGCATGATGCGGCCAGCGAATGTTTCGAAGTTTACTTTCACACGATCGCCTTGACGATACGCAAACAGCAAGTTGACCGGACATTGTAGAGTAGAAGCTAATATATAAGGACCGATCGGAAACGGCGCCGGCGCCCCCAAAAAATCGACCTGACCCGTGCGGCGAACGCCGCCGATAACGGGTATGCGGTCACCGGCAATAACCACCCATTCGCCGTTGTCAATTTTATTCTTTAACGACAGCATGGTGGATATACTCAATTCGGTGACCTGGAATAATCTGACGCGTGATTTTGGATTGAGACGACTGATAACACGATTAAAATTGATTGCGTGGTGGTCGTACACTAAAGCATTAATTAGCACTTCGCGATGTTGACTGGCGAAGCCACGGCAGAATTCTAAATTACCCAGATGTGAGCCAATAATTAACCGGCCTCGTGTTCCCTCGAACATCGCGCGATAAGCCTGTTCATCCACTACGTCGATGCATCCTTCAGGGAGCTTACCCGACCATGCTACTGCTTTGTCCAGAGCGGCTTCGCCGAATTGCTGGAAATGCCGAAAACTGGTCATCAATCCGGGTGGTGACGAGAAAATGCCGGGCGAGGATTGATAGAGATGTTCGAGGTAATCTCTGGAGGCGAGGCGTGCTTCGCGGCGCGCTATATAAAAGTAAACTACGACCGGAAACAGGATGACCCGAAACACCCGGCGGCCAAGGCAACGGAAAATCCAATAGATAAACACGATGCCGACGTAGTTACCCGCTTCTGCCATACGCGCCCAATGGCTACTAGGGGAGGATTCCATATGATGATTAGCAGTTTTTTAAGGAACAAAAGCGGTCAACTGCCGCCATAATAATAATGGCAGACGTGGCAACATGCCGGCGAGCAAACGTAGATGCATGCGGGTAATATCGACGTTATCGCGAATATAGTCGAAGTGCGAGACCCCGGACTCGGGGTATGTTACCGGTGTTGGCAGATAGCGAATCTCTATTCCAGCCCAATCGGCTTTGACCAGCACTTCGACATCGAAATCCATACGAGGCCCAAGATAATACCGGTCAAAAAGCTTGTCGATAGTTGCTAGAGGATATACGCGAAAACCGCACATCGCATCACGCACCCGCAATGACAGCGTTTCCAGCATAATGAGAGTATGCGTCAACATACGACCGTAGTAACGCAACTTGGGTATGTCATGATCAAACTGCGGTAACCCGGAAACGATTGCCTCCGGAAACTCTCGGGCAAGCTCTATAATTCGTGGTACATCGTCGACGTTGTGTTGACCGTCTGCATCGACTTGTAGCGCGTGAGAGAATTCGGTTAATCGTGCATGGCGCAGACCGGTTGACACGGCGGCACCCTTACCACGATTTACGGGATGGCGTAGCAAATGAATCCAGTTTGCACCATCTACTAGCGATTGCACCTTCGTAAAACTCGCGTCGCTGCTACCGTCGTCTACCAGGATGAGTGGTATATTCAACATCTGTAGTTGAGCAATAACGGTTTGCAGCAATTGGTCATGGTTGTAGTGTGGCACCACCATGCACGGATTAAATGTCATGGTAAAAACAGTATACGTCCTTTAGAGTAGTCGCTATCCTTCGAACAATAGCGGAATACGACCCGTTGTTTCTCGCTAGAGTATTCTAAAGACAAAAGAAGTTGTGTTTGCGGCTCGATAATACGTTGAAACTTTAGATTTTCAATGGCTTCGAAATCTGAGCTGAATCCAAACAAGTGGCGCGCGATCACGCAAACCCAATGCGTTTGCACCACCCCGGCCAGGACTGGGTGCCTTGGGTAATGTCCTTGAAACCAGGCTAATTTCTGTTGCACCCAGAGGTTTAGTTCCGCACCGTTCTCGGTACGCCGCATGGATAGCAACCGGGGCCACTCGTCACCATCGATAAAATCCATCGAGTGATCGCGCGAGACTGCAAACTCGACCTTGTATCGAGGGTCTAGATCCTCGCCAAAGGACTCTCGTATGATGGTGGCTAACTCAGTGTGTGAAACCGTTTTCAGCCGTTCGTGGCCGGAATCGTTGAGTTCTATTCTTACCAACCGCTGGTGTTCAACAAACTGTACTCGAGCTACATCCGGGTGATCAATCAACTGTTGGGCCGCCAGTCTGTATGGTGGGCGAGTTCACGTGTTGATTTCTTTACGCGCCAGCATGCGTCGTTTGTAGAACCGTCTGAATATCATCTCTCCAAGCAAAAGAGCTCCCATTAAAATGTATGCCAGAAAACCATTATAAAATGCCCAAGTCTTAAGGGAGCTATAAATTGCAGTGTATGCCGCAACGCTCGCATTTATCGCTAAGAATACACACCATACCAACGTCAAACGCTGCACATAGCCACCAAGGCCCTCGGGGCTGATTTCCACGCCACGCATCGCAGCTAAGCGTTCAATCATGGTGGGCGGCCGCCACAGTGTTTTAGCGAATAAATAAAACACGGTTAAGCTCATTAGTACGGGATAGGTGCGCAGCAGTAGTTCGCTGTTGCTCAGCGCAATCCCCACAGAATAGATCATGAGCAATAACAGCGGTATCAGCAGTTCGCGACGTTGACTACTCGGGATTCCACGCATGCGCAGCAACGCAACCACGAGCAGCGCTATGCCAAAAAAGCTTGGCCTGAGATACGCCAGTCCAAAATAAACCAGAATAGGATAGACAACCATGAGGCCGGCGGTAAGAAATTGCAGCACGCGGTCAGGGCCCTCCTCAACTATCTTGCGAATCCCGGTCGTCTTGACATGTTAACGACAAGCGCTTGTTTCCCCTGAATAGGCATCAGCGCGTCGTTCAAGCGTTGACCGTCAGTGAGGTCACTACCCGCACCACGTCTTCCACCGTGCGAACGTTCTTGAAATCCTCCGGTGGAATCCGCAGGCCAGTAATTTCCTTAAGTCGGACGATCAGGTCCACTGCGTCGATACTGTCTATACCCAAATCATCGTATAGATGCGCCTGCGGTTGCACGTCATTCGCATCAATCTCGAATTGTTGCACCAGGATCTCGCTGAGTTGATCCCGAATTTCCTGTTCAGTCATCAGGCGATAATGAAATATGATTTCGTTGTATTGTAGGCGTCTATGAATAGTCGCAATCTACCTGCTTTGCAATCCATTTTCCAGGAATTGTGATGACGTAATAGTACAGTAATTGCTCGGCTTACAAATGCGCCTCCACTAGATGGCCGCATGGGGTGCTATGTATGCTGCACCGTAGCTCGATTTACTCCAAACCACGCCACCGAAATATTCAACACCGTACCGATTGCCACGGCACTACCCATGGACTGTAATGCCGGAATCGCGGATAGCCCTAACACGCCGAACGCGACGGTGGTTGAAACGGCGCACGCGATTACGGCATGACTCGTGTCAGATCGATCACCGACCGATTTTTCGTCGCGGCTGATAAACAATACATAATCCAGGCCCAACCCAGCCACCAGTAATAACGCCATCATATGATAAAGATTTAGCGAGCCACTCAATAAGTAGACACTCGCCGATGTTGCAGTCAGAACTGAGAGCACACAGGCCAACGACCACAGTGCGCGCCCCTTCGGTAGTCGCCACAACAGTAATACGAGGATTACTAGCAGTGCAGTCGCTAACAGCTTTAACGTGTGGTTACGGTAGTTCGCGACCAGTGTTTCAGATGCGGATCGGAAATCCACTAATTTCGCGTCGATGTCACGATCGCCTAACCAATCCTTAAGTGCGGCGATATCACCTAACCCGTACAGACTGATAATACTAACCCATTCGCTATCGTGTTGATAAAGGTGGTTGTCCATAAATACTTGCAGCGGCGAGCCGTGGAAATCTTCTTTCGTTAGAAGTGGAAGCGTCCGACTAGCAGCCACGTCGTCCTGAAAGGATTCGAACGCTGCTAATGCAAACGGCGTGTTGCTTAGAGCGTGAGTCAATGTATTAAGTAAATTTTCCTCATCCGGTAGTTGGTGTTGTCGCCGCAATTGGCTAGTTTCGCTGGGGAGCAATCGCGTAACGGTTTGCCAATGACTTACCAATCCGCGCCCAGACGCAGAACGCAGATCGCTGTCGAGCGCTTCAGTTGCTCGCAGCGTATGTTGTAAATCGGAATTACGCAGCGTGATGACATGCCGCAAGTCAGGCGTACCTGCAAGTCGGCGTAGCTCATTGTCTCTGCTCAGCCGGTGCTTAGGAACGGGACTTAGAGAAGCCAGACTATTGTTCCATATCGAACCGTAGCCTGCGCTTTGCCACGCGACAAACATCAAGCCGCTACCGGCTACCAACATGACTATTACGGGTGACCAGCGTAAGCGTGTCGCTTTGCTCGGTAGCCGCGCAGATTTGCCGACCTCGAGTTCCCCGGATTTGAGCTTCATCATAGACGGCAGCACCCACCGAGTTACCAATGCAGCCGTAGCTATACCCACCGATGTAAAAATTCCAAGCTGCGCCAGCCCTTGAGCACCCGACAACGCGATTCCAACGTAGGCAATCAGTGTGCTGGCAACGCCCAAACGCAATGTCGGCCAAATATTCTCAATGGCCGATAAACTAGATTGACGGCGCGCGTGGCTGAGCAAGTGCAACGGATAATCGATCGCGATTCCTAATAAGGTAAAACCAAATGCTAAAGTAATGCCGTGGACTTGCGGAAATACGAGCGCCACGGCACTTAGGCCAGCGATCATTGCCGTCAATAGTGGAACGCCAGCCAGCACGAGTGGCATCCATCGCCGATACGCGAGAATTAGCACCAGCGCCAGTCCAACGCTGGCGACGACAGAACGCTTGGTCGCTTCCGACTGTATGACTTGTTGGAGTTCGACTCCGAACGCGCCGACACCGCTAATTTCGATATTCTCCGGATCGAACTTCACTACATCAACGAGGATATTCTGTATCGCCTCAACGGCCATTTTTTGTCCGGATAGATCGAATGCCGGCGTTTGGGTTTCTACGATCAACAAGGCCGTGCCCTGATCAGTGACCCAACTATCGGCGACGGACTCTGTCGGAGTTAAAGCTTCCATAATTTTAATGGAAGTAAACCCCGGATCCGCCGTAACTAAGGTATTGAATTCTTCACCGGAGAAGAGTGCCAGGTCGGATGCGCGCTGCTGAAGTGAGTCGCTAAGCGCCTTTCTGTCGAGCGACCCGTCGGAAAGTAAATACCTATAGCGCCAGAGGACATCCGGTATAGCGGACAACTCGGGCGTCGAAGCGCTGGATAGAACACGCATGAAAGCGCCGGATTCCTCCAAGGCCTGTTGCGCCGTTTCTGTTTGCTCGCCGCTGGCGCCGGTTAAACCGACCAACAGAAAGCGCGATCCAGGTCCTTCGCCCAGTCGCTCAATAAGAACCTTTTGCGATGCAGTTCGCGGTGCGGGTAGAAAAATGCCTAAGTCATAACTAAATCGCAGATTGAATACCAATATCGTTACGCATGCCGATAAAAATAATAGCCATAATGTAATGTTGGCGGGTATCCGTTTCCGTCCTCGCGAATCACTCATGTTCCGCTAGCACGGGAATTAGAGTCATGAATTGACGGTCCCCATTATTCATTAGCGTGGCGATACTGTCGATTCGCGAGTTGCGCCCGATAATCGTGATCGACTTCATGCGTTTCGCCAAGCGTTTGGCACGAGGTGTCAACACCAGTCGCCACTCATCCGCTTGTTGCTCATATGTCGACTCGAAATGTGACTCCAGGGCATCGACATCGCCCTCCACTAATGCACGGAAGCCCGCCATAATGGCTCGCAATGCGGGTCGCGTGCGAAGTGAGAAACGGCGCCTCCCTTCGCTGGTTTCTATTACCAGAGTCTGATCATTCATCGTCATACTAACTGCGTTCGGGTGCGTTACGGCTTTCTTAAGCGAGCGGGATTCCGGATCGTAGATTAACCGTCCCTCAAATACCGCCGCTTGAGTCAGCAATTCGCTATGACGTTCTTCCCGAAACGCAATCTGGTGTTTACCGTCTATCTGCTCTGCACTAAGCAAACTGGAGCTAACCGCTTTCAACTGTGAAGTTAGATTTTCAGTTGCCAGTGCCGGTGGCAGCAACAATAGAAAAATAACCACTGTGGCGGCGCGGCCCCGAAATTTTCTCACGCTGTTTACCCGATTCAATATGGGCAACCATCAAAGCAGTTTGCGGTCCTTCGCAAGGAAGTTCGGGGTGCGCATCGTTGGTATCCACGTAGCAATAAAAACGCCACACATAAAGGCAAATTGTACATTCGATAAACGCCTTGGTCCGCTGCCATAAAGTCGGAACTAAGTTCCCGCCTTAAAGTGAGCTAACACTTGCTCACGTGGCAGCTTACCTGATTCGGATCGCGACAGACTCTCAACAAAAACCACGCGCCTCGGCACGAATACGGGGTCAACATTCGCGCGAACGTGGGCCATCGCCTCTCGCTTCGATAATTCGGGCGCCACCAGCAACGCGGCTAACCGGCCCGTTGTGCCGTCTGCCGGCGGCTCAAAAATGATACCGTCGTCGACGCCTGGTGTTTCCAATAGTAAACGGTTCAGCTCGGACAGCGAACCGCGTTTGCCGGCAATGTTTATCATATCCTCACTCCTGCCGAGCAAACGGAAGCGACGATCGCCGGAGAACTCCAAAACGTCCTGCAGTATGACCTCGTCCTGCAAATGGCTGGCCCCAACGACTACTCGCGACTCGGAGCGGCTAAAGTAGAAAACGTCAAAGGCCTCCCATAGATCGCTTTGCGTCGTTTGGCGACGCGCGATCGCGCCTACTTCACTACAGCCGTAGATTTCCCGTAGCTTGCCGCCAAATCTGGTTTCGATGCGTTTGGCCATAGCCTGTTCAAGAACAGCGGTTGCGCTCAATATTAGTTCGACCTCGGGAAACTCCAGATTGCTATTTTCAAGCGCACGAATATGTACAGGGGTTGTCGCTAGGATACGCGGCGCGGGCATACGAGCGAGTGCACTGCGAACATCCTCCGGAAACAACGGTTGCCCATCCGCAACACATACGTTGGTGCATAGCGGCATCATTATTGAGCTTTCGAGGCCATACATATGCTGCGCGGGAACGGTCGCTAACAACGACTGCGCCGTGCGACTATCATCTAGATAATAACGGGAGTTTATTTGCATTCCGTGATACAGCATTCGCCATGTCTTGATATTGGCTTTCGATTCACCGGTAGACCCGGAGGTAAAAGAGATAGCACATACCTGATCCAAAGGTATGGCCGGGGGACTGGTGATGCTCGCTGACACATTCGATAGTCTCGAAAACTCGAATGCTTCTACTCCCGATGCAGTTTCAAATCCGTCATGAATAATATAGCTGCCAGGGTAACGACTGGCGAAATTGCGTTGGGTCGCCTGGTTTCTGTTCGATGGCAATAAGTTACATTGACCTCGAACGATGACGGCTGCGAATGCGACCAAAAACCGGTAGCGGTTAGCACACAAGTTGATGGCGTAGGACCGCTGGGGGAGCGCGTCGGCCAACGCGTTGACATGCGCTAGAAATTCGCTTACGGGGATCGTGCGAGGGGGATCATTCTTCGTCTCTACCCGAATTGTAATGCTGGCGATGCAGTCGTCCAGCCCGCGATCAAGCAACGATTGCGTTTTGCTCATCGTCACCGGCATAGTATTAGGAAATTAAACCAACGAGTATTGTGTACTCGCATTCAGGTCGTCCGGCTCTCCTCGATGAAATTAGACAATGTACGCAAACTAAACAATATCTCGCGGGTTAGTTCATCTTCCGCGCGCAGTTGCACACCGTGTTTCTGAGAAATCGCCAGGGCTAACTCCAGCGCATCTATGGAGTCGAGCCCGAGTCCTTCGCCAAATAAGGGTTCTTCGGGAGCAATATCGCCAGCACCAATATCCTCCAGGTTTAAAGTTTCCACCAGCAACTGTGCTAGTTCTTGTTCGGCAGGTGATTGGTCAGACATCTTCGGCCCAGAAGTTTATACATATTTCTAGAGTGATATATTTTATACTATCTTTTACATTTCATGCACGTTGCGCGTCTCTATAAATTGTTAATGATATGACGACAAGCCCAGATGTCTTGATCATTGGTGGCGGCCCTGCAGGATCGACTATAGGCGCCCTGCTCGCGCGCAACGGCCGTAAGGTGGTTTTGCTGGAAAAAGATGAGCATCCGCGCTTCCATATCGGTGAGTCTCTATTACCTATGAATCTTCCCATACTGAAGCGATTGGGTGTACTTGACCAGCTGCAGCAGATTGCCGTTGTGAAACGAGGTGCTGACTTTACTTATGGTGACAATCCGCTTGTTTATCGTACTTTTAATTTTGACCGCGCGCTTGGTGACAGCCCGAAGCATGCGTTTGAAGTGAAGCGCGAGACGTTTGACCACATGCTATTCGAGAATTGCCGCCGGGCTGGCGTGGAAACACATCAAAATCATAAAGTGCTTAAGGTTGAATTGGATTCGGCTGGACCACATCGTGTCCTCAGCGAAAACGGAGGCGGCAACGAGCAGTCCTGGACGCCCCGGTTTGTTGTGGATGCCTCTGGGCGCGATACTTTTCTGGCCGGCGCCAACGGTTGGAAGCGTAAAAATTCCCGACACGCGAGTGCGGCGATTTTCGGCCATTTCAAAGGGGTTGCAAGGCGCCCCGGAGAGAATGCGGGGAACATTAGCTTATATTGGTTTCCCCATGGTTGGTTATGGATGATTCCACTGCCGGACGATGTCATGAGCATCGGTGCGGTATGTTGGCCCGAGTATCTCAAGCAGCGGCGTGGCGAAACCGAAGCGTTCTTTTCGCAGACACTGGCTCTATGTCCCCCCGCGAATAAGCGCGCCAATCAAGCGAGCGCAGTTTCTCCAATTCGAGTCACTGGAAACTATTCCTATGCTGCAACCCGGCTCTGCGGAAGTGGCTATTTGTTGATCGGCGACGCTTTTGCGTTTATCGATCCGGTGTTTTCCAGCGGTGTTTATCTGGCAATGAACAGTGCGGAAGGTGGCGTACCCATAGTCGAGCACTGGTTACGTGGCGAGAAGCGAAAGTTTAACATTTCGTGCCGCCGGTACGAACGACGTATCCGAAAGGGGCTGCGCGCTTACTCGTGGTTTATATATCGATTTACATCGCCCGCCATGCGCAATTTGTTTAAGCAACCACAAAAC
>CAXMMZ010000126.1:0-2510 GCA_964194565.1 Arenicellales bacterium
TGCCATCGGCGGTGGCTTCGAGTTAGTGATGTCGTGCGATTTGATCATAGCGGCCGACCACGCCGAGTTTGCGTTGCCGGAGTTGCCGTTGGGTATTGTGCCGGACGCCGGGGCATTGCAGCGTTTGCCGCGTCGGCTACCTTACAATATTGCGATGGAAATGTTACTGCTGGGTCGTCGTATGGCAGCTGCGGAAGCGGCTAGCTACGGGCTCGTTAATTGCGTCGTGCCGGGCGAGCAGCTCATTGACAAAGCGCGCGCATGGGCGGATCAATTAGCCACCGCAGCACCTTTGGCACTGCAAACCGTGAAGGAAGTATTGCGTAAGATTGAAGGTGGCACGATTCAGGGCGCATTCGAAACGATGCGTACCGGCGATTTGCCGGTGTACCGAAAAATGCTCAAATCCGACGACGCGCAGGAGGGCGTGCGGGCTTTCGTAGAAAAGCGCGAGCCAAATTTTCGCGGGGTTTAGGCGGAATCGATAACGCTTTGGTGAACTACGCCTAACGGTGATCATTCCTTGCGATCCGCCAGGGCCATCGTCAACCAATAACGAGACAGGACTTCACACGTGAAAGCACAATCCATACGACGCATTGCGCTGGTCGGAACGGGAGTCATCGGTGCCGGTTGGGCGGCGCGCTGTCTTGCCCACGGTTTCGATGTGATCGCGACGGACCCGGGCGCGAATGCCGAAGCGCTGTTGCGGCGGAATGTGGACAACGCGTGGTCTTCTCTCGAGCAGGTAGGCTTGGCGGCGGGCGCGGATCGGGGCCGCTTGCGGTTCACGGGCGACCTTGCCGAAGCCATCGCTGACGCTGACTTCATCCAGGAGAATGTTCCGGAGCGCGAAGAACTTAAAATCGATGTATTTCGGCAGATCGATGAACATGCGCGGTCAGATGTGGTCATCGCTTCGAGCTCGTCGGGTTTGTTGCCGAGTCGATTGCAGTCGCGTTGCGCACATCCCGAGCGGGTCGTGATCGGCCATCCGTTCGCGCCGGTCTACCTATTGCCCTTGGTAGAGGTCGTAGGCGGCGAGCAGACGAGCCGCGAAGCGATTCGAACGGCGATCGCGTTTTACCGGCGTATCGGTATGCGGCCCCTGCACGTACGCAAGGAAATCGAAGCGTATATCGCGGATCGATTACAGGAGGCGATGTATCGCGAAGCGCTGCACCTCATCAATGATGGTGTTGCGACCGTGCCCGAGATCGACGCGGCCATCACTGGCGGCCCGGGTTTGCGCTGGGCTTTTATGGGAACTTTCATGGCCTGGCATCTGGGCGGCGGGCCGGGCGGAATGCGGCATACCATAGAACAGTTTGGCCCGGCATTGGAATTGCCCTGGACAAAACTTAAAGCTCCGGAATTGACCGGAGAATTAAAGCAACGCATCGTCGAAGGTTGCGAAACTGAAGCCGGTCAGCGGGATTTTACGGAATTGGAACGGCGCCGCGACAAATGTTTGTTGCGTATCCAGCAGGTATTGGCGGAAGATTGGTTTCCGCACGGGGAGGACGGTTGGCCCGAGCCCGAGTGATGTACGGGGAATAGGCCATGGCGAGTTGAGCAGAGGTTCCCTAAATTAACAGTGAACTTTGCCAGTGTGCTGGCAGCGAGGAGCGTAACATGTCGATGAATAGAGAAGTTATTGTCACCTGCGCGGTGACGGGAGCGGGCGATACCGTGGATAAGCACCCGGCGATCCCAGTCACGCCGGATCAAATTGCCGATGCGGCTATCGAAGCCGCCGAGGCAGGCGCCGCCATTGTGCACATCCACGTGCGCGACCCGGAGACGGGGCAGGGCAGCCGCAATCTCGACTATTTCCGGCATGTCGTGGACCGAGTGCGGGCGCATTCGGGCGATGTGCTCATCAACCTGACGGCCGGTATGGGGGGTGACCTTGAAGTGGATGACGACGACCCAAGCCGCATGGGTCCGAGCAGCGATATGGTTAACGCAAAGACACGCTTGAAGCACGTCGAAGAACTGTTACCGGAAATTGCGACATTGGATTGCGGCACGATGAATTTCGGTGACGGCAATATCGTCTATGTACAAACTCCGAATATTCTTCGCACTATGGCGAAGCGCTATCAGGAAATTGGTGTAAAACCGGAAATGGAGGTATTTGATATGGGCCACCTGCGATTCGCCAATCAATTGATCAAGGAAGGTTTGGTGGACGATCCGCCGATGTTTCAGGTGTGTCTCGGTATTCCTTGGGGTGCCGATGCCAATACTGCCAGCATGTATGCGATGTCGACGCAAATGCCCGACAACGCGGTATGGGCCGGATTCGGTATCGGCCGCACGCAAATGCCGATGGTGGCGCAGGCCGCACTACTGGGCGGCCACGTCCGGGTCGGACTCGAAGACAACCTGTACTTGGAGAAAGGTGTATACGCCAGCAACGGTACTCTCGTCGAAAAAGCGATCCGCATTATTCGTGAGTTGGGCGCTCGCCCGTGTAGCGCCGACGAAGCCCGCGCCAAGCTCGG
>CAXMMZ010000127.1:0-5559 GCA_964194565.1 Arenicellales bacterium
TCCAGATCCCGAGTAGGTCCGGTCTGTTTCATTTCCGCCAGAAAACGTCGCTTGAATGTACGCCATGTTTTTTGATCCGTTATAGGAAAGAATTCCTTTAGCAATGCGTCGCTTGGAGAAAGGTTTGGGAACCAAACATCAAAGATGTTCTTTGCCGAGTATTCTGCCTTGCGCACTCCTCGAGGGGGTCGTCGTACTGTTCCGATTCGCAACCCTTCGTCAGTTTCTCGCTTGCTACCTAGTCTTTTGATTCTGATGGTCATCTAACGGGGCCCTTGCAGTGGCGCCTAACGTTTGAGCTAACCGGCAGCATGAGGCGGCGCGACGAAGTAGCGACGCTTCATGCCGTCCGTGTTGAGCAATTGGTTAGACATTCCTACACCCATAACGACCTTCATCCCACCGCTCTCGCCATCCAATGAAAAGGGTGTAGATATGGATAATACCCTCAGGCCCACCCTCTCAAATTCAGTCGCCACCTCACTTTCTGTGAACCCAGATTCTTGATCCTCACCGGACTTAAGCCAATCCCATTGGATAAGAAGCCCTCTTGGCTTCAACAGGCGCTTCAACAACCCTAATGTCAGTCGGTAGTCGGGAAGGAACGCACAAACCGAGGACGCCACAACAAGATCAAAACTGCTGACGAAGTCAGCTCGGCTTTGGAGAGTTTCGTCAGTGATTTCTCCAACCAGAGCGTCAACGTTTTGCAGATTCTTCCTCTTAAGAACCGCGGCCATCTTTACAGACGGGTCAAGTGCGACTATGCGTTCAGCATGTTTTGCCATCTGTTCGGACAGCAGCCCAGTCCCACAGCCAAAGTCAAATATGCGAAGCCCATCGAGTTCCGCAATTTCGCACAGCGATGCGAAGGCCTTCTTGGAATATGTAATGACGGCTTCGTTGTCATCCCATTCGGCAGCATATTTATCCCAGCTTTCGGTCATTGCCTTGGTCCAGTGCGTTCTCGCAAATGACTAACATTTAACGATACAGAAGATTGGAGCATCAGATATTACAGAATTCTGTATATCGTCGTAATGATGATCCCTGATGTCGTATAGTGCCGTCGTGCTTTAAACAACAATTCTAGTCCCGCAAGGAGCTTTTGTCATGGATGACTCATCGTCTCGATTCTGGAATAAACGCATTTCGATTACATCGTCTTACGACGTACCGGAGCGTGGGCGCCGTTGGTATGTTCGGCATGTCTAAGTCTTTATCGATGCCCATCCGGGGCGGCGCCTCGGTGAGTTCGGCGGCCGCGATGTCGAAAAAATCTCGGTGCGATAGGCAGATGATGGAATGCGTACGTCTGTGGGTGTGCGATGTCGATTTCGATTATGGCCAATTGATTGTGCGTGGTGGCAAGGGTAACCGGGACCGTCTGGTGCCTCTGCCGGATCGGCTGGTAGTACCCCTAAAGCAGCAACTGGACAAAGTCGCGGTTATGCATAATAAGGATTTGTCGGGCGGATTTGGCAAAGTCCATTTGCCCTATGCGCTGGCACGCAAGTATAAAAATGCAGCCAGGGGGCTGCAGATGCGGCTGGCCTTTCGAAGAAGGTCAACTGTCATGCATTGAGGCATTCCTTCGCCACGCATTTTCTGGAGTCCGGCTATTATATAAGAACAGTCCAGGAACTGCCTGGGCATTCGAATTTTTCCACTACCATGATTTACACACACGTATTAAATCGAGGCGGCAGGCGAGTGAGAAGTCCACTCGATGGCTAGCGCTCCTTTCGGCGGGCAGTGCGGATAACGGCTTAGCATCGATACCATGTCCTACTGGGTCGTGACGTCAGGATTACAGAACGTTTATAATTCCTATTTTCCAGCTTGACGCTGTCATAGGAGTATTCTGCCATGGTTCAATCCGCAACCGACATCGTTGGATCCTCGACGATCAATCGCACGCATATTCCATTCGAAGTGGATACGGGGGTAGCGGCGCGTGCCGCGATCGGTGTGATCGTTTTGGCTACTGATCAAACCATCGAATTCGAATTCCGGCAGATACTGAATCTTCCCGGCGTCGCATTTTTTGAAAACCGCATCTTGAACGATAACACGGTGACACCGGACACACTGCGCGCGATGGAAGCGCGATTGACCGATTCGGCCGGCCTGATCCTACCGGGTCAAAAATTGGATGTGGTGGCATTCGGGTGCACATCCGCCAGTATGGTGATTGGCGAGCAACAGGTCTTTGCGCGTCTACGCGAAGCCCAACCCGGTGCGAAGTTTACAACACCGATCACCGCGGCCATGGCGGCGTTTGACCGGCTTGGCGCGAAGCGACTAGCGGTGCTGACACCGTATCGTGACGATGTCAATCAAGCGGTCCGAAAGTACATCGAAGACCGCGGATACCGGGTCACCGTATTTGGATCGTTTAACGAAGAAGACGACAGCCGCGCCGCACGAATCGATCAAGACTCGATACGTACCGCCGCGATCGATTTGGGTCGGCGCGACGATGTCGACATGGTGTTCGTGTCTTGTACGAGTCTGCGACTTGTCGGTACTGTGGCGGAAATCGAAACCGCGATAGGCAAACCGGTGTCGTCCAGCAACCACGCAATGGCCTGGCATTGTCTGCGCCTGGCCGGTGTTACCGATCGCCAACCCGAATTCGGTCAGCTATTCTCAGACCACTGATGCGCCGATCGAGCCCATGAGTCGGCGCTCATAAAATCTGCAATCGATCGCCTTCGCGAATGGTGCCGCCGGTTTCAGGAATAAAATACTGCCCGAAATAGGGCGCTCGTTTCCCGCGCCGGCGAGAGGATGCGAGGTACGCAACGGCTCTTGCTTGGCGTGTCTAATCGACGTGCCCGGATCGATCGTGGTCAGAACGCAGCGTTTGCAACCATCGCCGGCTACGAACGCCAAGCCGCGGGCGGTGACCTGGTGCTGGCGCCATCTCGCAGTGGAATTGACCGGATACGCAGTAGTTTCGCTAATCCACGGGTCTAATTTTGACATCGGATAGCGACTCCTCGGGAATGTTCAGCTATTCTTAGGAATGTTCAGATATTCTTCAGCGCCGGTTCAGCATACGGGTGTCACGATATCGCCGACATTGAGCGTTACGATTCGGAGGTTCACATTGAAATCAATTCGTCACAGTATCGTCGTCCTGGCTACTCTCGCCGCGGCCGGCGCAACCCAGCCGTCGGTGGCCGGTAGCAGTGTCGGCGGCCACATTCAGATCGGCAGCAGCGGCCATTACCGCTACGGTAGCAACACCCGCCATTACGGCCACGGTAACAGCACCCGCCATTACGGCCACGGCATCAAAAAACACCATGGGCACGGTGGTCATGTCGACATCCGCCGTCTACAGCGCTTCTATCACCATCCGTACGGCTATCGGCCGCACGATCGTCGACTGTATCGACACCCCTATAGACACCAACCGAAGCTATCCTACAACTATCGATCATATCGTAATTACCAGAGTTCAAATACCAATGGCTATGGCGGTTCCAGCTACAGGCGTGCCTGCCACCCGGTGTCCAAATTGGTTCACGGCACATACGGCCACAGCAAACGAATTGGCGGCACGATGTGCTACGACAGATTCGGTTACGGATACGTCGTTCCGGGCAGCCGGCGAGTTATCGGCTACAACTAACCCGAAGTGAACGCGGCACGCATCGATCTGCGTAATTATTAAGGCTTCCCGATTTTGCAGACGGGATTCGTATAAATGTGCCATTCACATGGCCTAACCCGTCACGTACGCAGGCGTTAATCGTTACGGCCACAATATTGATGTACGCGTTATTCGTTACCGAAAACTTCGGCGCTTATGGGACTGGCAACGACTTTGCGACGACGTCGGCATGTCACTGCTAGCGGATGGGCAAGTTAGTCGGGCATCCGTACACGATCAAACGATGCACTGTCCGACCTACTCCGCTTGTGTGGGTGGAATTTGTGACGCGCTGCGTGTCGCAATCGCCCTCGATACCGTTTAGCAACCGTGTTGCCGCATGCACCGGATCACCGCGCCCATCACTGTCGACCCGCTCCACCGCAAAGCAAACCCCCGACATTGATTTGAACCGCCCGCGTGTCGATTTCATCGACCACGCGTTACGCAGTCAAGATGCGATTGTATTCACGATTGTGACGACTTGTTAGTTTACATACTGCAATCAGAAGATATCTATGATGTCAAGGAAACAACCCGTCCATCTTTCTATCGTTGCAACCGTGCTGGCCGTCCCGCCGATGGTGTTCGCGCTGCTACTCGGCAGCGCTTCGGCCCAAACTGCAGCCGTTCCCGAGTTTGATGCGGAAACAGTCAGCACCGGACGCGCTCTGTTTAGAAAGAACTGTGCGGTGTGTCACGGCTGGAATGCAGAGGGCATCGCCCCGGACTGGCAGTCCCGCGACGCGGAAGGCAAGTATCCTCCGCCACCCCTTAACGGCTCCGCTCATGCCTGGCACCATCCGAATTCGGTTCTTACCCGCATTATCAACGAAGGCACGGCGTCGCTGGGCGGCAGCATGCCGGCCTGGGGCGACAAACTATCCGCGGAACAGATCGCATCGATATTGCATTGGATCACCTCGCTGTGGTCAGACGACATTTATGAAACTTGGGTGACCCGCGGTGGTCTCACCAACTAGTGAATCTCCTGGCAGCATTGGGCAATTTTGGATAATCAAGTTGAGATTAAGAATGGCCACGATCAAATCCACTACCGATTCTCACGATTTAGAGGTCGCACGGTTTAGGCCAGCGTTAATCGGCCGTCGGCTGCTCAACGCTCTTATTATGCTACGACCGGCACTGCGCGATTTTGGCCAAATGACCGGCCTGTGGTTCGCGATCGGGACAATCGTCGCCACCTCAATTCTGATCGCGCCCACCGCTACGGCGCAAAGCGATGTGTTCTCGAAGGGCTTAACCGTCGTTTATGGTTCGCCTGACGCGCCGACCCTGGCATTGCCCGATATTGACGACAACATTCAGCGCTTAGAGGATCAAAGTGGCAAGGTGGTAGTCATCAACTTCTGGGCTACCTGGTGTCCACCCTGCCGCGCAGAGATGCCCTCGATGCAGCGGGCCTATAACGTTCTCGACCGAAATCGATTCGAGATCTTCGCCATCAATATCGGCGACAAGGATCCCGCCATCAAAGAATTTGTCGCCGAGATCGAACCGGCGCTCACATTTCCGATTCTCCGTGGTGAACCGGACACGATGGAACTCTGGAATATCAAAGGCTTACCGACAACATACTTCGTCGACAAGCAAGGCCGGATCATTTATGTTGCGATGGGCGGTCGTGACTTGGATTCGGATCACATCACCGAACGCATTCAAGCACTGATGGACGCGCCAGAGTAAGCCACAGCGTAGCAATAATGAATACCCGCGGCGGGCGATGCTTCACTGTGACATACCGCTAACCGATAATTCCAGATCAGGCGCAACGCAGCTTCGAGCGCGTTAGATCCGAACAACAGTTCGATATATATAGTCGGCCTCGGACAGGCTATGATTCATTGAATTAGTGTAATTTATGCACAAATTCA
>CAXMMZ010000128.1:0-2232 GCA_964194565.1 Arenicellales bacterium
GGCCAGCCTGACCCTGATACCCGATTCGGCTGCTGCGGCTGCTTCCTTCCGGACCTGACCGGGTTCACAACTTTTCGTCATCAGAGGGGCCAACCTTCACCGCCATAGACGCTGATTCATTTCCACCGACTTCGATTCCACTTAGCTCAGGCGTATGGCGGCGCCGACTGTCCGGAAATGGCGGAGAGGGAGGGATTCGAACCCTCGGTACGCGTGAGCGTACACACGCTTTCCAGGCGTGCACCTTCAGCCACTCGGTCACCTCTCCCGAATGGACGCGCAAGGGTAAACCAGTTGCGTTTGCGGCGCAATCTGGCCGCGGCCAATCCGTCGCTCGTCAAAACAGTTGCCGCGACAGCGCGGAAATTCGTATTATCCGCGCTCCCCATTACGAATCCCATTAGTTATTGCCATGTTAATGAAAGGCGCTTTGAACAATGTGCTCGACGCGATCGGCGACACGCCCATCATTAAACTCCAATCGGTAGCGAGCCACGTCGAGTCGGAAATTTACGTAAAGTTGGAGGCGATGAATCCGGGCGGCTCCGTGAAGGAACGCATCGGCAAATATATTCTGGAAAAGGCCATCGAGCGCGGCGAGTTGAAACCCGGTGGCACCATCATCGAGGGTACGTCAGGCAACACCGGGGTCGGCCTCGCCATGTTCGCGGCGGTGCACGGCTACAAGTGCATCTTTGTGCTGGCCGATAAACAGTCGAAGGAAAAAATCGACAATCTGCGCGCGTTCGGCGCCAAGGTCATCGTCTGCCCCACAAACGTACCCGCCGAAGATCCGCGCAGTTATTACAGTGTATCGGCCGGCCTCGCTAAAACGATACCGAACTCGTATTTCGTGAGTCAATACGACAATCCGTTCAACACCGACACTCATTACTATACGACGGCCCCGGAAATATATGCGCAAACCGGAGGCGAGTTCGACGCGTTCGTGGCGGGTGTTGGTACCGGCGGCACCATTTCCGGGTGTGGAAAGTATTTGAAGGAAAAAATGCCCGATGTCAGGATTGTCGGCGTCGATATCGAGGGCTCAATCCTTGCGCACTATCACAAGACCGGAGAAGTATGCGAGGCCAAGCCCTATGTGTTGGAGGGAATCGGCGAGGACATTCTCCCGGGCAATGTGCATTTCGACATCATCGACGAGTTCGTGATGACCGAAGACAAGGAGTCGTTTTTGATGACCCGCAAATTGTTGACCGAAGAGGGGTTATACGTGGGCGGCAGTTGCGGCGCCGCCGTCGTGGGCGCGATTCGATACGCGGAACGATTGAAGAAACCGCAGCGCATTCTGACTCTGCTACCGGACTCGGGCAACCGCTATGCGTCGAAGATTTTCAACGACGACTGGATGCGCGACAACGGATACTTGGATTCCAGCTTCAACGTCATGATTAAAGACGTCCTGGAAACCCTTGGCAAAGGCCAGCAGAAACTGCAAACCATTGAGGACACCGCGACGGTACGAGAAGCGGTCGCCGCTCTTAAACAATACAGCATCTCACAGTTACCGGTGTACCATGATGGCGTGCTGGCAGGAGTCGTGTCGGAACATCAGTTGCTGCGACCGGTGTTCGAGGGGGACTTGGATCTCGGCGAAACCGTTTCGGTAGCGCTACAAAACAACTACCAGGTCATCAACGCGAACCATATGCTCAATGAAGTCACCGACGCGTTATTGCGCGAAGATATCGTCATGGTGACCGTCGGCGACGATATCGTCGACATCCTCACCAATTCCGACATACTGAATTTCGTGTCCCAAAAACAATCGTACGGCAAGCGTCCCGCAGCGCGCACGTAGGCCGGCAAACCCGTAGGCTAGAGGCGAAGCCGAAAGCCGGCGAATCGGATTGCCGAGTGATTTGACCGGGCGACGTATTAACCTCCATACATTTTCTTGAGATTATCCAGACCGGCTTGGTAAATGCCTTGGATGACTTTCACCGCATCGGATTCCGGTGCGCCATCGGGATTGAATTCCCCGGACCATTCCACTACCGAACGGTTATCGCCGTCACTTTTAACGCGAATCGTCGAGTGATAGTTGGCAACCGGCAGTGGGCTGTCCACGATTGTATAGCTGTAGACCCGCTCGTCGTCGTCAATGTTTTCCAAACGTTCGATGATCGACCCGCCGCCGGCCAGAGCAAGTTTGCGGATTTGGCCTTCCTCCTCGAGTTCGCTCTTTTCCACCGCGGGGTGCCAATCCGG
>CAXMMZ010000129.1:0-55345 GCA_964194565.1 Arenicellales bacterium
CGTGGTTGCGATAATTCCAATACTGTATGAGCGCGCGACTCGAGCCAGCCGCGTTGGAAGTCGGCGGTTAATACACGCAGTACTTGCCGGTGCCGGATTCGGTCGATATATGCTTCGTAGTAGTTCTCGATTTCGCGCCCGAACCAATACGGCGTAACGGCGGCGATTACCACCATTACTACAACCGCCATAACTAATCTTCGCATGGCTAAACAGAGACCAGCCCTCGCGCGCGGTGCCCGCAGCACTTATGCGTGAACAATTATTCCCGCAGTGTAGCCGTGCCGCGTTTCGTCATCGCCGGGTTAGGTGTCGAGAGACTTATGGGTACCATCGCAATACGGTTTGTTGGCGGAATGTTTACAACCACATAACGCAAGCGTCGCGGGTTCGGAGATTTCCAATTTGATCGGAGTGAAGTCTGTGCCTTTGTGGGAACCGTCGCAAAATGGCTGCTTTTTGGATCGACCGCATTGACACCACCAATAGGCACCGGGCTCGAGAGTCGTCGGGTAGGGACTTTTCTGCGCAATCACCGGGTCGGCCATCGATATCTCCTTAGGTCATGACGGAGGCACATTACGCCCGCATCATACCGTCGAACGATATCCATGGGTAGCGCGACTCGGCGTGCGTTGCGCCACGCTGTACGGGGTTTGTCGCGGGGCGAGCAGACTTCATGCCAGGTCGCGGCTAGAACGACATGTACATACCACCGTTTACCGGAATGTTGGCCCCCGTTATATAGCTCGTTTCGACGCCGCACAAAAAACCCACCACGTGGGCAATTTGTTGCGGCTGACCCATGTCTCCGCAGGGGATGCCTTGCACGATCTCATTTCGAATCTGTTCCGGTACGGCCATCGTCATCTCGGTTTGAATAAACCCCGGAGAGACAGTGTTCACTGTTATTCCGTTACGCGCGACTTCTTGAGCCAGCGCCATTGTGAACCCGTGCATGCCGGCTTTCGCGGCGGAATAGTTGGTTTGGCCGAATTGGCCACGCTGGCCGTTCACCGAGGAGATATTAATGATTCGGCCAAAGCCACGACTCGACATGCCCTCGATGACCTGCCGCGTCACGTTGAATACACTGCTAAGATTGGTATCGATAACGGCTTGCCATTGATCGTGCTCCATTTTGCACAGGGTTTTATCCTTGGTGATACCCGCGCAGTTCACGAGGATGTCGACCGCACCGATGCGGGATTCGATACCACGCACCATGCTCCGGCTGGAGTCGAAACACGCGACATCGCCGGCCACGATTTCGACCTGGTATTCATCGGCCAACAGGCGTTCCTGCCAAGCTTTAGCGGACTCCGCATCGCCCGGCAGATAGCCGGCCACGACGCGGTAGCCCTGGCCGCTCAGTTGCTGGCAAATAGCGGTACCGATTCCACCCGTACCGCCCGTTACCAATGCGATTTGTTGTGCCATACACATTCCCCCAGGCTATGGTGCACTGCATCAATGATGCGGTGCACCATAGTGCAGGCTGAGTCCGGCTGTCAATGTCGGGCTAGCCCGGATAATTCGTGAAGGGTTCGGACTTCAGGGAAAATCGAGCTAAGGAGTCGGTGCAATCGTCTGCGGGTTCATAGCCGTAACTATGGATTAATGGGGATCGTGCCGAATACGACGCCCGATTTTTCTGGGAACTCCGAACAGGACAAACTGTGCCGTCGCCCCGTACCTTAATACCAAAGGTAACCGGTTCAAATATTGAGAAGATTCTTGGTCCCTGCTCCGCCTTCGTGAAATATCCGGGCTAGGTCTCTGACTCAAGGGCGATGCGACCACGCAGCGGGAGAGCACACTACCAGCCCATCGCGGTCACACCACGACGAACCGAGAACGGGCTAATCGGAGTCTTCGCGCGCCTTATCGGGGGACCCGGAACTTGGTCCGGTACCCATCAATGCGCGTTGTGCGTCCTGCCAGATCTCGAGGTTGCGCTGGGTGATTTCCGTGAAGGCGGTGACCGGATCACCGCTGACCATCTTGCCCAGTTGCGCGCGATAAAGCTCTTGCTGCTCCCCGAACAACTCCAGACTTTTAGATAAGTAACTTGTAAATACGTCTTGGGTCGCACCGCCGTAAGAGCGGATTATGTGGGTGAGTATATCGGTTGTGAATAGCGGCCGATCTTCCGCCTCTTGCTCGGCAATTATTTGCAATAGCACCGTACGGGTGATGTCGGCACCGGTGCTGGCATCGCGAACTTCGAAATCATCGCCGTCGAGTACTAACTTACGGAGGTCCCCAAGGGTGATATAGCGGCTCAGCTCGGTGTCGTATAAACGCCGATTCGGATATTTTTTGACAATGCGCGGTTTAGACATAGCTATGCAGGTCGGCGCGAAGCGTTCGCACCCGACCTCGGTACTTTAATACATATGTTGCCCGCCGTTAATATCGACTGTAGATCCAGTAATGAATTCCGCACCATCCGCCACCAAAAACACCACCCCACGCGCGATATCCTCGGCACGCCCCAAACGCCCGACCGGAATCGTTGCGATGATCTTCTCTAACACCGCCTCCGGCACCGCGCGCACCATGTCAGTATCGACGTAGCCCGGGGCGATGGCGTTTACGGTGATGCCACGAGACGCGCCCTCCAGAGCCAAGGCTTTGGTGAACCCATGGATGCCGGATTTCGCCGCGGCGTAATTGACCTGGCCGTATTGGCCGGCTTGACCATTGATGGAACCGATGTTGACGATGCGCCCGAAGCCGCGACTGCGCATTCCTTCGATGACGTGGCGGCACATATTAAAACATGACGACAGATTGGTTTGGATCACCTCGTTCCACTGCGCAAAGTCCATACGGTGCAGCGTGCCATCGCGGGTGATACCGGCGTTGTTGACCAGCACGTCAACCGGTCCAATATCACTTTCGATTTGTGCCACGCCCTCGCCGCATTGACCGAAGTCGCTCACGTCGAATTTATAGGTGCGGATACCCGTAGCTTTCGAAAATTCGTTGGCGCGCTCATCGTTGCCCGCATAAGTGGCGGCAACGCCATAGCCCGCATCGTGTAACGCGGTAGAAATTGCCGCACCGATGCCGCGCGTACCACCTGTCACAACAGCTACTCTACCCATAATTATTTTCTCCTAAAATTGTCGTATAGCTCCGTCGCATAAATCTACCGTTGTACCGCGATAGCAACGCCTTGTCCGCCGCCGATACAAAGCGTAGCGAGTCCGCGCTGTGCGTCGCGGCGTTGCATTTCATACAACAGAGTAACCAAAATACGTGCGCCGGATGCGCCGATCGGATGACCGAGCGCGATCGCGCCGCCGTTTACATTGACCTTGGACTCATCCCAGCCCAATTCGCGATTGACCGATAGTGCCTGCGCCGCGAACGCCTCATTGGCTTCGATCAAATCCAAATCAGCAACGTCCCAGCCTGCCTTATCAAGACAACGACGGGTCGCGGGGATCGGGCCCGTCCCCATAATTGCCGGGTCCACACCGGCGCTCGCGTAGGCGACAACGCGGGCGAGCGGCTCAATGCCGAGTTGCTGTGCCTTGGAGCCACTAGAGACAACCAGCGCCGCGGCGCCGTCGTTGAGTCCGGACGCATTGCCCGCTGTGACCGTACCGTCGCGACTAAACGCCGCGCGGAGCTTCCCCAGTGACTCCGCCGTGGTGCCGTGGCGCGGAAACTCGTCATGCTCAAACAACAACGCTTCGCCCTTGCGCTGGGGGACACTCACCGCAACGATCTCGTCGCGAAATCGATCGGACTTCTGCGCCGCTTCCGCTTTGGTTTGAGAGGCGGCTGCGAATTGATCTTGCTGCTCACGGCTGAGCTGAAACTGTGTAGCGATGTTCTGCGCCGTATTGCCCATGTGATAGTCGTTAAACGCATCCCACAAACCGTCCACAATCATCGAGTCTTTGAGCTGCCAGTCTCCCATTTTTACGCCATCGCGTGATTTCGGGAGCACGTGGGGGGCACGGCTCATGCTTTCTTGTCCGCCGGCCACGATCAGATCGGCGTCGCCACATCGGATCGCCTGCGTCGCCAGATGCACCGCTTTCAGACCGCTTCCACACACTTTGTTGATAGTCATAGCCGGCACGGTATCCGGTATACCCGCTTCCATCGCGGCCTGCCGGGCGGGATTTTGGCCACTGCCGGCCGTTAATACTTGGCCGAGAATCACTTCGTCGATGTCGGACACACCGACACCACTGCGACCAAGAACACCTTGAATGACGGCCGCCCCCAACTGACTGCCGGATAATGCCGCCAAAGATCCACCAAAATTGCCGATCGGGGTGCGACCAGCCGCGAGGATTACCACATCTTCTTGCATTTGACCTGCCTCTTAGTCCTTGCCAGGATAGGGACGATACGCCGGAATTGTTGCAATGCAACAATACACATTGTTACCCTGCCGATCAAGCGATCGATCGCAGCACCGTTAATCGTACCCAACCCAAAAAAATGTCCTGGCATTCAGACTGGCTAGACCTGCAACGCCGGAGTCTCGACCTCGGAAACGGACTCGGTGCGCAATTGCTCGAACACGGCAACGCGTATTTCGAGTTCATCACCGCGTTGCACGACGCCAGCGTCATAGACAACAGCCAAGGTGACAAATCAGCGAACGGACTGGCGGCACTGCAGTCAATGTTGACGTCGCCGGTAACGTCCACAAATCGAACAAATGGCCTGTGGGATCGACCGTTGGCGCATTGGCAGCGAATCGCGGACCAGTGGCTTGCATCGATTGCCGGTGATAGTGCTAACCAGGAGCGGTCGGAATTGTTACACGAGTCGCAACGGTTAGGACACGATTACCAGCAATTCGCGGTGCGCTACGCGCAAGTGCATCGCGACATCGCGATGCAGGCCGCGGGGCAATTGCAGCGCACGCTGTCCGAGCGCGATGCCGATGCGCCGCTGAGTGGGCGCGCGGTCTATGACATATGGATCGATTGTTGCGAGGACCAATATGCGCGAACCGTCGCGACCGAGGAGTACGCGAAATTGCAGGGTCAAATGATCAATGCGGCGCTCGCAATTCAACGGACACAACGTCGGCTTGCCGAGCGAGTGCAGACGGCGCAGGAGGGTCCTACGCGCCGTGAATTCGATACGCTGCAGCAACGATTGCAAGACGTAGAGGCGGAACTCGACCGTCTGCGCCGTGAGTCCAAGCCGCGCGCGGCGGGCAAACGCCCGCGTAGCGGCCAGCGGCAAACAAAGCAATGACGGCGTCGCCTTGGATCGATAGTGCGACCCGCGAGTTTGCGGAATTCAGCCGTAAGCTTGGCAGCGGCGCGGCGCGGCTCGCCGAACTCAAAGATATCGATGTCGGTCCGACCCCAAAGCATGCGCTTTACCACGAAGATAAACTCACGTTATTTCACTACGAATGGAGTTCCCCCGAGCCGCGCATTCCGCTGCTGATCGTGTATGCGCTCGTAAATCGGCCGTATATGACTGACCTACAAACGGACCGATCACTCATTCGCGGGCTGTTGGCCGCGGGGATCGATGTCTACCTGATCGACTGGGGATACCCGGATCACGACGACCGGCACATTGGTCTTGGCGAGTATGTCACTGGCTACATCGATCGCTGTGTCGACGTGGTTCGCTCTCGGCACCAGATCGATCGTGTCAATGTTCTCGGTATTTGCCAAGGCGGCACATTGAGTTTGTGCTACACCGCCCTGTTTGCCGATAAGGTCAAAAATCTCATTACCATGGTGACCCCGGTCGACTTTCATACCGAAGACAACGTGCTAAGCCGTTGGCTGCGATATATCGATGTGGATTTGTTGGTGGATAACCTCGGTAACGTACCGGGGGAACTGCTGAATTGGATATTTCTGTCGCTAAAACCGTACCGCCTCAGCAGCCAAAAATACGTCGACATGGTAGACATCCTCGATGATGCGGCGAAACTGAAGAATTTCCTGCGCATGGAGAAGTGGATTTTCGACAGTCCGGACCAAGCCGGTGAAGCATTCCGCCAATTCGCCAAAGATTTTTTTCAAAACAATAAGCTAATTAGTGGCGACGTATCGATCGCCGGCCGAAATGTTGATCTACGCAACATTAGTATGCCGTTACTCAACATTTACGCGACGCAGGATCATCTCGTACCGCCGGCCGCATCGACCGCGCTACGGACAGTGGTGGGGAGCGACGACTACGACGAACTCGCTTTTGACGGCGGCCACATCGGCATTTATGTGAGCGGCCGCGCACAACGCCAAATTCCCCCAGCGATTGCCGATTGGTTAGCGCTGCGCGATGCAGGAACGGATACGGCGTAAACCGTTGCCTATTAACCGAGACACACTAGGCTAGTCGGCCCGATCTCCGGTAAATTCATGGCGGCGAATTCGTCTGAAATTTAAAGTAATTTAATGAGTTATGGCTTTTTCAGGGCCGAATAGGCTACCCGGATTTAGCGCCGGAAATTCGTAATCGTATCGCGTTAATTCCTTGCTCGGAAAGTTGGCGATGGGTTTTCGCGAGCTTGCCAAAATTGATGAATGGTCCCAAGCGCACGCGGTGGTAGACGCCTTCGCCTTCAATGCTGACTGGCTGGATATGGGACTCCAAACCCGACAGCGCGAGCTTGGCCTTCAATCGATCGGCATCCTTGAAATTCCCATAGGAGCCCACCTGTAGAAAGTAGAACACGCCTTGTTCGGTCTCCCCCTTTTCGATCGGCTCGGAATCCGGTTTTGACGCGTCGTCCGGCGCTGGTAGATATTCGATTTTGGTATTCGGTAGCACCTTATAAAATTCGAGTTTCGTAGACGGCGCAGCGACTTCGGCCTGGACCGCAACACTGGGTTCGGACCCAGCATCCGTCGATCGCGACTTCGATGCCTCTATCAACGCGCGCAGACCACCGCCGATCGTAGCCGGTTGCTCGCTATTGATGCCGTACCACAGCGCAGTCGCCGCCGCACCCACCACCATACCGATGGTCAGCATGCCGAGCCCGGGCGCATCGATGCCGAATCGGCGCGCGGGCTTGGCTTTGGTGGTAGAGCGGCGCTGCGCCTGACTCATGGCGAACGCATCACATCGTCGCCGCCGCGGCGACGCCGAGTAACAGTAAACCGTTGCGAATCACGCGGCGGGTCGCGTCGATGAGCGCGAGCCGCGCATCGCGCAACTCCGGTGGCGACGCGAGAAACGGATGGGCGTTGTAATAAGTATGGAAATCATTGGCCAAACTGCGCAGATAATACGCGACTTGATGCGGCTCGTATGCCAGCGCCGCCGCTGCGATCACTTCCGGGAAACGGGATAATGACCGCAATAGTTCGATCTCATGGTCAGCGGTGAGCAATGTGTAGTCCGCGTCGTGTTGCCAGCCGGTGTCGATGTTTTTCTCGATCAGCTGACGAAACACGCTGCAGATCCGTGCGTGTGCATACTGCACGTAGTACACCGGGTTATCGTTAGATTGCGATTTCGCCAAATCCAGGTCGAAATCCAAATGTTGCTCGGGTTTGCGTAACGCATAGAAAAACCGAGCGGCATCGTCACCGACTTCGGAACGCAACTCGCGTAAGGTCACAAACTCTCCGCTGCGGGTCGACATTGCGACTTTCTCACCGGATCGATATAGCACCGCGAACTGCACAAACAAGATGATCAAATGATCAGGTCGGTTGCCAAGGGCCGCCATCGAACCCTTGACGCGGGCCACATAACCGTGATGGTCCGCACCCCATATGTTAATCATCGTATCGTAGCCGCGTTGCGCCTTGTTGTACTGATAAGCGATGTCCGACGCAAAATACGTGGAATTTCCATTGGCACGTCTGACCACTCGATCTTTCTCATCGCCAAACGCACTGGAGCGAAACCACAAAGCACCTTCCGACTCATAGACGTGCTGGCTTTGCTGTAACGAATCTATCACGCCATCAATGGCGCAGGATTCGACGAGTTCGCTTTCGAAAAACCAGCGATCGTAATCGACCCCGAATTCATGCAAATCAGAGCGGATATCTTCCACCAGTTCGTCACGAGTTAAAGTGAATAAGACGGAGTAGTGGTCTGCACCCAACGCCGATCGGGTACGCTTGATCAATTCGTCCAAACGCCGGTCCGGATCGTCTCCCAACTTGCTTGCCAGGTCGGCCTCAGCCCGCACTAGGCGCTGTTGCTGTAACTCGCGAAGTTTGGCGGCGATATCTCGTATGTAGTCGCCCTGGTAGGCGTTGTCCGGAAAGTCGATCTCAATACCGCATAATTCCAGGTATCGCAACCACACGCTAAGCGCGAGAATATCCATCTGCCGCCCAGCATCGTTGACATAGTATTCGCTGTCTGCGGCAAAGCCCGCCGCCCGCAATACCCGCACCAGTGCGTCCCCATAGGCCGCGCCGCGGCCGTGTCCGACGTGCAGTGGACCGGTTGGATTGGCGGACACGAATTCCACAAGTACTCTGCGGCCATGCCCGCCATCGCTGCGGCCATAGGCGTCGTCGGCCTTACGGATTTCACCGATAACGCGATACAGCGCCTGCTTGGTGACGAAGAAATTCAGAAACCCGGGCCCAGCTAACTCAACCCGTTCTAACAGTGCTGACGGCGGTAAACAATCAATGAGCTTCGTTGCCAACACACGCGGCGGCATCCGCGCCGTTTTGGCACAAACCAGCGCGATGTTGGAGGCGAAATCCCCATGCTCAGCCTGCCGGGCGCGTTCAACGTGGATCGCATTGATATCCGGGACCTGAGTCAGGGCACCGGTATCACGTAATGCGGTAAGCGCAGTGGCGATGAGTTCGCGGATTTGTGCCTTCACGATTTTGTCGATTGGTAATGGGGTGTAGCGCCGCCCATAGCGGTGGCGGCGCGGCGCGATTCTACCGGGGTTGTTGCCACAGGCAAAGACCTGCTATTGCCGCTGGAAGGTCAGCGCGCCGGTTTGAGGACGCGTTTCACCCTTGGGGTCACAAGCATTATCAACACAACCGCCACCGCAAAAGCGTATATCCCGGCGTGCGCTTCGACACTGGCAAGCGCACCAAGTTTGACGCTGGCCAAAAGCACAGCCACCACGAACACATCTAACATCGACCATTTATTTAGCAGTGATAGCCAATGGAAAAGCTTGGTTTCGGAGTCACTAAATATCCGACTCCGGTTCCAGATTGAAAATAACACCGCGATCTTCATGCCGGGCAGCACGATGCTAAACCCGAAAATGATTAAACCCAGAATCCATTGCCCTTCGCGAAACAACGCCACAACACCGGAGTAGAGTGAAAATGTGTTGGTAACAAGCACGAGTTTCTGCAACGTCAGCATCGGCGCAAAAATCCCGAATACCAAGGCCGATGCCGCCGCCAACAATAACGCATTGACGACGGATAGCACCCGATTTGAAACCGGCGTGATAGTCATCGTTGTTGCGGATCTGCCGGCTGAATTGCGCCGACACCGGGACCACCAACGGTAGCCGGAGATTTAATACATTTCATAGGGATCGACATCTAACGACCAACGGGTGCGGTAGACGCGTTTAGACTGCTCCAACGCAGTAATCCATTCATTTAGAAACCGTGCCCGCGCCCGGCGTTGCTCGGCATGAACAAGCAATTGCGCCCGATATCGGCCGGCGCGTTTTTCCATCGGTGACGGCACCGGATCCATCAACACCACATCGATAATATGTCGCTTCCGCAGCAACCGTTCTCCGCATTGTTTCGCAGCGGCCAGAAAGTCCAGCGCCGCGCCGGCCGTGGATGACTCGGATCGCAACAACGCAAAGTGCGCGTACGGCGGATAATTAGCCTCCAGCCTTTCGCGCAATGCCTGATCAGCAAACGTATTGAAATCGTGGCGGGCAATGTGCTGGTAACACGGAGTTAAAGGGTACATGGTTTGGATTAGCACTTCGCCTGCGTGTGCACCACGACCAGCGCGCCCTGCCACTTGCATCGCTTGCTGAAACAAAATTTCAGTTGCGCGAAAATCCAGACTGAATAAACCCTGATCAGCATTAACGATCCCCACCAGTGTGACCCCGGGAAAGTCATGACCCTTAGACAGCATCTGCGTACCCACTAAAATGTCAGCGTCGCCACTACGGATGGAGTTCAAGCTGATCTCAAGAGCTCCCCGGCGTGACGTAGTATCGCTGTCAACACGGACGATGCGGGCACTTGGAAAATGTCGCGCCAGCGCTTCCTCTATTCTTTGCGTGCCTTCGCCGACTCGGCGTAATGACTCGTCGCCACAATCGGGACACACACGCGGCACCGCGCGCGCGGCACCACAGTGATGGCAGCGAATGCGGCCACTGCGCCGATGCAACGTCATCTTTGCATCGCAACGCCCGCACTGCGCTCGCCAACCGCATGCACTGCACATCACTACCGGTGCGAAACCGCGGCGGTTCAAAAAAATCAGGCTTTGCTGACCATCATCGATTCTCTTCCGAATTGCATCCAACAACGGTCGCGTCAATCCATCGGTAGCGGACAGGCGCGATAGATCGAGGATTCGCACCCGAGGTAACTCCGCGCCGCCGGCCCGTAGCGGCAGACTGAGCCGCTGGTAGCGGTTGCGCTGGGCATTGGATACGGTCTCTAATGATGGCGTCGCAGAGCCCAACAATATCGGAATATTGGCGCTGCGAGCCCTGACAATCGCCACGTCACGAGCGTGGTAACGAAACCCGTCTTGCTGCTTGTAGGACGCGTCATGTTCCTCATCAATAATTATCAGACCGAGGCGCTTGATCGAACAAAATACCGCCGAGCGTGTGCCCAGGATCACATTGACCGCAGCGCTATGGGCATCCCACCAGGCGCGGTGCCGCTCGCGATTTGAAAGCCCAGAGTGCAAAACCGCGATTCGAGCGCCCAAACGCAGTTCGAACCGCGCGACGAGTTGTGGTGTCAGCGCGATTTCCGGCGCTAAGATCAATACTTGGCGACCCGATCGCAGAACGCGTTGCGCGAGCTGCAGGTACACTTCAGTTTTGCCGCTGCCGGTTATACCGTGCAATAAAAAACATTTGAAGCGTTGCATTTCCGCCGTGACCGCCGCTACGGCCTCGGCTTGCGCCGAGTTCAGCTCCGGCGTCGTGCCGTCGGGTTTGGCGATAGGCGACGGTAGCGCACTGTTTTGCTCGACCCAGCCGCGCGCACTGAGCGCATCCACGGCCTGGCGCCAGGATCGGGATATTGCACGTAGTTCACGTCCACCAGCGCCGGGTGGCGTGGCGCGCAGACTCTGCATGATCTTACGTTGCACCGGTGCGCGTTGTAATTCACGGAGATCTACCGCACAGCCGGTCGGAGTCACGCGAAACCATGGAGTGGTCCCGGGCTTGGCATTGACACCTCGGCGCATAGCTACCGGTAACGCAGCCGACACGATTTCCCCGAGCGGGTACTGATAATACTCAGAGGCCCAGTGCAGCAAACCGAGCAACTCGGCATTAAGCACCGGCACTGTATCGATCGCACCGAGTATCGGTTTGAGTTCACCGATCCGCGGCGGCACAGCGTCGAGATGCTTTATTACGACCCCCGTTACCCGGCGGTGGCCGAAAGGCACCGTGACCCGGCATCCGGGGTCTGGCGCCGGTTTAGCACAATCGTAAACAAACGTGCGTCGCAGCGGCGCGGGTACCGCCACCTCAATAATCGAACTCGGCGACGAGGACCTCGGCATCATTAGCGCAAGAGTATCATCAAAACACCTACGCAGCCGGCCGGATAGAAGCCCGTAATTGAGGGATAGCATCATCCGGATTCGAGACAGTCGCAAATAACTTGTTGAAGTGTGGGAACAATCCGCACTTACTCACAAAGGCTGTGGAAAACTTTGTGCATAACTTTGCCGCGAGGCGCGGATTCATTTGCGGTCGGCGTAGTGCGAGGACATTGATTAAAAAATAATCAGCCATTAAAGCTACATGTTTTCAAATACTTAACTAATTATGGCGACATTCACTCGCAATTCTCAATAACCATCGTGGAGCGGACACAGAATTGTGCATAAGTCAACGACCATATGGCCCTCGGGGGGGGATCGTCCCGCACGAAGCCCTCGATTGTAATGCTCTTCATTTCAATTATTTATGTCCGTATGTTGGAGCTTGGGCACAAGAATAGCGGCTAACTGCATGTATCATTAATTTCAACGAATATCATTCGACAACTGAATAAAATCAATTGCGTGATTGTCATTATATGGCGTTGAGTCGCTCAACCGCTTCACAACGTTCCGCTTACTCGGCTGGGGCGGCCGTATACACGTGGCGCGCGGCGTTCCGCCTGGCCGCATTGGCGACGTGGTTCTGCGTAATCGGACCAACGCTCGCCGCCGGTAACAGCGGATTCGATAGTGTAGTGTTAATCAGCATAGATGGATTGCGGGCTGACGTAGTGACCGCCGCCACTACTCCTTATCTCGCTAAACTCAAACGCCGCGCTTGGTGGGTTCGCAGTGCGCGTACGGTGTCACCGCCGACAACCTTACCGGCTCACACATCGATGCTGACCGGTCTGCGGCCGCACGAACACCGGGTGCTATGGAATAGCCCGCGGCCCGGCGCCTATCGCGGCGAGTCGGTGTTCAGCGTCGTGCGCGATGCCGGTCTCGACACCGCAGCGTTTATCTCGAAACCGAAACTTTACTACCTCACACATCCCGATCGCATCGACTACGTTAACCGAAAGGCCGGCGATGATATGGGCATCACTCCATCGCAAACCATCGTTGCCGACGTGCGACGCGAGTGGCCACGCCGACCCTACGCGTTCGCGTTTATTCATCTCGCAGAACCCGACCTGAGCGGCCATCGTTCGGGGTGGATGAGCCCCGACTATCTGGCCGCCGTGAAACAAATCGATGCCGCGCTGCTTGAGTTACTGACAGTGTTTGAGGCAACGGCCACCAATCGCAGCGTCGCGCTAATAATCACTGCCGATCACGGCGGCGACGGCTTTCACCACCGCTCCAGTCGGGATGTCGTGCGCGAGGTGCCCTGGCTGCTGTTTGCGCCCGGCGTCGGTTGCGGGGAAATCCTGCATCCGGTACGACTGCACGATACCGCGCCAACGGTTCTCGCACTACTCGGCCTCAAGTTCAGCGGTGCAATTTCGGGAACCCCGATAGCGCCGCTACGCGGTGGCGACATCGCCCAACTCAGCGCCGAATCTCGTCGACAAATATCGGAAAATTGCCGCTAGACTGGTCCTCGTAATAACGCGTCAAGGTGGCGTGAATAACCTTGAAGGCTAGCTCATCCCACGGAATCTCCTGTTGTTTGAATAACGCGACATCCAAGCTCTCGGCACCAGGTGCAAATTCCGGTCGCGACAGCGTGCCGCGAAACATCACGTACACCTGATTCACATGGGTGATGTTATACAGCGCATACAGCGCGACGATATCCACCCTTGCTTGGGCTTCTTCATAGGTTTCTCGAGCCGCGGCTTGTTCCACCGTTTCGCCATTCTCCATAAATCCCGCCGGTAGCGTCCATAATCCCTTCCTCGGCTCGATAGCACGCCGGCACAACAGAATACTATCCTCCCACTCGGGAATACATCCTGCCACTACTTTTGGATTCTGATAGTGAATCGTGCCGCAACTGCTGCACACATGGCGATGTAAATTGTCGTCGGCGGGGATGCGTAGCTCAACCGTAGATCCGCACTCACTGCAATACTTCATCGGTGTCTTCGGTAAATCTCGCCGGCTGCGGAATGTAGATGATGACTATACCATGCTTGTGAGCCGCCCACAGACCCGGTATGCTCGCTCGCCTGTTTTATGGGTCAACCGTAAATCGATACTCCCTATGGCGAAAGCAAAAGGCAAAAACCGCAAATCGAAAAAACCGTCGAAGTCTCGATTCACGGCATCTACCGCAGACAAGTACGAGTTATACCAACTATCGGTGCAGTCGCCGGAACCCGATGTCGCGTTTCTGGCGAGGGTTTATAAAAAAGAACGTGGCAAGCCGGCCCGGCATTTCCGGGAAGATTTTTGCGGCACTGGATTGCTCACCGCACACTGGGTGAAACGCGGCTCGAAGTATACGGCGGAGGCATTCGATATCGATCGCGAACCAATCAAATGGGGCAAGGCTCATGTATTTTCCGAAATTGGGAAAGCCGCGTCGCGGGCGGTTTTGCATCAAGCGGATGTTAGGGTACATAGCGACGTCGCACCGGACGTTCGTTGCGCACAGAATTTCTCTTATTGGATATTTAAAACGCGGGCCGAGATGCTGGATTACTTTTCCAATGCGCGCGGTGACCTCGCGGACAACGGCGTATTCGTGATCGATGTTCACGGCGGCCCGGAAAGCATGGAACACATGGAAGAGGAAACAAAAATCGACGAAGGCTTTACCTACGTATGGGACCAGGTCTTCTTTTCGCCGGTGACCCACGAGGCACGCCTGTTTATCCATTTTAAATTTAAAGACGGCACGCGCATGAAGCGGGCGTTTCGGTACGAATGGCGACTGTGGACGATCCCCGAACTTACCGAGATTCTTACAGAGGCGGGATTCTCGCAAGTGGATTGCTATTGGGAGGGCACCGACAAAGACGGTGAGTCCGGCAACGGCGTGTTTCGAAAAACCCGGTATGGCGAGAACGACCTGTCCTGGGTATCGTATCTGGTGGCTCTGAAATAATCGGTCTGCTCATGCGCGCTACCTACCATTGTCGGGGCCTGCCGATGTTCTGCAACGCCGCGACATGAAGCCGCTGCCAATCGGCTTGGTGCTGAGCGGCGGCACGGCCACGGCCATCGCCCATGTGGCCGTGCTAAAGGCATTAGAAACGGAACGCATCGGCATCAATTATCCGGCTGGATTGAGCGGCGGCAGCATCGGGGCAGTGTTGAAGGCGCTCGGGATGAATATCGGCGCGATGCAACGCGTACCCGAGCTGCGCGTTACGCTACGATATACGAATCGCTGGTGGGATCGAGCCGCCGTGCTGCGTCGACCCGGTTGACGACACAATGAAATTGTCGTGGGAATTACCATATCGCTCACAGCGCGAACCGGTTTGCGCCCATAACATCGTAGCTGCATCACAGCCGTTGGCTGCGCAGGCCGGGCTTAGTATGTTGCTGCGCGGCGGTAATGCTGTTGATGCCGCCATCGCCAGTGCCGTCGCGCTGACCGTCGTCGAACCCAACATGAACGGCATCGGCAGCGATGCGTTTGCCATCGTTTGGGATGGTGCGCAGTTGCACGGTCTCAATGCGTCGGGCCGAGCGCCACAACACTTGTCCGTGCGGGAGTTACTGGAACACCCGGAGATGCCGCAGTACGGCTGGCAAACGGTAACGGTGCCGGGCGCCGTCAGCGCCTGGGTGGCGTTGTCCGAGCGCTTCGGAAAACTGCCGTTCGATGCATTATTCGAGCCCGCCATTCGATACGCGCTCGACGGTTTTATCGTTTCACCGGTGGTGGCTGCGCGCTGGAACGAGGCCGCGAGGATTTATAAGGATTATCCGGATTTCGCGGCTGCGTTTCTACCGTTTGGACGACCGCCTAATGCGGGTGAATCGTTCCACTCGGCCGACCATGCCGCGACCCTGCGCGCTATCGCCGCGAGCAAGGGCGAAGCGTTTTATCGCGGTGAACTCAGTGCCCGAATTGTCGCCCATGCACGTGACAACGGCGCTGCACTGGACAACACCGATCTCGCAGATCACCGTGTGGAATGGGTCGATTGTATCAGCCGCCGTTATCGCGACGTGGATGTTCACGAGTTGCCGCCGAATGGCCAAGGCTTGGCGACGTTGATCGCACTTGGCGTACTGCAACACCGCGGCATTGACGATTATGCGTTGGATTCGGCGGATTCGATTCATCTGCAACTGGAAGCGATGAAAATCGGATTTGCGGAAGCGCATCGCCATGTGGCTGACCCCTCGACCATGCAAGTGCATACCGACGCATTGTTGGACGAGGCGTTTTTGCGACGCCGTGGCGACGAGATAGACATGAGCCACGCCGGACATTATGACTCCAAGGTCGAGCCCGATTCCGGTACCGTTTATCTTAGCTGTGCCGATCGCAGCGGTATGATGGTGTCCTTTATCCAATCCAACTACCAGGGGTTTGGATCAGGTATTGTCGTTCCCGGCACGGGCATTAGTCTGCAAAATCGGGGTAAGTGTTTTAGTACCGACCCGGCGCACCCCAATGTCGTGGCGCCAGGTAAACGACCGTTTCATACAATCATCCCGGCGATGGCCAGCAAACACGGCAACGCCATACTGAGTTTTGGAGTGATGGGCGGGCACATGCAGCCGCAAGGGCACGTACAGATGATTCTCCGCATCTTCGATCACCAGCAGAATCCGCAAGCCGCGGCCGACGCGCCGCGTTGGCACGTCAACAAGCACTTCGAAATTGCGATAGAGACCGGTCTGCCGGCGGAGGTGCGCGCCGAATTGACGCGACGCGGTCATCGCTGGATTACGGATTCCGACGTATCGGTGGATTTGTTCGGTGGCGCGCAACTGATTTACCGGCTCGATGACGGCTACTGCGCCGGATCCGATTCACGTAAGGACGGACAAGCGGTCGGCTATTGAACATCGGCACCGGTTGGCGTAACGATTTCCTTGCCGAGTTAGTCGGCCGTTAAAAGCCACAATAAATTGAATGACTTCAATTTATACAGAAAATTGTAGTCATGAATTTGCCAGAGATCGAGCCGACTACTTAGCCCAATTTTCCATGCAGTCCAAACCCTTCGTGAAATATCCAGGTTAGTATCCGGTCAGCTCCACGTATCCGCTTCCCACCGCCGTGCCAGCCTCCAACACGCGTACCGCCCCTTCCCAATAACGAAACGCCCCAGTTAGTTCCTGCGCATTGAGCGTGGGCTGTAATGCGACATCGATGCGATGCCGTGGCACACGCAACCGCCACCGCACCGGATAGCGCGTCCCCGTCGTCGGGCTTTGCCACTCCTCTAACACCGTCAACGCAATGTCGTCAGCCGCAATCGCGGAACTAATACCGTCACGATCGACCCATACCCCCGCACTGGTGGCGGCCACCCCGCCATCGACCGTGCGCAACCGGTAGTACATAAGCTCGGTGCCATCGACAAACTGTAGCGCAAACCAATCCCAGCCCTGTTGATCCGACGCCAACATCGATGTTGACCACTCGCGGTCAAGCCAACTAGTGCCGCTGACCGAATACACCCGATCGCCGATTTGCAGCGTGCCCTGACTCACGAGCCGCGTTAACGAGTAGTAATAGGACGCATTACCGGGGTCCAGGCTCTTCTGGCTCCAACCGGCATCGCCCTGTAAGACCACGGGTTTCGTGCTGCGCAGCGTGAGCCTGAGCACCACGTCGTTGCTGCGGCCGCTTAACGTCAATGTCTGGCAACCGCGGCAACGGTCGTCGTTCGACGTCCCATTAAGGGACCAATCATCCAGCCAGACCCGCAACGGCGCGGATTCAGCGCCCGCCAGACCAAGCGCACCACGGCTGAAGCGCTCGGCTTGGTAGAATCGGCCGGCGCTACTGTCAGTCACTGCAAAGTGCGCCATGTAGGCTTGGTTCGTCGACCAGGCGGAGTGCGGGTCCGATGCACGTGGCGACACGGCATTGCGAAAGAAAGTGAGCTCGTAGCCAAAGTGGCGTTGCGTTGGATCCTCGAGATTACCGGTTAGGTACCACCATTCGGTCTTGAAGTTCGGGTGTGGGCCGTGATCGCGGGGAAACTGCAACTCGATTGGGGCGACTGCACGCGCAAATCCGGGGGCCGCGACTTCCCGCAACGTCTGCTCTAGAAATCCCGTCGCCGTAGCGGCCGCATTCGACGTCGGCTGTGGGCGTTGTTGCGGCCACCACAGCACAACGAGTGTAACGAGGCCGGCCGCTATTCCGATGCTTGCCACTATGGACCGGATGCGTGCCATCGGTAGCTTATTCCTCGCGCAATGCGAGCGCGGGCTGGACGCCGGCTCCGCGTAGCGCCGGATACACTGCCGCCAACAACGCCACCGCAATTGCGAGCAGCACCGTTTGCGCGATCACTTCTGGGGCGATACTCATTTCGATACTCCATCCGAAGGAACGGCGGTTGATGACTCGGACCAGTACCCACGCCAGCAGCATACCTATCGGTATCGAGAGCACCGCCGCAACCGCTCCCATGATGCCGGTTTCGATGGCGATTAGGCGAAACAATTGAGCCGGAGTCATTCCCACCACCCGTAACAATGCGAATTCTTTACTGCGTTCGAGCTGGATCGACATCAATGCCGCCAGTATACCCACCGCCGCTACGATCAACGCGAGCGCGCGCAATACATTAGTGACGGAGAAGGTGCGATCGAATACGCGTAACGACGCGTCGCGCAGCTGTTGCGCGGAGCGAACACGCAATGACTTCGGCACTGATGGCCAGCCGCGGATCGTATCGATAACCGAGTCTGCCGCAACGCCAGGACTCAAGTACAAAGTGACGGAAGTCAACGCCGGGTCCTGCCAATGTTCGAGGTAGGTTTGCCGGTGCATCGCCACCACACCGCCGTCCGCCGCATAATCGAAATACACACCGACCACGGTAAAGTCCCGCTCGCCCCGGCCGGTACGCAACGCGATGCTATCGCCGGCACCAATTCGATGGCGATAGGCGTAGGGTTCCGAAACAATCACAGAATCTGTACGCTGAAATTCCGGCCAAACCGCACTACTATCGCGCCCGGTGAACTCGAAACGAGCAAACTCGGTGCGGCCGATGTCGATCGCGAATAACTCAACCCGCGCGCCTTCCGATTCGATCGACGCCCAACGTCCTAGCGCCGCGGACGTGACGCCGGGCAACGCGGTTAACTGTTGTACCAAGTCCGGATCGAGTCGACGGCTGGGACCACCGGACGCCGCAACGTACACATCCGCTAGCAAGCGCGCCGTTAACCAATCGTTCACACTATCGCGAAAACTCGCGATCATCACACCGACTCCGATGGCGGCGGCGCTGGCCACGGTCAATGCCGCAACCGCCATACCGGTGCGGCTCAACGCGGCCACCAGACCACGTACCGCCAATCGACCCGGCAGACCGAACAATGCACCGATCCCGTACCGTGCCAAGTCAAGCAACCACACCATGAGCTGCGGCGTCATCACCGCGTAACCGATCACTAGAAAAAACAACCCGGCGAATCCCATCACTAAGCTGCGTGGTGCAATGCTTAGCAACACTCCCCCTACTGCCATAAGTACCAACCCCAATTTCACTGCAATTCGTGATCCCCGATGGGTCTGACGCTCGATAACGGATCTGCGCAGCGCGCTCGCAGGTGCAGTGCGGGTCGCCTCCCAAGCTGGGATACACGCCACCACAATCGTTGCAAGGATTCCGGCCCCGGCGGCCTTGGCGACAGTCAGCAATGGTACCGGCAATTCGGCGACATCGATGCTGAAGTACAGATCACTGATCGTGCGACTGATGAGCTCCACTAGACCATTCGCCAACGCGATACCAGCAACGATGCCGAAGCCGGTGGCGATGATCCCAATCAATCCGGCTTCGGTAATGATTGTGGTAAATATCTGCACGCGGCTGACCCCTAGCGTACACAGCACGCCAAGCTGCACTCGACGTCGAATCACGGAAAACGTGACAGCGTTATAAATCAGAAACAACCCGATCAACAGCGCCAACAAACTTAATGCTGTAAGGTTGATTTCGAACGCCCGGGTCATTTCACGCTGGGCATTTCCGGCGGACGCCGCGGTGACGATCTCCACCGCAGACGGCAATGCGGCACGAATCTCATCCAGTGCGCTCGCATCGGCTGCGATGACGTCGATGTAGGAAATACGGTTTTCCATTCCCAATAGAATTTGCGCAGTGGCAATATCCACCACCAACAATGACGCCACAATCGTACGTTGGATGTCATCATTGGGCTGCAATATTCCGACAACAGTAAGGTTGGCGCGCGTATCTCCTGCTGCAATCGGTAACGTATCGCCGACCCCAATACCGAAACGGGACGCCGTGTTTGGCGCAATAAGTACGGCGTTGCGAGTCGCCAGCAATGACGTCGAAACGGATTCCGCGGGACCGGTTTGAGTGAATGTACGAAATGCACGTTCCGCGAACACATCAATACCGAGCAATCGAAAATGCGCGTCGCCGGCTCGTTGCGACTCCACCTCCCCAATGACCACCGGCGCGATATTGCGGATACCGGCTTCAACCCGAAGCCGCGTATATAGATTTTCATCCACACCGTTCGGGCCGGCGACAAGCCGGTGCGTCGTGCGGCCATTTATAATTTCATTAGCCGCTAAAAAACTTCGCTGCGCCGCCGTATTGGCGATGTCGACGGCAACGATTACTGCCACCCCCAGCGCCACACCGAGTATCGACAACGCTGCGAGCCATCGCTGCCGTAGCACATATCGAACGCTGGAACGAAATAGCAGCACGATGCTTAGCCCGGATACTTCACGAAGAGTTCGGATTGCAGGGGAAATCAGGCGAAGGGCGGTTAGAGGCGAAGCCGAAAACCACCGATCGGTGGCGTTCGAACATGACAAACTGCGCGCAGCCCCCGTACCTTAAAACACAGGGCAATCGGATCAAATATTGAGAAGATTTATGGTCCATGGCACGCCTTCGTGAAATATCGCGGTTAGCTTAGCGCGACACCAAACGGCATTGATCGATGGTGTACACGCTATCGGCACAAGCTATCGCTTCGTCACTGTGGGTTGCGATAAGCAATGCTGTCCGGTACTCGCGGGTCAGGGATGACATCAGCGCCAGTACGTTTTGTGCAGTCTCTGTATCGAGATTACCGGTGGGCTCGTCGGCTATGACCAACGCCGGACGGTGGATCAGCGCACGCGCAATCGCCACGCGTTGTTGTTCGCCACCAGACAAGATATCGGGATAGCTGCCGGCACGGTCCGCTAACCCGATTCGTTGCAACAATACGGCGATTCGGCGATCGCTGCTCGCGCTGTCGACGCCATTAAGCTGTAGCGGTAGGCGCAGGTTTTCATCCACAGTCAGGGTCGTAATTAGATTGAAAAACTGAAATACGAAACCAATATGACGGCGCCGGAAGCGCGTTCGTTGCGCCTCGGACATCGTGACTAACGGTTCGCCGTCGATACATATTCGGCCCGAGTCAGGCACATCGATGCCGGCCAATAGGTTCAGCAACGTCGATTTGCCCGATCCGCTGCGGCCCACCACGGCGATAATCTCGCCGCGCCCAAACACGAGTTCCGCATCTTTAAAGATGCGGCGTTCACGTTCGCCCTCGCGATAGGCTTTGTTAAGCCCGTGGATGCGAACCAATTCGTGGCGGCCCGACGCGCTACCCATATCGATGTAGAGAGTATGGCCGGCGCCGGAAAATGTCCAAGACCCGAGCTGGTCTAGCCCGGATAATTCATGAAGGGTTCGGACGGAAGGCGGATCAGGGCTAAGTAGTCGGTGCGATCGTCGGCCGACGCATAGCGGTAGCTATGCATCAATGAGGATCGTGGCGAATACGACGCCCGATTTTTCCTGAATCCGAACAGGACAGACTGTCCGGCCGCCCCGTACCCGAAAACATAGGGTAACGGCTTCAAATTATGAGAATATGCTTGACCCATCGTCCGCCTTCGTGAAATATCCGGGCTAGCCCGGGTGGTAAACCGCGCTCCCGCCAAAATCGATGCCGTCGGCCGTGTGTCGTAGTCGCACTGCCATAACCTCAACCCCCTGCACCGAGACAAACTCCAGGCGTTCAGCGTAACGCGGATCGACCTCGGCCGCCGGTTCGAAATAATCACCCTCCGGGCGATTGATCGCGAACACCAATACGGCTCGGTACTTTTGTTTCACCATGTGCAGTAACAATTCCAAGTGCTTGCGTCCGCGCTCGGTTACGGCGTCCGGAAACTGTACCGCGCAGCCGCGCAGAAGTGTCGTGTTTTTCACCTCTACGAACGCATCGATGCGATTCCCCTGGGTCAACGCCAAGTCAAACCGCGACGGTGCGAACCCCGGCGCATTAATCCTAGGTTCCCGCTTAAGCTGCCGATAGCCTTGAAGGGTTGGAATCCGCTGTGCCTGTACAGCCGCGGCAATGAATTCGTTGGCACGACCGGTGTGCACACCGACCCAACCGTGCCCCATGTCGACCCGTTCGAGCGTCCATGGCAGTTTGCGTTTGGGATTGTCACTGTGGCTCAGTTCGACGCGCTTTCCCGGCGCCCAACAACTTGCCATCGATCCGGTATTGGGACAGTGTGCTACCACTACACGGCCGTCCGCCAACTCTACGTCGGCGAGAAATCGTTTGTAGCGGCGCACGATCGTGCCGGCCGTGAGCTCACCGAGGGAGATAAGACTCATTAGGTCAGACGATGAGGCGGCGGCGTATCAACACTACCGCGATGTAATAACAGAGCGCTGCGTAGGCGCAAAGCACCGCGATGTGCAGGACCACCTGCGTGACTGGTTGCCCCGATATGAGGGGCCGAATTAGCGCGATGGCGTGGGTCAGGGGCAAAATCTGCACCACCGTTTGCAGCATGGCCGGCAGCGTCGCGATAGGATAAAAAACCCCGCTAAAGATAAACATCGGCGTCACCACGAGCGTGAAGTAATAGCTAAAAAATTCATAGGAGGGTGACAGCGCGCTCATGACCAGGGCCGGGCCGGCAAAACACAAACCCACCAACCACAATACCGGCACCGCCCATAACGCGGTCCATTCGGTAACGGCACCCAGCAACACACTTACGATCAGAATCGATGAGCTGCTGATCAGAGCCTTGCTGGCAGACCACAACATCTCTCCGGCCGCGATGTCGTCCACATCGAGCGGAGTCGCCAACATTGCATCGTAGGTTCGTTGTGGAACCATGCGTGTGTATACCGAGTACATGGCCTCGAAGGATGCGGTATTCATCGCCGACGAAGCCACCAGTCCCGATGCAAGGAAAGTCAGGTACGGCATGCCTGCTATATCGCCGATAAAATATCCGAGTCCGTAGCCGAGTCCCAGCAGGTACACGAAAGGCTCGCCGAAGTTGATCAAGATGCTCGCTCCCATGAGCTTGCGCCATACCAACACATTGCGCCGCCACACCGCGAACGCGCCGCGGCGGATACGGGGCAACCGCCAGTCTGTGGTCTTGGAGTACGACAGCGATGTGCTCATTCGCGTAAATCCCGACCGGTCAACGTTAAGAACACATCCTCAAGATTAGCGTGCCGGTGTACATAACTGACGTCGGCCGCGGCCTCAAGCGTTCGCACAACACGCGCTGCGTCGCTCGTGTAGCAGTAGGTGGTATCACCCACCGCCTCCATGCGCAAGTCCTCGATAACAGACAACAGTGCGTTCACGCGCTGCGCGTCACCGTGTATTTCGAACACATCGTCCGGGATACAATCGCTGATGAGTTGCTGCGGCGTTTCCTCCGCAATAATGATACCTTGGTCCATAACCACCAACGTATCACACAAGCGCTCGGCTTCCTCCATATAGTGGGTCGTTAACAATAACGTCTTGCCGGCTTGTTTGAGCTCCCGTAGGCGATTCCAGATTCGATGCCGGACCTGTGGATCGAGACCGGTGGTGGGCTCGTCGAGAACCACGAGCGCGGGATCGTTGATTAGTGCCCGCGCTATGCTCAGGCGACGCATCATGCCGCCGGAGAGCTTGCTGATACGAGTCGTTGCTCGTTCACGTAGTTCGACAAGATCCAAAAGTGCGTGGATGCGCGGCGCTAACTCCGATTTGGTGAGTCCAAAATAGTTTCCGTAAATCTGCAGGTTTTCCTCGACCGTAAAATCCGGATCGAGATTATCAGTTTGCGGCACGACCCCAATAGACGCCCGCACCGTGCGCGCCGCCTGGGGCATATCCAGTCCGAAAACCCGCAGGCGGCCAGCGCTCGGCGGCGATTGCCCGAGTATCATTTTGAGCGTTGTGGTCTTACCGGCGCCGTTCGGCCCAACCAAACCGAAACACCCTCCATACGGTACTTTGAGATTCATCTCCTTAACGACCGCACGACCCGCGTACTCCTTGCTAAGTGCTACCGCGTCAACGACATAATCCGAAGGGTGTTTGGTGGTATTCACGAGGTACCGGCCATTACAGCACGGATTACATCAATATTAGGTGCACAGCGGCGTCGGCTCATGACTAGTTCCACCGCGCTATCGAGTTCCCAATCACCACGCAACGCTAGCCGCGCCACTGCGGTTGTTGGCGCCCGACCGATACCGGCCGTACAGTGCAAGTAAACCGTGTGTTCGCTTGCGAGCAATTCCTCGAGGGTATCCACCGCCGACACAAGCTTGCTGCGTAAATCGGCCGCGTTAAAGTCGATTATGGGAACTCGTCTAAGCGTGACATTTCGGGTTCGGTAATGATCTTCAAGTCGTGACCAGTCGATTTTGTATTCGCCAAAATCCCGATCGGTTTGCAAATTGAGTACTGCTGAAACTCCGGCGCTATTACGAATTCGATCCACATCGACCGTACTGCGCGGACAGGTTCCCACAAACAACTGCGGAACAATTCGATCAAAATTAATCACGCGCGCGGTGCGCCATTTAACACTGGATCAGAACGTGGCCTTGGTGCCTGCATAGACTTTCGTCTCGCCGCCATCGAAACCATAGGCGAAATCGAGTCGCAAATCCGTCTTCACAAATGATCGCAGTTTCCAGCGCAAGCCGAAACCGGCTCCGACCTTCAGATCGGAAAGATTGAATTCATCAAAGTCACTATAAGCGTCGCCAATGTCGACAAACCCCGCCCCACGCCACGCATAGTGGCCGTACAGGGGGGTAAGAAATTCGAGATTTGCCAATATGAACGAGTCGCCTTCGATATCCTCCCGTCTAAATCCCCGCAATGTAGTGCTGCCACCGATACTATATGCCGGATCACCGAAAATCGTGTCAGTCGCCAAGGCGGCCCGCAGTTGCAAATTGAGATTGGTGTGCGGCCGCTGCGTAATCCGCCAATAATGCCGATATCTTAGTGAGGGCCGCACAAAGCCGCCATCCGACCCGAAATCCTCGTCGGCGAATTCGAGCCAAGACCCGAATTCCCGCCCGGAATTGCTGAAACCATGGTCATGCACAGCTATGAATTCGACAAATCCCGCCCAAGTCAGTACCGTCGCATCGAAGAACAACCCTGGTGTGCCGCTGATAAACTCGTGGCGGAAATCGTTCCAGCGCGCCCAACCACCGAAGCGCCAGCCGCGACTTGGACCGCGCGGCGCTAACCAGCGCGAGACCGCGATGCGGACAGCGGATAAATCACGCTCGTATTGGCCACGCACACCGAACCGGTCTTCATTGAGTTCCGCGGTTTCGATGCCGGCATCGATGGACAATTCATAGGCGCTTCCGAACATGCGCGGATATTTGAACTCCACTTCAAAACTGTCTTCTGTTTCAACATCAGAACTTTGCAATTCCTTACGTTGGGCAACGACCTCCAACGATTGGTTGCGCCCGGTGAAATTATCAAATTCGATCTGACCGCCATACGTTATATCGCCGTCACCGCTACGACCCAATTTCGGTAACACGAACCAATATCGTTTTTCATTGACCGCAATGGTCACGATATTTTTATCGCGGACTCGGTGCCGAAACACCACCACGGACTTAAATAATCCCAAATCCATGATTGCCTGCCGCGCGTTTTCGATATCGTGCCGTTCAATTTCATCACCGCTGCGAAACACGACTTCCTGTAGCAATATCTCCGGACGCGTACGGCGGTTGCCCTCAAAACGAATCTCGTCGACAACAAATCGCACGTCCCCTTGCCGGTGCTGTGGCCTGGCCATGACCATGCCAGCCTGACACAAGCAAACAAAACACAAAAATATCGAGGCCTTCACAACCCTATTTGCACGAGCTTGGATATGTCACGAAGGTGGATCATTGATCTTGCATCTTCTTAGTATTTGAACGATCCAAAACGTTTGTTGAGCACCTTGGTGTCGGCACACGCGGTCCATGTCGAATTCCGGACCAAGCGGATCCTAGTGCTCGGTGCGATCTCCGCGATCGATAGCAATGGCTATCAAACCCCGGACGATCGCACCGACGACTTGGTTGTTTTTCCCCGAGATCCAAACCCTTTATGATTTATGCAGGCGAGGCCCACCACTTGCTGCGACATTCTATAGTGGCGCCCCCATCGTATGGAACCGGGGGAACACACTTATCCCGTGTACTCGATAGAGGTTAGGCGGCGTGAGGTTATGGCAACAGATGAGCAATTTCAGGCCAAACGTTGTCGAGAATAGCGGCCTGCGCCTGGGCGGTCGGATGGATACCGTCGGCTTGCATCATTCCGGGCTCGCTGGCCACACCAGCCAATAGGAACGGCACATAACCAACCGCGAACTGTTGGGCAAGATCAGCATACATCGCAGCGAATGCCTGCACATATGCGGGCCCGTAGTTCGGTGGCATGCGCATACCCAGCAACAGCACGTCGATGTCCTGGCTCTTGGCCGTATGGATCATAGCTTCCAAATTGTCTTTAATTACGGGGACTGCCAGGCCCCGTAAGCCGTCGTTACCGCCGAGTTCAATAATCACTATGCTCGGGTTGTGGCGCTGTATTTCAGTCGGCAGCCGCAACCGGCCAATTGAGGTGGTGTCACCGGCTATACTGGCGTTCGTGACGCGGTGCCGGTAGCCTTGCTGTTGCAAGCGGCCCTGTAGCAACGCCACCCAGCCCTCGCTGGTATCGATTCCGTACGCGGAACTCAGGCTGTCGCCAACTACCAGGATTGAGGTCGGCGCGGCGAATGCTGGCCACGCGGCCAGTAAAATACCGGCAACCCAAAACCGTAATCCATTCGAAATTGTACGCATGCTCGTAGCAACGAATCTAGTCAAACGTGTTATCAGCCCGGAGGGTAGTTTAACAATTCTCGATGGGATCTCTGTAACGGTCGGGCGCGGTGAATCGGTAGCTGTCGTAGGCGCGTCGGGATCGGGCAAATCCACCCTGCTAGCGTTACTGGCCGGATTAGACACCGCGAGCTCCGGACGGGTGAGCCTCGACGGCGTTGAACTTACCGACCAAGATGAAGACGGGCGCGCGCAGCTGCGAGCCGGCCGGGTCGGTTTCGTATTTCAAAACTTTCAGTTGCTGGCGAGCTTGACCGCGATCGAAAACGTGATGTTGCCGTTGGAGTTGGGGTCATCATACAGCAGCGGCCGGACATTGGAGCGCGCGGCGGAGGCACTGGAGCGGGTCGAGCTTACCCAACGGCGGCGTCACTATCCCTCACAATTGTCCGGTGGTGAACAACAACGCGTCGCGATCGCACGCGCGTTTGTGACTGACCCCGTGATCCTGTTTGCCGACGAACCCACCGGTAACCTCGATACCGCAACCGGGAAACGAGTCATGGATTTGCTGTTCGATTTAAATCGCGAAAAAAATACCACGTTGTTATTGGTGACCCACGATAGCGATCTCGCAGCGCGCTGTGATCGCCGTCTGGAATTAGTAGCGGGAAGGTTGTGCGACTCCTAACCCGAATAGTCCATGAACGGTTCGGGCTTAGCGGTATTCGCTATGCAATAGTGATGCTACGCCGCGAGTGGCGCGCCGGCGATCTGCGCATCGTAGCCCTGGCGCTGGTACTGGCCGTGGCATGCGCAACCTCGGTGGCGGCGTTCACTGACCGGTTACAACAGGCGCTGCAACGTCAAGGCGGCGAATTACTCGCGGCCGACCTAGTCGTGCGCTCGTCATTTCCGACGGGGCCGGCATGGCGCGAAAAAGCGCTAAGCTCTGGCTTGGCGGTAGCGCGTACCACCTCGATGCGCAGCGTCGTGGTGGCGGGGCGGCGCACCCACCTGGTCGAAATCAAAGCGGTTGGCAGTGGATATCCGTTGCGCGGTGAATTACGCGTCGCGACGCGGGACCGCCACCACGATATCGCTATTGATTCCATCCCTCCGCCGGGGCACGTTTGGATCGACCCGCAATTATCGTCATTGCTGGATATCGCTGTCGGCGACACGATCGAAGTCGGTGCAGCCGCATTCCAGGTCACACGCATTCTTACCTTTGAACCGGACCGCGGAGGCGCTGCGTTCGTGATCGCCCCGCGGTTGTTAATGCACGAATCGGATCTCGACAAAACTCAGTTGCTGCAACCCGGAAGCCTTGCCACCTATCGGCTGCTTTTGGCCGGCACACCACAACCGCTCTCAGAGTTCCGACGCTGGTTGGAACCCCAACTGACCAGCGGCGTGTCGATTCGCGATGTCACCGATGCCGGCCCGCGCTTTCGATTAGCCTTGGAGCGTGCCCAACGATTCTTGAGCCTGGCGGCATTGGTAGGTGTGTTGTTGGCCGGTGTAGCAATCGCGCAGGGAGCGTGGCACTACACCGAGCGAAACCTCGACCACGCGGCTATGCTGCGTTGCCTCGGTTGGCGACAGCGTGACGTGCTATCGGTTTATGTCTATCAGCAACTGCTGCTGGGTCTCGGTGCCGGCAGCTTCGGAGCGATGCTGGGATATGCCGGGCAACAGGTATTGGTGCATCTGTTACCGGCGTTGACCCAGGGCGATCTGCCGGCGCCATCGTGGCGGCCGGCGCTGGCGGGTATTGCTGTGGGGATAGTCACGCTCAGTGGTTTTTCATTACCGGTGGTGGCGCGCCTAAAGCAGGTACCGCCGCTTCGAGTATTGCGACGGGATTTGGGACGGTTACCGCCACAGCTGTACAGCTTATATGGGTTCGGCGCAGCGATGTTTCTCGGGCTCACCATATTGCTCGCGCGCGACTGGCGAATCGTGGCCTATGTGCTTGGCGGCACCACGCTCACGGTGGCTGGCCTGGCCGGCGCGAGCTACGTGCTGTTACGGTTGCTCGGGCGGTTGAAACCGCGGGCCGGCTCCGGCGTGCGCCACGGCTTATTGAGCCTAGTGCGCCGCACACGCGCCGCAACGATACAGGCCGTCGCGCTCGGGGTCGGGATCATGGCGATCCTACTGCTTACGGTTGTGCGCGGCGATCTGCTGCGGAATTGGGAAAATCGATTGCCGGCCGGTACCCCCAACCATTTTATCGTCAACATTCAACCCGGGCAGATTGCCGCGGTACGGGAATTTCTCGATCACGTTCAGGGCCGGAACGCGGCGTTTAAACCGCTAGTACGAGCACGCTTGATGTCGATTAATGGCAAAGTCGCACGGGCCGCAGATTTCGATGACCCGTTTGCACAACGGATGATGCAGCGCGCGGCGAACCTGTCCTGGGTCGATGATCTCGGTGACGATAACCGCATAGTCGCGGGGCGCTGGTCCGACCCCAACGGTGACCGCATGGTGGTATCGGTGGAGCAGGAATACGCCGCAGCACTCGGTATGCAGATCGGCGACATTCTGACGTACCGGGTGGGCGACCGCGACGTGGCGTTGCGCATCGCGAGCCTGCGCGCGGTGTCCTGGGATTCATTTAGGCCGAATTTTTTTCTATTGACGCCGGCCGATGTGTTGGGTCTCGAGTCGGCCACCTTTATCGGCAGCGTGTTTGTACCGCCCGCTAACGATCAATACGTAACTCGCTTAGTTGAACAATTTCCGAACCTCACCGACATCGATATCGGTGCCATACTCGATCAGGTGCGGCGCCTATTGCAAAGACTCAATCACGCCATGCAATTTGTGTTTTTATTTACCGTTGGATCTGGGCTGCTGGTATTGTACGCATCGATTTATTCGAGCCAACGCGAACGCCGCGCCGAATTGGGTCTACTCCGAGCATTGGGCGCGGCGCGGCGCTACCTATGGGCGTCATTGGCTAGCGAGTTTATCGTGTTAGGCGCTCTGGCTGGATCGATCGGTGCTCTGGCTGCGTCCTTGACCGGACTGTTGATCGCGCGTGGGCTGTTGAATCTAGACTACCAATTTAGCTTAACCGTATGGTTGATGGGAATATCGGTCGGCGCGCTGCTGGTGACGGCGGTTGGGCTCGCGGGCACACATCGTTTGATCGCCACACCACCCTGGCACACGCTGCGCGGCGCCGCCTAATTGCGCCGAAGACCCTAACGTTGTATTGGCGGTAACGAGCCGGCGGCCGTATCGTCAACACCGCTCGCAACAAAAATAGCTTCGCCGTAGACCGTCTACGTAGTCCGTTCCCGATCAAGTGCCGGGGATCAAACCGTGCCAATGCTGGTCGTCGACATATAGTCCTAGTGGGTACAGATAGGATACCATTATCAGCGAGCAGCAGAATGCATTCCGTGCTAGCGGCTTTAACGCTACTTTAAGCGCCGTTGAAGCGAAATAATGGCATAAGTATTACCGGAACATCGGCATTTAGCGGAAAGACAATACGCCATTTCCACACCACCATTGATGCTCAACCCGTGCCCAACGTCGCTCGGCGGTCGATTCGTTACGAGCCGCCTAAGCCGTGGCCGATACCGATTAGTAGTGTTGGCGCTCAGTGCGATGTTGACTGTCAGCTGCGCGACACTCGATAAACCCGGTGACTCGGCTGGGATGTCGGGTAATGAGAACGACCCGTTCGAAAATTTTAATCGCGGTGTTTGGGGTTTTAACGAAAAACTCGACAAGGTAGCGTTAAAGCCACTAGCTCGGGGTTATTCAAAGGCCATACCACGCCCGATGCGCAATCGTGTAACGAACTTTTTTGGCAATCTCGGCGAACCTAAGACCATCGTGAACAATTTGTTGCAGGGAAAGGTTGGATTAGCGTATCAGGATGCGTGGCGGTTTTTAATTAATACGACGATCGGTGTGGTGGGTTTATTCGATGTCGCGGGGCGCGCGGGACTTGTGAAACACAATGAGGACTTCGGTCAAACTTTGGCGGTTTGGGGTGTAAAGGACGGACCGTACCTCGTATTGCCGCTATTTGGACCGAGCAACGTCCGCGACGGTATCGGCCGGATCCCCGATGCGTATTTGAACCCAATAAACCAAATAGACGACAGCAGCGCCCGAATCGTATTGCGCGCGTTGAGTGTTATCGATGCACGCGCCCGACTGTTGCGGGTATCGCGGATACTCGCGATGCAGCTAGACCCGTATCTGTTTCTCCGTGAAAGCTATCGGCAACAGCGACGCCAATTGATTTACGACGGCGCGTATGATGGTGCACTGGAGCCGGGTATTGAATAGAATCGAGAACAGGTGCCTCGGCTGACCGATACGTATTACCGACTGTCTCACGGTGTTTCTTCTCAATTGAAAACCCAGCATAATCTCTCGGGCGAGCGTTGAAAGATGGCGCGATATGCGATCGGAGATATTCAAGGTTGTCTGGATGCGTTTCTGGAGCTGCTGCGCCGGCTTGAGTTTAACCCACTCCAAGACGAATTGTGGCTGACTGGCGACCTCGTTAATCGCGGACCTAAGTCGGTGGAGACGTTGCGCTATGTGCGCGACTTAGGCGCGTGTGTGACCGTGGTGTTAGGCAATCACGATCTGCACCTGCTTGCGGTCGCGGCCGGGGCCACAAAGCTACGCCGCCGGGACACATTATCGTCAGTATTGGAGGCGATGGACCGTGCGGATCTATTGGATTGGTTACGATGGCGGCCGCTGTTCGTGCTTGATGCTCCTAGCGACACGGCATTGGTGCACGCCGGACTGTATCCAAATTGGTCAGCGGGCAAAGCGCTGGCGCTGGCCGATGAGGTGCAGGCACTTTTGCGGGGCTCGGATTATTTGCAATTCCTTGCGCAGATGTATGGCGATACACCCACGCGATGGCGCAACGATCTATCAGGAATTGAGCGCTTAAGATTCATTACCAATGTGTTTACGAGAATTCGCTACTGCTCGGCGGACGGAACCGTATTGGACTTTCAGAATAAATTGGCGCCGAATAAAAAGCCCGGGGGCTTGGTGCCGTGGTTTCAATGCAAAACGCGACGTGGGCGTTCAGTGCGCGTAGTTTTTGGACACTGGTCGACGCTAGGTTTGTGGAATGCGGACGGTGTCATCGGTCTCGATAGCGGTTGCGTATGGGGTGGGCAATTGAGCGCTGTGCAATTGGATTGCGACCCGGCTCGGTTTAATGGTGTCAATTGCGATCCGTATCGCGCGCCAAGTTGACCCCAATAGTAAATGGGATATAGTGCATCATTGAATCGATACTCACACCTATGATCGACCAATCCAAATACAACGTGGCCATCGAGGTTCGCACTGCGTATATCGCGGCGCAATCCGACCCCGGCAACGATCGCTACGTTTTCGCCTATACGATCACGATTACCAATAAGGGTAGCGATGCCGCGAAGCTGATCAGCCGGCATTGGAAAATTACCGATGCCGAGAATAAGATTCAGGAGGTCCGGGGGGAGGGAGTGGTCGGCGAACAGCCGCACTTAAAATCCGGTATGAGTTTCGAATACACGAGCGGCACCGTGCTCGAAACCCCGGTAGGTACGATGGCCGGTAGCTATCAGATGATCGCCGACGACGGCACTACGTTCGACGCGGAGATTCCGTCGTTTACGTTGTCGATACCGCGAACACTACACTAGTCGTCCCTGGAAAACGTCGTTTTTGCCAGTCGGCGGCGTTGCCTACAGGGATGTAGGTAATGAACGAGAGCACGTCTACAGGGATGTAGGTGGTACGAGTCCACGGATGGGCGAGGTAGAACGAAGCAGGAGCTAGAGTCGAGAGCAATGCAGGAGCAATTGCCGAAGGATGCAGTAGCGTTGCCCTGCGATTTCCGATGCTCATTTACCCCCATGTAAACTCCGCTTCGGCTTCTCGGGCGCCTTGCCGACAACAAAAAATGACGCTTTCCAGATACGGCTACGCTGACGCGGCACTTTCTTACGAATAGGATCGCTCAAACGTCTAGGTTGCTGACAGCAAAGGCGTTTTTCTCGATAAACTCGCGGCGTGGTTCGACCTGATCTCCCATCAACATTGTGAAGGTTTGATCGGCCGCGACGCCATCTTCGATGGTGACGCGTAATAAGCGACGTTGTTCCATGTCCATTGTGGTCTCCCATAACTGGTCGGGGTTCATTTCACCCAAGCCCTTGTAGCGCGAAATATTCATACCGCGGCGCGCCTCACTGAGCAACCACTCCAGTGCTTCGGAAAAACTCCCGACCTCCGCGCTTCGTTCGGCACGGGTAACGCGCGCGCTCGATCCCACCAAGCGGCGCAACCGTTCACCCAAGGTGCAAATCGACTGGTACTCGTTGGAACTCAGGAACTCGCGGTTGATTCGGGTCTGGAAAAACGCCCCGTATTGATCGCGTTGTACATTAATTTCGTGCTCTCTATCATCAAGCGCGTTGAGTGTGACGGTGTAGATGCTACGATCCACCGTGTTGGCGAGCCGCCTTTGTAGATCAACGACTACGGCCTGAGTCGCCGCTTCGTCTTGAAGCATCGCTGTCGATAGGGGTTCGTACGCCAATAATTCCTCCAACACCCGCCGGTCGTAGCGTCGCGCTAAGCGACCGATAGCGGCCTGAACCGTCAGAAATTCCGTAGACAGTTGCGACAACGCCTCGCCCTCCACCGGGGCGTCGGCGGCTTCGCCACTAAGGCTTGCATCGGTGAGCGCCAACTCCAACAGGTATTGCTGCAGCTCTTCATCATCCTTGATGTACATATCGCGTTTTTTATAAGCCACCTTATACAACGGCGGTTGCGCGATATATATGTAACCCCGATCTAACAATTCCGGCATCTGTCGGTAAAAAAAAGTCAACAACAATGTACGAATATGTGAGCCATCGACGTCGGCGTCCGTCATTATAATGATTCGATGATAACGTAACTTATTGATATTAAAATCATTTGTTCCGATTCCAGCGCCCAATGCGGTAATCAGTGTCGTGACCTCATCGGACGACAACATCTTGTCGAAGCGGGCCTTTTCGACATTCAATATCTTGCCTTTGAGCGGTAGAATAGCCTGGTAGCGACGGTCGCGGGCCTGCTTGGCCGAACCCCCAGCCGAATCTCCCTCTACGAGGTAGATTTCGCAAACCGCCGGGTCGCGCTCCTGACAATCAGCGAGCTTTCCCGGTAGGCCACCAAGGTCGAGAGCACCTTTACGCCGAGTCATATCCCGCGCTTTGCGAGCCGCTTCCCGAGCCCGAGCGGACTCGACAATACGTTCTGCGATGAGCCTCGCATCGCCGGGATTTTCGAGCAAATGATTGGAAAGGTGTTCGGCAACCATCGATTCGACCGCGCCTTTGACGTCCGAAGAGACCAGCTTATCTTTGGTTTGCGATGAGAATTTTGGATCCGCTACTTTTACCGACAGCACAGCTGTAAGACCCTCGCGAGCGTCATCACCACTAATGCTGACCTTGGCGCGCTTTGCCAGACCCTTTTCCTCGATGTGTTGGTTGAGTGTGCGCGTCATCGCGCTACGCAGTCCGGCTAGGTGGGTACCACCATCCCGTTGCGGAATAGTATTCGTATAACAAAATACATTCTCTTGGTACGAGTCATTCCATTGCATTGCGAGTTCGATTGAAACGCCCTCTTTTTCCGCGATGACTTGAATTACATTGCGGTGCAATGGGTTCTTGTTGCGGTTGAGATGTTCGACGAAAGCAGCGATGCCGCCTTTGTACTCGAACGTGTCCTCCGATCCGCTACGCTCGTCGCGCAGCTTAATACAGACACCGGAATTCAAGAACGACAGTTCACGCAACCGTTTAGCTAGTAAATCGTGGTGTAACACAATATCGCTGAAAATCGTCGGGGTGGGCTTAAAACGGATTTCGGTACCGCTTCGGTCGGTCGTACCAATCTCTGCCAAAGGCGCTTTCGGTACTCCGAGATGGTATTCCTGCTGATATTTCCTACCATCGCGGTAAATTGTTAGGTGCAGGTAATCCGATAGCGCATTGACAACCGAGACCCCTACGCCATGGAGGCCGCCCGAAACTTTATAGGAATTTTGGTCGAACTTTCCGCCGGCATGCAGCACCGTCATGATGACTTCGGCAGCCGATTTGCCCTCCTCTTCGATAATACCGGTCGGTATACCCCGGCCGTCATCAGTAACTGTGATGGATTCGTCGACATGAATTGTGACTGCTATGTTTTCGCAATATTCAGCCAACACCTCATCGATTGCATTATCGACGACCTCGAATACCATCTGGTGTAGCCCCGTGCCATCATCGGTGTCGCCGATATACATGCCCGGCCTTTTACGGACAGCATCCAGGCCTTTCAGCACCTTAATACTGCTTGAATCGTAATTCTGTTCGTCAGACATATAGTTGCGAACTCCGGGGTCGCCTGTCGGTGTGGATTGTCGGGACCAAGCTAATCGTAGGTAGTTCCGACCGAGACATGTTTCACGTGAAGCATGTAAATTGAGATAAGACAGGTATCGCGCGGCAGTCCGCTTGTTTCACGTGGAACAATGACCAATCATATTCGCATCGGCATTACGAGATATTGCGTCGCGGTGTCGCCCGGAACATTTAGTGTACAACTACTGTTTGCATCCTGTAGTCGCAACTGAATCTGCTCACTGCCCAATGCTTTAACAGCATCTAACAAATAGCTCACGTTAAATCCGATCTCAATTTTCTGGCCCTCATAATCGATCGGCATCTCATCGTTCGCTTCTTCCTGATCTGGGCTACTTGCGCTCACGCTCATTTTCTCAGGTTCTACACTAAGGCGAATTCCACGATATTTCTCATTGGTCAGAATGGCGGCCCGGTTCAACATTTCACCGAACGCTTGACGATCCAGCAACAAACTCTCGCGTAATACAGGGGCCATTATCGCCGCATAGTCCGGAAACCGCCCGTCAATGAGCTTCGAGGTAAAAACCAGATTGTCCAATGTCGCTTGAATATGATTGGGATTCAGTTCAATAGACACCAGACTATCCGATTCATCGAGTAACCGGCTCATCTCCAAAACGGTCTTCCGCGGCAAGATTGCTTGATGATTTTGTTCTTGCTCCGCGATGCCCACCTCGCTCTTCGCTAAACGATGTCCGTCGGTAGCAACCGCGCGCAATGTGTCATTCCCGATTTCGAACAGCAAACCGTTCAGATAGTACCGCACATCCTGATGTGCCATCGCGAACGCCGTTCGCTCCAATAAGCCCTTTAAATCCCGCTGTTTAAGCTCAAGACGGCGATTCCAGTGTTTCGTCGTGAGGCGCGGAAAATCCTCTGCTGGTAACGTTTGTAACGAAAACCGGCTGCGCCCGGAACGAATCGCTAGCTTTCCATTGTCTGTCACCAGCGTGACGTCCGCCTTTTCCGGCAACGCACGGCATATATCGAGTAACTTGCGCGCGGTGACGGTACACTCCCCGTCTTTGCCTTCCACGTCCCCTACAGAGCTCGTGATTTCGATCTCCAGATCCGTACCGATTACAGTAAATCGACCCGATTCTAAACGTAGATAAACATTGGCCAAGATCGGTAATGTTTGGCGTCTTTCGACAACATTACTTACTAGAGTCAGCGGATGAAGGAGTCGGTCTCTCGGAATGTTAATTTGCATAGTTTTAAATCTTTAAATGATTGTATTAATAATAACACAATTAATATTGTGGATAAACTAAATAGTCATATGTATATCAATAACTTAGTTCGTATATGAAGCAGTGGATAAATGCGGTATTAGCGATTTGGAACAGTGGACAGGAATGACTGAACACGCGCGGTGAAAAGTTATCCAAGAGTTATCCTTGTCCGTTACCGTCTATTCATCCGCTCAATAACTTTTGCAGATTCGCATAGTCCTCTTTCACTTTTGCGTCTTGATGCAATAATTCTTTGACCTTCCGACACGCGTGTAATACCGTTGTATGGTCCCGTCCTCCGAACGCATCGCCGATTTCCGGAAGACTTAGGTTGGTCAGTTCCTTCGCAAGGGCCATGCCGATCTGACGAGGCCGGGTAATCTGTCGGTTGCGCCGCTTCGAGTGCAAATCCGCGACCCGCATCTTGAAATACTCGGCAACGATTTTTTGAATATTGTTAATGGTAACCTGGCGTTCCTGGAAGACCAGCAAGTCTTTTAATGCGTCTCGAGCCAATTCAAGGTCGATGGTGTGCCCAATAAATCGCGCACTCGCGACAATGCGGTGCAGAGCACCCTCGAGCTCACGAACGTTAGAGCGAATTTGTTTCGCGACAAAAAACGCGACTTCATCCGGCAGGGTCACACCCATGAGACGCGCTTTCTTGTTAAGAATCGCGACCCGGGTTTCGAGTTCTGGCGGATCTATCGGTGCCGTCAAACCGCTGCCGAAGCGGGATATTAACCGTTCTTGTACACCAGCGATTTCCTTCGGAAAGCGGTCGCTGGTGATAACGACCTGGCGCTGGCCCTCCAGTAAGGTATTGAAAGTATGGAAGAATTCTTCTTGGGAATGGCTTTTACCCGCAAAAAATTGAATATCGTCGATAAGCAACGCATCCAGTGATCGATAATGGCGTTTGAATTCATTCATGGCATTATGCTGCAGCGCTTTGACCATATCGGCGACGAACCGTTCGGAGTGTACATAGGCCACTTCAGCGTTCGGGTTCTGGGTGATAATGAGATTGCCGGCGGCTTGCATAAGATGGGTTTTGCCGAGACCGACCCCACCGTAAATAAACAACGGGTTGTACGCGCGGCCCGGATTCTCACCCACCTGTCTAGCCGCAGCTCGCGCTAACTGATTGGACTTGCCCTCGACGTGGGTTTGAAACGTGAATGATGTGTTCAGGCGGCTCGTGGGGTATGGTTGCCGACCCCGGGCCGGACCCGCCGTTGCGTCGGGTTTGTTTGCATCGGCCCCGGCTTGGCTGCCAATAGCGACGGAGACAAGCGGTGCGGGATCACTAAACTGAACCGTCAATTCGCAGATTCGATCGAGGAATTCCTGCTGTACCCAATCCATTACGAAACGATTCGGCGCGAGCAATTGCAATTCCTGGCCGCTATCGACCGCATGCAGCGGTCGAATCCAGGTATTGAATTGCTGCGCTGACAACTCAGCTTCTAGGCGCTGCAAACAATGTTGCCAAACTGCAGGCGTGCTCACGATCGTCGGGCCGGAGATCAAATGCATAAACAAAAACGGGGCCGCAAGTCTACCGCGTCCGCCAAGTGCTATCTATAGCATTATCGCGACTCGCGCCACGTCAGTGCGCAGTTGACAAAACCGTAGCACCGGCTTACCTTTGCGGCCCCTTTTTCGGCGTCTCAGTGGCTCACGGGGGCACAGCGACCTCATAGAGGGGCGAAGGAACAGCAATGAAACGAACATTTCAACCGAGTGAACTAAAACGTAAGCGTAGCCACGGGTTCCGTGCCCGTATGCGCACCCGAGGTGGGCGGGCCGTCATAAATGCTCGCCGAGCGAAGGGTCGTTCTCGCCTGAGCGCCTGAGGCATCTCCGTATTCGTTGGTCACCGCGGCGAGCCTTCCTAAACGCCGGCGTCTGACGACGGCTGCTGAATTCCACCGGGTTATGCGGGCTGGGTCGCGTAAACGCAACGCTATGTTTACGATGGTGACGTTACCAAACCGTGGGCCGGGGTCACGCCTCGGTTTAGCGGTGTCTCGGCGAGTATCGCGAAAGGCGGTCGTTAGAAACCGGGTTAAACGGCAAGTACGAGAGGTATTTAGGCAGTACCCTCGCCCATTGGGCAATGTGGATATTGTTGTAGTGGCGCACCCTGCGGCAGCGCAATCGGCGAACGCCGCGTTGCGACATAGACTATGGCAGCTACTTGAAAGCCTATACCAGCAAGGCGAAAATGCGCGCGAGCTGCATTGAGTACAAGTAAATGAGCATTCGAGCACGTTTTCAACGCTGATCATGGGCAAAAGATCGCTCTTGCAAAGCTCTCTAATAGCTTTACTCAAGGGTTACCGATATTGGGTCAGTCCCTGGTTCGGCCCGCGCTGCCGGTTTTACCCAAGCTGCTCCGAATATGCAGCGAGCGCGATCCAGCAGCACGGCGCGATAGGCGGGCTGTATTTATCGATGAAACGGCTCGCGAAATGTCACCCGTGGCATGCGGGTGGCGTGGACCCGGTTCCTGAAGTTAGGCAACCGTAAATGGAATTTCAACGCATCATATTATTCGCCGGATTGGGTTTGGTGTTGCTGATGTTATGGCAGAACTGGCAAGCCTATCAGCGAGAAAAATCGGAACCCGGCACGGTAACGTCGCCAGCCGCTGGCGGCGAATCGGCGATACCGTCTGCTCCAGTAGCGCCGCCAACGACCACTAACAATGGCAGTGGCGAGGTGCCACAAGCCCCAAACGTGATCACGGGCGAAACGCCAATCCTGCAACCCGCAACGGCTGCCGGATTGGAATCGGCACAGATAATCGTCGTGGAAACCGACCTCATCCGCGTCGAAATCGATACCTTTGGCGGCGATCTACGCAGCGTAGAATTGTTGCAACACCCGGTCAGCGTCGATACACCGGATCAGCCCTTTGCGCTACTGAAAGACGACGGCATCGATATATTTGTCGGCCAAAGCGGCCTGATCGGTACCGCGGGTCAATTCCCCAATCATCAAACTCTGTACAGCGCAGATGCCGATCATTACCAGCTTAACGCAGGCGACGACACGCTTCAGGTACCGCTACATTGGTCATCGACCGATGGCGTGAACTATCGCAAGGTCTTTGTTTTCGGGCGCGATAGCTACGAGATCGAAATTCGCTACGACGTCGATAATCAATCCGGCTCGGTATGGGAGGGATTTCTGTACGCGCAGTTTCTGCGCACCCAGGTGGTTGAAGACAACGGCGGCTTCTTTTTTATGCGAGCGCTGCCGAGCTACAAAGGCGGAGCGATCTATACGCCGAATGAACACTACGAAAAGATCGATTTCGAAGACATGTTTGAGCAAGCCCTCGAACGCGTGGTGGACTCCGGCTGGGTGGCGATGCTGCAACATTATTTCGTCGCTGCTTGGGTGCTTGCGCCGGGTGGTTCATACGAAATTTTTTCACGGGTGGATAAGAAATCCGGGGCGCCGCGATACAACATCGGCTACAAGACGCTGTTGCCGGAGAGAGTCGTGCCCGGTGCCATCGGCAGTTTGAGTTCATTGATATACGCCGGCCCCAAGGAACAAGACCGGCTCGTGCAACCTGCAGAAAGTTTGGTGCTGACAGTAGATTATGGTTGGTTGACGCCGGTATCGTCGCCGTTGTTCGCGGTGTTGCGGTTTATTCATGGCGTGGTGGGCAATTGGGGATGGTCCATTATCTTGCTGACCCTGCTTATCAAGCTGCTTTTTTATCCGCTGTCCGCCGCTAGCTACAAATCCATGGCGAAGATGAAACAACTGCAACCGCGCTTGAAGACGCTGCGCGAACGGTTTGGTGACGATAAGCAGAAGCTCAATCAGGCCATGATGGAGATGTACAAAAAGGACAAGATCAACCCGCTAGGCGGGTGCTTGCCGATCGTGATCCAAATACCCGTGTTCATTGCGCTGTATTGGGTGTTGCTGGAAAGCGTGGAACTGCGCCAGGCTGATTTCGCGTTGTGGCTTAATGATTTGTCATTACCGGATCCGTTTTATGTTCTGCCGATCATAATGGGCGTATCGATGTTCGCTCAGCAATTGCTGAATCCGGCGCCGCTGGATCCGGTGCAAAAAAACATAATGATGGCGTTGCCCGTGGTGTTTACGGTGTTTTTCCTCTGGTTTCCGGCTGGGTTGGTATTGTATTGGGTCGTCAATAATATCCTTTCTATCGCCCAGCAGTGGCACATCACGCGAAGCTTGCAAGCGAAATCCGCGAAATCCGGGTGATGCCGTGCGCACTGCGCCATCGACAATGCGATTCGTTTACACTGGTCGGCGCCGCGCGTCTTAATCGATTGTGGCGGTCGCTGCATGGGCATCCGGGGTCACACAATCGGTTATAGCTGGCCATCCTGCGTGCTGCAAAGATGATGCCTAACCCGACGCCGAACGGTGTCGATACCATCGTGGCTGTCGCCACTCCCCCTGGCCGCGGCGGAATCGGCATCGTACGGATTTCCGGGCCAGCCAGTGTAGCGATGGCGCGAGCCATTGTCGGTAACGAACCTACCCCACGACATGCCCACTACGGCCCCTTTCATGGCCCCGACGGCGCGCCGCTCGACAACGGGGTCGCAATCTTTTTCGCGGCCCCCGACTCCTATACCGGAGAAGACGTCCTCGAGCTACACGGCCACGGTAGCCCAGTCGTTCTCGATCTGTTGGTGTCGAGTATCGTTGGCCGTGGCGCGCGCCTCGCGCGTCCTGGCGAGTTCACCGAACGCGCATTCCTGAATGACAAGATGGATCTCGTCCAGGCTGAGGCCGTCGCGGATTTGATCAACAGCGGTTCCGAACAAGCGGCGCGCGCCGCGTTGCGCTCGCTTGAGGGAGGACTGTCGTCGCCGCTGCACACGGTGAGTGCGGAACTCGCGGAGCTGCGGGTGCTGATGGAAGCGGCTATCGATTTTCCCGAAGAAGAATTGGACGTAATTGCGCGCCACGATTTACGCGCGCGCGCGGCCGAGTTGGGCGCGTCGCTCAAGGCGTTACTGGCCAACGCGAGCCAAGGTCAGATTTTGCGGGATGGGCTGCGAGTGGTTTTGGCAGGCGCGCCGAACGCCGGCAAGTCGAGCCTGCTGAACGCGCTACTCCAAGCGGATCGCGCTATCGTTAACGCCGTACCCGGAACCACGCGCGATCTACTTGAACACACGATGCACATCGACGGAATGCCGGTGCAGGTCATCGATACGGCGGGCTTGCGAGATAGCGTCGATGCCGTTGAGGCCGAAGGTATGCGCCGCGCCCGGCAAGCGATGGAACAAGCGGACTGCGTGCTGCTGGTGGTCGACGATACCACTTTGACCCCGCTCGAGACGTTGCGCCAGCAAATACCGGCCACAGTAATGACGGTCGTCGTCTATAACAAGATAGATATCAGTGGCCGCGCCCCTGGCGCTGGCGGCGACCACATCGCACTGTCGGCGCTGACGTCGCGGGGCGTGGCTGAGCTTCGCTTGCACCTTAAGCAATGCGCCGGTTACCAAGGTGGCGACGCATCGCTATACAGTGCACGCCGGCGCCATATCGACGCTATCCAACGCGCCACCGCACACATTGAGGACGCGTTGGGACAGCTCGGTGCCGTCGCTGCGGCGGAACTGGCCGCCGAGGAACTACGCCTAGCCCAACACGAACTGGGGCAAATCACCGGTGAAGTCAGCAGCGACGACTTGTTGGGACAAATATTCTCAACGTTTTGTATCGGAAAATAGCGCTGCGTCGCAATCTTGCGATGCGTCGCTGGCATCGTATTTGAATTCTGTTAAAGTCCTGCACTGTCGCGTAGCTCGACCCGGCACCGACCACGGCGCCGCCCACCAAAGCATATCGAGAGGACAGCACAAGCCATGAGCCTACTATCACCGGGGCGCATCCGCAGCCGCCACATTTTGCTACGCATGATTATCGTCGGCGTAATAGGTCTCGCAGTATTGTTCTGGCAGCGCGACTTTTTAGTTCAAGTCTACGTCGAAAATCAGATCACCCGTGTCGGCTGGGCTATAAACGGTATGATCATGGTTTTGTTTATCGCGGGTATGATACGTTTGGTGTTGTTGTTCTTGCGTTACGGCCGTGAGGAGGAAGCGCTAAATCGATTTGTTGTCAATTTGCAGCGCGCCCTCGATCCGGCACAGGGCGTTGCCACTGACACTATCATCGGCCATCGACATAGGACTTTGGTGGATCTGCACGCCAAACGTGCCGCCATCAATCACAGCGCCTTAGCCGCGACACTGTTGGGTGCTGAATCGAGCCAGCTTAGTTTCCCGAGATTCATCAATAATATACTGATCCTGACTGGCGTTTTGGGCACTATCGTATCATTGTCGATCGCGTTATTGGGTGCGTCCGATATGATCGGTGGCGCGTCGGAGATTGGCGGGTTGGGGAAAATTATCCACGGCATGTCGACCGCATTGTCGACGACCATGACGGCGATCGTTACGTATTTGGTGTTCGGCTACTTTTACCTGAAGCTTAACGATACGTTGACGTATCTAATGAGCCGAATCGAGCACGTCTCCGCAACCGTGTTGGTGCCGCGCTACCAAACCCAGGAAGAGTCGATTGTTCAAGACTACACATACCTGATCCGCACCGCCGTAGCGGTTACCGAGCGCTTCGACGAAGCCCAACAAAAATTCACCACATTGGTGGAGAATCTCGAGCAGACCCTCAATACCTACCGCGAAGAAATGCGGCACAGTAACGATAGTGTTACTGAAATCCGCCGCTTGCTAAGAGCCGGCTTCCGCTTACCGGATGGAGGCGCCGATCAATGAGTTCGACGGAAGGATTCGTCGATCTCAGGGCGCATAACCTGTCGCAGAGCAGCTATAACGACGACAGCGTATGGCCATCGTTTACCGACATCATGACCGTCGTGGTGATGATATTCTTGATGGCGTTGGTGGTGATTTTGCTGCGCAACGTCGAGCTCGTGCAACAACTTCGCGCAACGATGGAAGCCGAGCGCGCGGTTGCCCAACAGAAGGAAACCTTGGCATCCCGTATCGGCAAGCTGGAACGCTATATCTCCGAGTTGCGCCTGAACCTGATGCAGACCGAAGAGGATAAACGTCAAGCGGCCGTCACCATCACCGCTCGCGAAGGGACGATCACTGCGCTACAGGCCGATATCGGTGCCCTTGAGGCACTGCGCCAACGCTTAATCGACGAAAACAGCAAACTCGCCGAACAACGCTCCCAGCTTGGTGAAGATTTGCAATCTGAGCGTGATGCGAAACAAGCGCTGCAAGCGCAACAGTTAGCGCTGAGCAGCGAATTGGATGTGGCGAGAGAGCATAGTGAATCCCTCGCTACCGATAACATCGCGTTGTGGGAGCAAATTGATACGCTGCGACGCGAGGGCGAGACGCTGCGGGACGAGAAACGAATATTGGAGGACGATAGATCCGCGTTGCTGGAGGAGACGGCCAAACTCGTTAGCGAAACGGAAATATTGCAGGATATACAAGAGCAACTTCAGGTCGACCGATCCGCGCTCGTAGAGCGCCTCGAGCTCAGCGAACAAGAGTTCAGCAAGATCGAACAGTCTTATGCCGCGCGTGGCGAGAAATTATCGACACTGGACACGGAGTTTTCGGAATTAAAAACCAAATATGATCGCCTCATCCGCCCGGCGCGAAGCGCGGACGGTCGCTATGTCGTGGAAATTCGTTATGTGAAACGCGGCGCTGTATTTTTATTGGAGGTGCGCGAACCCGATAATGTTGAATTCCGCGCCGTGAGTCGCGCCGAACTCGATCGTCGCCTCGCGGTTTTGCAGCAACGCGATCCGGCAAGGCTCTATACCAAGATCGTGATCCCGGAGGACAGTGGCCTGTCCTACAACGAAGCCTGGAATTTCACATTCGATATTTTGCAACGTTACGACTATTACTATCGGTAGTAGGATCGTCCGGACAGTCCAATGTCTACGCCCAAAACCGGGCGGTTCTGGCTCTTAGATCCATTGGCGCGGAATTGGCCCGGGGATTTGGGTTAAGCATCGGCACTTCGGGCCGGTCGGAATTGTCGAATTTGACGGCGCAATGCGGGTAGTGCTGCTAAACGATTTCGATAGCGCACATCCACGTAGGTCGAGGTGATGCGCCGTACCTCGCTGTCCAAGTCCGGGCGCTGGCGTGAGACACGTTGCGCAAAGTCCCACGGCCCCTCGTAGCCGGCACGCTCAAGGCCGAGTCGGGCCAATTTCGCACAGAATCGACGATACCAGGCCACTACAGGGTCCCGATGCCGGCGCGGTTGCAGCATCACGGCCGCCATTATCAATAACAGCAGTGCGACCACGAGCACCAAGGTTCCGGTAAGCACAATCCAAGCCGGGGCCTTTATGCCAAACGCGCGTAGCCATTCGCGTTGCTGATCGACGTCGTAATCTAATACCAACTGGTTCCAGGTATTGTTGAGGAAGTCCAAATAGAACCCCGTTTCGCGAAAGCCTCGTTGCCACCAACTCGACTGCGCCGCCGCCAGTGCGTCGTCCACGTCTAGCACGCCGAAAGCTTGACCGTTTTGCGCCATACGGTTCAGCACTGAAAATCCCAACTCAACACGTTCCGGCGCCACGGCGGCGGTCGGGTCAGCACGTTGCCAACCGCGCCCGGGTAACCATACCTCGGCCCAGGCGTGCGCATCGTATCCGCGAACTACCATGTAGTTCCCGGCCGAATTCCATTCGCCGCCTTGATAGCCGACCACCAGGCGGCTCGGCACGTCGGCCATACGCATCAGCGTGACGAACGACGTTGCGAAGTATTCACAATAGCCGCGGCGTGTTTCAAACAAAAACTCATCGACTGGATTGTTGCCGATATCGCCGGGACTCAAGGTATAAAAAAACGGCTCCTCGCGAAAATAATTTAAGCTCAATTGCACCAACGCTGCCGGGGTTTGTGCGGTAGCACGCCAATCGTCAACGAGTTGCTGCATGCGTGGCGTCGGTGCTTTGGCCAGATGGAGTCCCCAGAAGCGCTGGTCGCGGCTCAATGCGCCGGTTCGGTAGTCCAGATGGGATCGCACTTGATAACGAAAACGCTTGCGAATCTTACGCTTGGCCTCGACGACATAACCTGCACGCCGACGCGCCATCGCGGGCGTAACGGTAGGCAACTCTAATGCCACCAACCAGCGTTGGTTATGGGGTTCCAACGTGACATTGTAATTAACCTCGCGACCCCGCTCGCGGATCGCCTCAGGTACCGGGTCATCGTCAAGGTCGTTGCGCCGAGTCCAGACGCGACCGTCGGTGTCTTCCAATACCAGCGCCCGCCAATACAGATCGCGGTTAGCGGGCGGCTCGCCATCGAATTCGACGCGAAACGCAACACGGTCATTGGAGATCAATTGGTGCACCGATCCCATCTGCAGGCGCTCATTCAGGCCGGTCGTGCCATAGGCATCGACCGGGACACCCCACAAACTGCCTTGGATGCGTGGGAACAACAAGTACACAATGCACATCAGAGGTATCGATTTAATGAGCAGCCCGCCGGCCAAACGCATACCGCGGGTCAACGGGGTGCCGAGCGCTTGGTTCAGCTGCACGAGGCACAATGTGGTCAGTGCCACGACCAGTAAGGCATAAGCGCCGACCCATAGTGATTGTGAGTACAGAAACGCTGCGAGCGTCAAAAAATACAGTAGAAAAACCGTGAGTAAATAATCCCGTAGGCGCCGCAACTCCAATGCTTTCAAGCCGGTCAAACCGAATAACATCGCCACCCCCGGGTCGCGGCCCAACAACGATTGATGGTGTATATAGACCATCACCACCATGGCGATCGCCAGTAACATACGCACCAACGAACCCGGAGATCGCCAGCCCAAATTGTCGATCAGATAGCGCCACACGATTAAGCACAGCGCGGCTAATACCATCCACAGGGGAACGTGGACGGCATGCAACGAAAGCACTGCGAGCGTACAGATTAGGACCAGACTTATCGCTTCGCGAGATGGCATATGGTCCGGTGGCGCCGGATGGCGAAAACCCGGCAGCCTCATCGTTCCGACCACAGCGCGAGCGCTTTCAAACACCGGTGTCGATGGTGTTTACCGTGGTCGGTGCCGATTACCGATCCCGGTAGCCGCAGCCCGTAATTCAGTCCGTTTGATTCGGCGTCTACCACCCAGCGCGCCAGTTGGCTCAGGCGTGGTTCTGGCTCGAGCTCAGCTAACCGATCCCAGTCCAGCCATACCGTGCCGCCGCCTCCGCCAAATCGCTTCGTCAACAGTTCTTGACTGCGCGCCGACGCTTTCCAGTGCACATGCCGCGGTGGGTCACTGGGGTGATACGCGCGCAGACCGATAAAGTCGTCGCCTTCGGCATGGGCGCCGTCGCTTTGGGTCGTACCGCCGGTGGTGGCGGACATTAACGTGCGGCTACCGTGCGGCCGCGGATACACGAGGCACCGTGCGTTGACGCGGAGCGATTTTGACCAAGTGTAGAGCAGCCCAACCGGGAACGCGCTCGACACGGCAATCGGGTCTAGGTCCACGTAGCCGCGGTGCCTCGTGCGTTGCTGAAGTTCAACACTGGTGTTTTCCATAGCGCCGAATTCGAGCCGTTCAGCGCGCTCGCCGCAATGAATCCAGACCCCGGTGCGCGGTTGCGGCGTTTCATTCGCCGCATGCAGGTTGAACTTGGCCGATTCCCCAGCAAACACGGGCGCTTGGGCGTGGGCGGTAATTTGGATTCCAGCGACATTGCGATGGGTATATAGCATCGAAGTAATCGCCATGGCCGCCAACAGGAACGTAAACAGATACGCGAGGCCGTTGTGGTAGTTAAGGGCCATGAGCAGCATCGCCACTAGTGCCATGCAGAAATACAACCCGTAGCGGGTTGGCAACATGTAAAGCTGCCGACGGTCTAAGGTAATGCGCTCGACAGCGGCAGCGCGAACGGTTTTTCCGGCCATGAATTACTCAGCGGTTCTCTTAATTGAGCGGCGTGAAAACGACGGAATAACACCTAAGGAATCGGCACCGAACGAATCAACCGATCCACTAAACCGAGCCCGGCGTCGGTCATGGTGTCTTCGGTGTATTGCAAGCGGTGTCCAAATACGGCGGGCGCAACGGCTTGGACATCCTCTGGTAATACCGTATCACGGTCTTCCAGAAGTGCCCAGGCCCGGGCCGCGTGGCTAAGCGCGAGGCCGGCGCGCGGCGATAGGCCGTGGACCAACCATGGCGCACCGCGGGTCGCGTGTAGAAGCGCTTGTATGTAATCCAACAGCGCCGGACTTAATCGGACCATGTCAGCTTTGCGTTGCACGCGACGTAACGTCGAGACCTCGAGCAGCGGATCGACGGAGCTCAACAGCGTGCGCCGATCGGCGCCTTCCAAGAGTTTACGCTCGGCATCGTGGTCGGGATAACCAATTCCGATCCGCATCAGAAAACGGTCGAGCTGCGATTCCGGCAACGGAAAGGTGCCGATCTGATGTTGGGGATTCTGGGTACCGATCACAAAGAACGGCTCCGGCAACGGCAATGTTACTCCTTCCGTGCTGACTTGACGTTCCTGCATGGCCTCCAGCAGTGCGCTTTGGGCCTTTGGCGTTGCGCGGTTGATTTCGTCGGCCAACACCAACGACGAAAAGATAGGCCCGCGATGAAAGCGGAATGTATTGCGTTCGGCATCGAAGATTGACACCCCGATAATGTCGGCCGGTAGCAGATCACTGGTAAACTGAATACGCTTAAAATCCAACCCCAATACTGCCGCCAGCGTGTGCGCCAAGGTGGTTTTGCCGACCCCTGGAATGTCCTCGATGAGCAAGTGACCGCGCGCGATCAAGCAGCAAAGCGCGAGACGCACCGAGTGGTCTTTGCCAAGGATAATTTCATTGATTCGATCGATCGCGGTGCGAAGCACTTTGGCGGTGGGAACCGTTACCGTTTCGGCGGCGACTTCGTGTTGAGATTTTGAGTTCATTAATGTCTGGACACGCAAGGTGATAGTTATATTGCTTATAGTCTATACGCGAATTACCGTAGCGGGTTCCGTTACCGTCGGTTACGCTTCGCGTGTGACCGAATGTCGCCGCCGCGCCGTGCTCCTACTGCCGATGGTTTCCTTTGGCGTCGTGCCGTATTAATATCGCCGACCCGCGTTAGAACAACTGAGTATAGACGATGAGTACGGACTCGATACCCGGCGCTGCGCCGAGACAACCGATCGGTTGCGCACACATAGATGCGCTGGGCTGGGCCGCGCAACGGGCTACATCGCAAGTATTGCTATGACTCAATTCCAAAATCAATTCGAAGTCATCGTCGTCGGTGGCGGTCACGCCGGTACCGAAGCGGCGCTCGCAGCCGCGCGCATGGGCCGGCGCACATTACTATTGACCCACAATATCGAGACGATTGGCCAGATGTCGTGTAATCCCGCCATCGGCGGCATAGGTAAGGGTCATATCGTCAGGGAAGTCGATGCACTGGGCGGCGCGATGGCCCAGGCAATCGATCGTGGCGGGATCCAATTCCGAACCTTAAACGCGCGCAAAGGTCCTGCGGTGCGGGCTACCCGGGCGCAGGCGGACCGCACCTTATATAAGGCTGCGATCCGGTGCGTTGTTGAGCGGCAGCCGAATCTCAACGTATTTCAGCAAGGCGTCGATGACTTGCTGCTCGATAGTGGCCGCGTTGTAGGAGTCATGACCGAGCTCCGGTTGCAATTTCTCGCCCCAACCGTGGTGCTGACTGTGGGCACATTTCTCGGCGGCAAATTGCACATTGGCCAGGCCAACAGTCGCGGTGGACGGGCCGGGGACCCGGCAGCCAACACCCTTGCCGAACGTTTGCGGGACCTACCGTTGCGGGTGGCGCGACTGAAAACCGGTACGCCGCCGCGATTAGATGGCCGCAGCATCGACTACTCAAAAGTCGCAGTACAACCTGGGGACGAGCCGGTCCCGGTATTCTCGTTTGTCGGCAGTGCGAGCGACCACCCGGCGCAGCTGCCTTGTCATATCACCTATACCAATGAGCGCACTCACGACATTATTCGTGCTGCGCTGGATCGGTCACCGTTGTACAGCGGCGCAATCGATGGCGTCGGTCCGCGTTATTGCCCATCGGTCGAGGATAAAGTTGTGCGTTTCGCCGATAAGACCGCGCACCAGATATTTATCGAGCCGGAAGGGCTCAACACCACCGAGGTTTACCCGAATGGAATCTCGACGAGTCTGCCGTTCGATGTGCAATGGCAATTGGTGCGCTCGATCCGCGGTTTCGAGGCGGCCCAGCTCACGCGCCCTGGCTATGCGATCGAATATGACTTTTTTGACCCGCGCGATCTGCAGCCCTGGCTCGAAACCAAAGCTATCGATGGGTTGTTTTTTGCGGGCCAGATCAATGGTACGACGGGTTATGAGGAGGCCGCAGGTCAGGGCCTAGTGGCGGGCACCAACGCGGCCCTTAAAGTGGCTGCTCGCGAACCGTGGTACCCGCAGCGTGATGAAGCTTATATTGGCGTTATGATCGACGACTTGATCACGCGCGGCACCAGCGAACCGTATCGCATGTTTACCTCGCGTGCGGAATACCGTCTGCAACTGCGCGAAGATAATGCCGACCTGCGCCTCACCGAGGATGGCCGCAAATTGGGCCTCGTCGATGACGATCGTTGGAGCCGGTTCGTTGCCAAGCGCGAGTGCTTGGCGCGCGAGCAGCAGCGCTTACAATCGACCTGGATACAGCCCGCCAGCCTTGATGCGCATAGCGCAGACGATGTGCTCGGTCAGGCGCTGACGCGGGAAGCCACATTGAGCGAGTTGCTGCGACGACCCGAGGTCCGATACGCCAAGCTCATGACATTACCCAACGCGGGCCCCGGGGTGAGCGACCCGATCGTGCAAGAGCAGCTTGAAATTCAAGCTCGTTATTCCGGGTACATCGAGCGCCAATTCGCCGAAATTGCGCGGCATCGCCGCCATCAAGCCACGCCCTTGCCGGCCGACCTCGACTACACGCGAATTCGCGGTTTGTCGGCGGAGGTCAGCCAAAAATTGGACCGGCAGCGGCCCGCCACGATTGGCCATGCTGGGCGGATACCAGGCATCACACCGGCTGCCATTTCGCTGTTGCTGGTGTATTTGAAGAAGCGCTCTATGCGCCCCGCCGCGTAAGCGCCGCGCGTTACTGGTTAAGCAACGATATGTATGCACTCGACGTGGCGTGTGCCAGCGATACGGGGCAGGTACGGGAACATAACGAAGACAGCACTGCTGCGGAGAGCAGCTTGGGTTTGTACATCGTGGCCGATGGTATGGGCGGCTATCGGGCCGGCGAGGTCGCGAGTGCATTTGCGGTCACCACGATGGTGCGGTCTTTGCGCCGCCAACTGCATGAGTTGGCTGGCCGCACCACCGATATGCGTCGCGCAATAAAGGCTGCACTACTTCGCGCTAACGATCATATATTTCGCTCCGCGCAATCGATCGACGAATACCGCGGTATGGGCACGACGATCGCCAGTTTGTTGTTTCACGAAAGCGACGTTTGCATCGCCCATGTCGGTGACTGCCGGGCCTACCGGTTGCGGGAGGGCGAACTGCAGCAGCTTACAACGGATCACACTGTGCACCAGGAATTGATCGACCGCGGTTTGTGCACACCTGAGGAGGCCGCGGAGGTGGTCAGCCGAAGTGTCGTGACTCGGGCATTGGGTATCGACGCCACGGTCAACGTCGATGTGTCCGAACAATCGATCCAGGCCGGCGATATGTACCTACTGTGCTCGGATGGATTGACCGATATGATCGATAATGAAACGATACGTGCGACGTTGCTGAGCAATGAATCGTTGGACGCCGCGGCGTCGTCACTGGTCGAGTTGGCCAACAATCGTGGTGGACAGGACAACGTCTCGGTGGTTTTGGTGAGAACCGCGGCACAAGTCGCACCGGGTTAAGGTTTTCTAGCACATATCTCTCGAGTCGAGGAGCCAGAGTCGCCATGCACGGTAAATTAGTTCTCGTTGTGGATGGGAGGGCGAAACGGGAATACGTGTTGACCGCGAATACCGCGGTAATCGGTCGTGGCCGGGAATGCAATGTTCGCTTAAAGGATTTGGCGGCGAGCAGTCGCCATGCGGCCATCATTAGCGTGCGCAAGGATTGCATCATCGAAGACTTGGGCAGCACCAACGGGACCTACGTCAACGGTAAGGCGATCAATAAGCACGTGTTGTTGGATGGCGACGTAATAGATATCGGTTCCAACAGCATGGTCTACCATAGCGCGGATCAAGCCCCGGAAATACCGGATTAACGTGTCGGCCGGCGACGGCTCCGCGGCAATACTGCGTCGGCAGCTAGCGCATGGCTTGGAGGCGCTTGGCTTGCACGCAACGAGCCTCGGCAACGATAAATTGCTGTGTTACCTTGGCCTATTGGAAAAATGGAATAGCGCCTATAACCTCACTGCGATTCGCGATCCTGCTGATATGGTCACCCGTCACTTGTTGGACTCTCTGGCGGGATTGTCTTGGGTACGGGGCCGGGTCGCGGATATCGGCAGCGGTGCAGGATGCCCGGGAATCGCATTGGCGATAATGAATCCGGCGCTTGCTATGACGCTGTTGGACAGCAACGGAAAGCGTATCCGGTTTTTGCGCCATGTTATTGCGAGTTTGGGGCTTAACAACGTTAATGTTGCTCATACGCGGGCCGAGGATTACCGGCCCAGTGAGAAATTTGATACGCTAGTTGCGCGTGCGTTCGGATCGCTGTCGGATTTGCTGGTCGCGTCCGTGCATCTGCTGGCGGCGCGGGGCCGTATCGTCGCCTGGAAAGGCACTTATCCGACGGCGGAGGTCCGCGCAGTCAGCGCGGCGGGCGAGTTTCGGTGTGGCGCGTACCGGGTGATCGTCCCCGGACTTTGTGCCGAACGCCATTTGCTGGTCATGACAAGTCCGCAACACAGTGCGGCGAAGTAGAGATGAGCATGGGAAAAGTCGTCGCCGTTGCCAATCAAAAAGGCGGAGTGGGTAAAACCACCACCGGCATCAATCTTGCCGCCTCGTTGGCAAAGACGCGGCGCAAAGTATTGCTGATCGACCTCGACCCGCAGGGCAACGCCACGGTCGGTAGCGGGGTCGATAAAGATGCCATAGGCGAAACGATCTATGACGTCTTGCTTGGCAAGAGCACGATCGACGCGGCCGGGATCGTGGTCGACGGCGGTTACACGCTGGTGCCGGCGAACTCCGATTTGGCCGGCGCCCAGGTCGAGCTTGTTCAGGTTAATGATCGCGAGCGACGCCTGGAGCACGCACTACGCACTACGCGCGGCGCTTACCATTACGTGCTCATCGACTGCCCGCCGGCATTAAATTTACTAACGGTAAACGCATTGGTGGCGGCGGATTCCGTCATGATACCGATGCAATGCGAATATTTTGCGCTGGAAGGATTATCTGCATTGGTAGGCACCGTTACCAAGATTCGCGAAACGTTAAATCCACGCTTAACGATTGAGGGCTTGTTGCGCACGATGTTTGACGGCCGCAACAGCTTGACCAATGAGGTATCCGAGCAATTGCGCGCGCACTTTGGCGACAAAGTGTATCGCACGATAATTCCGCGTAATGTGCGGCTGGCCGAAGCGCCGAGCTACGGTAAGCCGGTGATCGATTACGACAAAAACTGCGCCGGCACCCAGGCTTACCTGGCACTCGCTGGCGAAATGTTACGACGAGACGAAGCCGCATGAGTACAAAACGAGCGAGGTTGGGTAAGGGACTGGATGCACTGCTTGGGGGCAGCTTGGCGGGGCAGGAGTCCGGTAAAGACAAGCTGCGACATTTGCCCATCGATATGCTGCAACGCGGCCGCTATCAGCCGCGCACCTATATGGCCAAGGATTCGTTGGAAGAGCTCGCGAATTCCATTAAGGCGCAGGGCGTTGTACAGCCCATCGTGGTACGGGAGGCACCGACTGGCGGCTACGAAATCATTGCCGGCGAGCGGCGTTGGCGGGCGGCGCAGATGGCCGGCCTCGAGGCCGTGCCGGCCATTGTGCGCAACGTTCCGGACGAGGCTGCGATGGCGGTGGCACTGATCGAGAATATCCAGCGCGAGGATCTAAACCCGATCGAAGAGGCCACCGGGTTGCAACGCTTGCTAGACGAATTCGGCTTGACCCATCAACAGGTCGCCGATCATATCGGCCGCTCCCGCGCCGCGGTGACCAATCTTTTACGGTTGTTGACGCTGTCGGAACGAGTTCGCCGCTATCTTGAGCAGGGCAAGATCGACATGGGCCACGCCCGGGCATTGTTGGGGCTGGACGTAGATGTGCAACGCAGCGCTGCCGAGGCGGTGATCGCGAAGGGCCTGTCGGTACGCGAGACCGAGCAGATGGTGCGGCGTCTGCAACGCGGCACCAAAGCGCCGGCACGAAGTGTCGGGCCGGACGCCGATGTGCGTCGACTGGTGGATGGTTTGTCGGAGCGGATCGGTGCTAAGGTCAGTATTCAGGACCGGTCCGGTAAGGGCCGGCTCGTTATCGAGTACCACAGCCTCGAGGAGTTGGACGGCATCGTAGCGCGGATTCGTTGAAACCGCCGTGATATTGACCCGTTCAGGCGCGGTCTCGTATACTCCCACTGCTTTGTTGCGGTGCAACGAAAGACCGACCGCGACGCACGGGCGAACGCGAAGCTTCGTCTAGACCGATGCGGCCCACCGGCCGTATTTTTGTTGTGACGGGTGTATTTGCAAGTGAGGCGTCCGGCACGTGGAGGCGAAAACAACACGCTCCCCAGTTTTGCGGATCGCCGGTGCGCAACTGGCGGCAACGGTCGTAGTGGCGATGTTGTTAATGGGCTACGCGACGCCAGCCGCGTATGCCGCGGCGCTGGGCGGAATAATCATCATCATTGCTCATGCCTATGCGGGCTGGCGAATTTTTTCACGCAGCGAGAGAATATCAACCGATTACGAGTTGTATAATTTCTACCGTGCCGAACTGGGTAAGCTGGTCGTAATCGGAGCGTTGTGCGGGTTGGTCTTTGTAGCGGTACCGACACTGCATATCGCAGGTTTCCTGGCGGGATTGGTCGTGGCTCTGCTGACGGGACCGATTGCAGCGGCTACAGTGAAGACGGATCAAGTAGTAGCCGCTAAGCACGTAGACTGAATAAAAAATTACCATGGCCGCCGAAAACCTCACCACTACGAGCTACATCAAACATCACCTGCAGAACCTTACGTTCGGCCAGCACCCCGACGGCGGCTGGGGCATTGCACACGGCGCGGAAGAGGCCCGGGAAATGGGCTTCTGGGCGATTCATCTCGACACAATGTTTTGGTCCATTGCGCTCGGCGTGTTATTCCTGTGGCTATTCCATAAGGTCGCGAAACGGGTCACCAGCGACGTGCCGGATGGCGCGCAAAATTTCATCGAATGGGTCGTGGAGTTTATCGACGACAACGTGCGCGGTTCGTTTGCCGCAAAAAATGATCTCATCGCGCCGCTCGCGTTGACGCTGTTTGTCTGGGTATTACTAATGAATACCATGGACTTGGTGCCCGTGGACTGGATACCCATGATCGCAAGCGGAATTGGCATCCCTTATATGAAAGTCGTGCCGACGACCGATCCAAACGCCACGTTTGGCATGTCGATTGGTGTGTTTTTCCTCACCCTGTACTACAGC
>CAXMMZ010000130.1:0-45469 GCA_964194565.1 Arenicellales bacterium
TGCGAAAAATTGTAGGCTCCGAGGATCCGAAAAACCCCTGACGAGGTTAGGAGTTTATTGATCGATGCCCCCTGCGCCGGAAACGGCGCTGGGGGTTTATTTTTGCAATTCGGCTTGTTGCACGATTGCCGGAATTTTGTCTTCCCAGCCGATCGCCATGATGTGTACGCCCTTGCACATCGTTTTGATTTTACGGCATAGGCGTGCCGCAATATCGATACTTACAGCGGTTGCGTTCCCTTCCTCTTCGGCTTTCGCAATTTCAGCAATTAAGTCGTCCGGTATCGACACGCCCGGGACTTTGTCATTCATATAGGTCGCCATCTTCACGGACTTGATGGGGATGATTCCGGCCAGGATCGACACGTTCGACTTTGCCGCCACGTCCATAAATTTTTCGAAGGTGCCGGCGTCGTAAATAGCCTGGGTCTGCAGGAACTCGGCGCCCGCATCGATTTTGCGTTGCATATTGTCGAGTTCTATGGACAAATCGGGCGCGCCGGGGTTCGCGACCGCGCCGACACAAAACTTGGGTATTCCTTTTAGCTCGTTGCCCGTCCAATCGCGACCGCTCTGCAGCGATCGCGCGGCATCGAGGAGTTGCGATGCGAACAAGTCGAAGACCGGTTTGGCATCCGGGTGATCGCCGTTTTTCGGAGGGTCACCACCCATAAACACCACGTTGGGTATACCTAATGCCGCGGCGCCAAGCAAGCTCGCCTGAATCGCGATGCGGTTCTTGTCGCGACACGTCATTTGCACAATCGGTTCGACGCCGCGATCCAACAACAAGTGGCCGACCGCGACGGGGTCCATCGCCATGCGGGCCGCGTGGCTCTCAGTGAGATTAACGGCGTCCACGATACTCTTGAGTGAATCGGCTTTAGCAAACAACGCCGACAAATCGGTGCCTTTGGGTGGCGTTAACTCACCGGTGATAACGACGCGGTCCGATTGCAGGGCCTCTCTGAGCTTGCTCAACGCGATATTCTCCGTCAATAGGGATGGTAGCGATGACCCCACTGGGACTACCGGCTGCCGCCGGCGATTATTACACGTTCCGCCTGCACAGGCCTTGCGCCAACCGACCGTGCATTAATCGGAAGTTAAGAATCCGGAAGCGTTGGATTGAATTCGTGGGCGCTGGAAAGGTTAACGGCCGGACCGATGATTATCATCAATCCGGCCGCACCGTTTTGGTAAGTAACTACAATACAGCAGCGTATTCGGAAAAGCCGCGTCGTTAGTCACTACGGTCCGTACTCAGCGCCCGACATTTCGACGCAGGCGCCGAAACCCCGGGTGCACTACCCTCCTTATGTGACCGCTATGCTGCTTTCAATCACCGCCATCGGCCTACATTTCGGCCGCGGCGTCATCAACACCGAACAGCTCCCTACACCCCCGCCTGACCTCGCCGGCAGCTTTGACCTCGTGGTCGTCGGCCTGAACGGCCGGGAACCCGATTTATTGGTCAGCATTACCGGTTTTTCGGTCCTTGCCTTCCACAGATTCGCTTTCGACAGATGCGGTGGCGCCACCCAGACTCTGGGTGGGCTGAGGACGCCTGGCCGCACTGGAATCCCTACTTTCGGCGAATCCGACCCGGCCGTCAACCGCCGTCCGAAAGGCCCGCTGGGACAATGAGTTAGGAGAGTGGCCTGGCTCCATTTCCATTGTCATTCAGCGATCCCGGCTCATGGCGCTCAGCCTCATCTCACCCCCGAAGTGGTAATACTTTCGATATAATTCCGATATTTAAAGACAGATGTGGGGCAACTAGCCAAAAAGAATCGATTTTTGGATAAACAATACTTAAATATGGGAAATTACCGATGTCAGCCATCACGATCGGGACGATCAGTGGTATTTTCGCCGGACCCAATACCTCGACGCAGAAACCGCAACGACTGGACCATGGTCGACTAGTTGGTTTGCGCCATTCGACATGACACGCGGTAAGCGATCGATGCTTAGCGATTGATTCAGCTATTGTGTCGCTAGACGTTCGCGTAGAGTACGGCGGCTAGTGCCAGCACGAATCTCAAGTTAAGATAGAATCGAATTCTGAGCTTTGCGGTGCTATGGATATGCGCGCATATGTCGGTGGCTCTGCAGAGTATTCGATGACGCTAATAGAAATTCATTTAGATTATGCTGATACAAAAGAATGAATACGCATCACCATAACCGAACCACGGTGCACCGATGAATAGCATGGTTACGATGTCTCCCAACCCGCGGCGCGTCGAGCCCGGTTTAGCGCGCTGGCGCCCCGGATACGAACGCTACCGAGTGCCTGGTTCGGGTGCGATCGCGGTGCCGCTTAATGGTGGTGACCGGCTCGCGATTACCGATCCTGAGGGCGGCCAGGTTGCTGAAGTTATTACCTTCGATTCGGAAGGTCGCGACGATTTGGGAATCCTCGGCGCGCGTGCGAGCGTTGCGGCCGACGGTATCCGCCGACTTCTCGGTGCGGCCGACGGCAGTGGCAATGCGTTGCGTGCGAGTTTGGCGCGGCGGGGGATTCAGATCGATAACGCGCAAGCGCTACAACTATTTGCTGCGGACGGTCACGCCGGCGACAGTGCCGATTTCGAAGCAGAACGCGCTGCGTTGTGCATCATCGCAGCACCCGGTGAGCCGATGCGGGTTGATGCGCAGAACCCACCGACCGATTTAATTGCGGAAATCTCACGGGCGCGGATACCTGAGCCCGGCGAATCGCCAGCGTTACCGGAGCCATTGGCAGACCCCCGTCTCGACCTACGCGTCGTCAAGCAGACTGCGCAAGCTTACGAGGTCCGCGCTGGGGAATTCATTCAGATTATCGATGTAGCGGGGCGGCAGTGTTCGGATCTTCAGGCTTTTGATCGGCGCCAGTTGGATGCCGGGGTCGAGCGTGGCCTGGATCCGACTACCACTCGTACCCTCATGTGTGCGGCGTACCCCGGCCCCGGTCTGCACTCAAAATTCTACAATCGAGATATGCAGCCGTTGGTGGAAGTGGTGCGTGATACGGTGGGCCGGCACGATACATTCGGACTCGCGTGTACCGCCAAATACTACGAAGAGCAGGGATATTTCGGGCATCCTAATTGCACCGACAACTTCAATGATGTGCTCGCGCCCTACCACATTGCCGCGCGTCGTGGTTGGCCCGCGATCAATTTATTTTTCAATACCAGTTACGATGCCAATAACGTGCTCAATTGCCTTGAGTCATGGTCGCGACCCGGCGATTATGTGTTGTTGCGCGCGTTGACCGACATCGTCTGCGCGTCGTCCGCCTGTCCCGATGACACCACCCCCGCCAACGGCTGGAACCCGACCGATATTCAAGTCCGGGTATACCCGGAAAAATGTACATTCTCAAAAGCGATTGCATTTCGAATGAAACCCGACGCTGAACCTCGACTTACGCAGGAGACTGCTTTTCACCCACGTACCTCGGCGCTGACCCGCCACTTTGCGGAGTATCGTGGATATTGGCTGCCGACATCGTTTACCGACACGGGCGCGACGAACGAATACTACGCGTGCCGCGAGAAGGCCGCGGTCATGGATTTGTCAGCGCTGCGTAAGTTCGAAGTGTTGGGGCCCGATGCCGAGGCGCTGATGCAATGGACGTTGACCCGCAACGTGAGCCGCCTGTCCGTGGGCCAGGTGGCGTACTCGGCGATGTGTTACGAACACGGCGGCATGTTGGACGACGGCACGGTGTATCGGCTTGGCGCGGAGAACTTTCGATGGATCGGTGGTGACGAATACGGCGGCGAGTGGTTGCGGGAGCAGGCAAAAAAGCACGGACTGGATAAGGTGCTTGTTAAATCATCCACCGATCAATTACACAATGTTGCGGTGCAGGGACCCAACAGCCGCGATATTCTCAAGCAATTTATTTGGACGCCACCCACCCAACCATCCATCGACGAGTTGCAGTGGTTTCGGTTTACGATCGGGCGCATTGGCGATTTGAACGGTGTGCCCGTGATGGTGTCGCGCACCGGCTACACTGGCGAACTCGGCTACGAACTCTACTGCCATCCGCGCGATGGCACCGTAGTTTGGGATGCGTTGTGGGGGGCCGGCGAGCCGCGGGGCTTAAGCCCACTCGGCCTGGATGCACTGGACGTGTTGCGAATCGAGGCGGGGCTGATCTTCGCGGGCTATGAATTTTCCGACGAAATCGATCCGTTCGAGGCCGGTATCGGATTCAGCGTTGCGCTAAAGACGAAAAACGACGATTTTGTCGGCAAGCAAGCGTTGATCGAGCGAAAAGCCCATCCACAGCGTCGCTTAGTCGGGTTAGAACTCCAAGGCAATGAGATCGCGATTCACGGTGACTGCGTGCATGTCGGTCGCGCCCAAATCGGCATCGTCACTAGCGGCACAAAGTCGCCGGTGCTCAACAAGAATATTGCATTGGCGCGTCTGGTTGTGGGCGCTACGGAGATTGGCACCGAGGTCGAGGTCGGTAAGTTAGACGGTCATCAGAAGCGCATTCCGGCGACCGTCGTACGGTTTCCATTCTACGATCCCGACAAGGAACGTGTGCGTGCGTAAGTTTATTTACAGCGCCACGATTTGGTCCTCCCGACTTTCCAACCGTGGTAACGGACCTGTTACCGTTCATGTCGTCGCGATGACTCATATATTTGTCCCTGCTCGAGAACAAATTGTCTAAATGCTTCGGCCGTGGTCGACAGACGTTTGCCATGCCGGTACGCGACGTACCATTTCCGTTTGATCGGGAATGTGTCGACCGGCAAGATAAGCAAACGCCCAATCGATAGTTCCAACTCGACCGTATGCAGGGAAACGATCGCCAAGCCTAGTCCTGCTTCTACTGCTTGCTTGATCGCCCCGTTGCTGGTCATCTCGGTCTGACTCGTCGGATGAAGACCTTTTTCGTTTGTGTCGCAGTTACGATGGAAGAACTTCGCGCCCAATCCGACTCCCTGGCTTTCGCCAGGACTGCCTGATATAGGAGAATCCACTAAAGCGTTTCGGAGTCTTCGAATCGACACCCGGATAGCCGGCCGAGTCGCCAGTGCACTGGACGCAAGACTCCTGTATCAATCTTGACAGCCAACCCGCAGCTAAAAACCTATGAGCCATACACATTACGAACCCTCCGTCACTCGCGTCCAGCGCAGTGAATTAGCGGTGCCTGGATCGAGCCCTCAAATGTTCGAAAAGGCGCTCTCCAGCAATGCTGATTTTGTGATTCTCGATCTTGAGGATGCCGTAGCGCCCGACGACAAAGTAGCCGCACGAAAAAATATTATCGAAGCCCTTAACGATCTCGATTGGCGTGGCCACGGCAAAACCATGTCTATCCGAATCAATGGGATCGATACCCATTACATGTACCGGGATGTTGTGGACATCGTCGAGCAAGCAGGCCAACGCCTCGACACGATCCTTATTCCAAAAGCGGGGGTGGCGGCGGATATTTATATGGTCGATGCCATGGTCACTCAAATCGAGACGGCGATCGGTATCGGACATCGAATTGGCATCGAAGCGTTGATCGAAACGGCGCTTGGGATGGCAAATGTGGAATCGATCGCCACCGCGAGCAAAAGACTCGAGGCATTGCATTTCGGTGTTGCCGATTATGCTGCCAGCAACCGCGCGCGGACCGTGAACATCGGCGGGCTGAATCCGGATTATCCCGGCGACCAATGGCATGCCGCTATTACCCGTATGACTGTCGCCTGCCGTGCCTACGGCTTACGGCCGATCGACGGGCCGTTTGGCGACTTTAACGACCCCGATGGTTTCAACCTCGCGGCGAAACGGGCCGCAGCACTCGGATGTGAGGGCAAGTGGGCGATTCATCCGTCCCAAATCGATCTCGCGAACGAAGTCTTCTCGCCGCCCGCTGCTGAAGTAGACCAGGCGCAACGAATATTGGCGGCATTGGAGGAGGCACGCCGCCAAGGCAAAGGTGCGGCTCAACTGGATGGCAGAATGATTGACGCCGCGTCCGCGCGCATGGCGGAGAACGTTGTTGAAACGGCTCGCGCGATCAGCAGCAGAGGCAGCCGATGAGTGGTCTGCACTATTGGCAGGTTCGGATATTTCAGGAAGCGGCAACCGTGATGAAGTATTCGCGCTTGTGGTTGTTGCGCAATCGGTAAGCCAACCATTATTCAGGAGCAAGCGTTTCGGATATTCACGAATATCAAGCCAAAGAATTGTTAGCGGATTTCGGTGCCGGGGCGCCGACAGGAGGCCTCGCATACAGTCCTGAACAGGCGGCGTATCGATGCAAAGAAATCGGTGAGGAAAATGGGTGGTGAAAGCTCAGATTCATTCCGGTGCCCGCGGCCAGGCTAAATTCGTGGCCGGTGAATCTCTTGATAGTTGGAAATAGGAACCACGAAGATCGTCAGTCCGGTCGTCGCGCCACCATATCGATTTCCACCAGCACGTCCCGCGCCAAAGCCGTGACACCGATGCAAGATCGCGCCGGTAAGCGCTCGGCGGGGAAGTAAGACGCGTAGGTATCGTTCATCTTGGCATAGTCGTCCTGGAATCGGGTCAGATAAACCCGAGATTGCACGACGTGTTCCAATCCGATTTGTAATTCATTTAGCACGATCACGAGGTTGTCCATGACCCGCTTGGTTTGCGCGACGATATCGTCCGCGGCCGGTATCGAGTCGTCGTAGGGGTCGGCCGGGATTTGCCCAGTCAGAAATACCCACCCATCGCTGACGACGGCGTGGCTGTACGGGGCGACCGGTGTCGGTGCGGCGGCAAATCGGTGGTACACGGGGGTCGTCATAATGGGTCTCCTGGAATGAATATTTGTTATTGATATTGTAACCGCCCGAGCAAGAACATCCGGCGCCGCCATCCCGGATAATTCACCAATGGTCCGAAGTTGAGGATCAATTTGATAGTCGTTTGATAAACCCCGAGGTGCGGGTGGTACTGCCTTGACACACCACCCCGGAGCCTTTAATTTCTCTTTAACTATAAAGCGCGTTATCCCCAATTGGAGGAAGTCGATATGTCAAACCGAGTCGCGGTAATCGGTGCCGGCCCCAGCGGGCTTGCGCAACTCAGAGCTTTCCAATCTGCAAAACAGAAAGGCGCCAAAATTCCCGAGGTGGTCTGCTTCGAGAAACAAGAAGATTGGGGTGGCCTGTGGAATTACACCTGGCGTACCGGTCTTGATGAATACGGTGAGCCGGTGCATTGCAGTATGTATCGCTATCTTTGGTCAAATGGCCCCAAGGAATGTCTGGAATTCGCCGACTACGGCTTCGAAGAGCATTTTGGAAGACCGATCGCCTCCTATCCACCGCGTGAAGTATTGTGGGATTACATCAAGGGCCGGGTCGAAAAGGCTAACGTGCGTGATTGGGTTCGCTTCAGGACCGCTGTACGGCATGTTGAATATTCGAACGAGACAGGCCAGTTCATGGTAACGGCCCACGATCTTACCGAAGACGAAGTCTATGATGAGCCATTCGACTATGTGGTGGTCGCCAGTGGACACTTTTCGACACCGAATATCCCCCACTTTGAAGGATTCACATCCTTTAATGGACGCGTGCTGCATGCCCACGATTTTCGCGATGCCGTTGAATTCACAGGCAAGGATTTGCTGTTGATCGGCTCGAGCTACTCGGCGGAGGATATCGGATCTCAGTGCTACAAGTACGGCGCTAAGTCCATTACTAGTAGCTATCGTACCGGCCCAATGGGTTTCCACTGGCCGGAAAACTGGAAAGAGAAGCCTCTGCTACAGCGCGTTCAAAATAAGACTGCCTATTTTGCCGACGATACCAGCAAGGATGTCGACGCCATCATCTTGTGCACAGGCTACCTGCATCACTTTCCCTTCATGTCACAAGAACTTCGCCTCGTGGCCAACAACCGGCTCTGGCCGCTCGGTCTGTATAAAGGCGTCGTCTGGGAAAAGAACCCCAAGCTGATGTACCTCGGTATGCAGGATCAATTTTACACCTTCAATATGTTCGACGCCCAGGCCTGGTACGCTCGTGACGTAATCCTGGGCCGCATCGAACTCCCATTCTCGAAATACGACATGACCAAAAACAGCAGGATCTGGCGTGCGCGCGAGGAATCCCTTGAAGATGACGAGCAGATGATCTGGTTCCAGGGCGATAATGTGAAGGAACTAATCGCGCTAACTGACTATCCGGACTTCGACATCGAAGGGGTAAACAAAACCTTTATGGAATGGGAACATCACAAACACGAGAATATCATGACCTTTCGCGACCATTCCTATAAATCGCTTTTGACGGGCACTCAAGCGCCGCCACACCATTCATCGTGGCTGGAGGCGATGGATGATTCCATGGAAAGTTACCTGCAATCCAAACAGTGAACGAAAAGCCCGAACCTTGATAACCCCGAGGCGTATTTTTCAGGATGTCTAAGCTGAGCGTTTGCTTTTGCCCGGGTCATAAAACGGTAGTTCGTGGGTGGTCGCCATACAAGTTATGCTCGGGCCCCGCACCTCTATCTCCACGCCCGGTTTTGTCAACGACGGGTCGATGCGGACCAACGCTATTGATTGTTTTAGAATTGGCGAAAGCGCGGGCTGAGTGACTAGGCCCACTTTCTCGTTACCCTGATACAACTCAGAATCGGCGTCTACAGCGGTATCGCAGTCGGCAACAATGCCATAAACATTAATTTTATCTTTGCCAATCAAATCTTCTGCCGCCGCTTTACCTCGGTAATCTGCTTTCTTTTTCTTTGAAACAGCGAAACCTAATCCGGTTTCCCAGGGACTATGCTCCTCATTAATATCAAATGGGTAAAATAAAAGCGCCGCTTCGACTCGATTCTGATCGAGAGCGTTAAAGGAGCAGGCCATCACACCCTGGTCTTTCCCGTGTTCCAGAATATTGTCCCAAATCGCGCCTGCGGATTCTGCCTTAACAAAAATCTCGTAACCTCTTTCGCCGGAAAATCCCGTGCGCGAGATCATGCAAGGATGTCCGAAAAGCGTCGTGGAGACTTGGTGAAAGTATTTCAGGTTCGGTAAGTCATAAGGTGTATGTGGATCTAGGATACCCACCGATTTTGGTCCTTGAAACGATATGTCATGTAAATCGTCATCAAAAAGTATGCTAACGTCTTTGCCCTTCGCTGATTTCTGCAGTTGTTCCATTGCCGTCCCACTGCCGTGAACGAAAAAAACGTAATTGGGGCCGATATTAAACACAATACAATCATCGGTGAAACGTCCTTCTTGATTGAGTATTAGGGCGTAAACGGAACGGCCATGTGGAATTTCGGTGAGATCACGCGTCACAACATGGTCGACTACGGCAAGCGCATCGGGACCGATAAGGTGCACTTTTTTCAACCCAGAGACATCAAATAATCCGGCTGTAGTGCGGATTGCTCTATGCTCATCATTAATATCTTGCGCATACTCCCACGCAAGATCCATATCATTCCAGTCAGAGAGTTCCGAGCCTAGTGCCCTGTGTCTGGATGCCAGTATTGTTTGCCTCGGACTTGGCATAGTGCACACCTATATAGTTGGTGATGTTTGTGAATAGGCGATATCTTAATTGAATGCGGGTTTGTGGTCGACCTGGACCGACCCCTGCGGGGTCCCAAATGGATGCCGTTAAGAAATTAATCACCGCGACGCCCGGTCTGCGATATGCGGTGTGATACTCGTCAAACGCATTCTTGGTGTAGCTCTAGTTAAGACGCCGTTAGTTGGAAGATTGTAAGTAGTTGTTTCTACATGCCGATACACAAAATATCGCCCTGCATATCGTCACCGATTAACAGGTGTTATGCTTCTACATCCAACCGACTATAATTCAGAGCCCTAAAATGACTCAATAGAGTCTTTCCACCACAAGCGATTGGTGCATAGCCATTTCAAATACTATTTCTGGAGGAAGATAATGTCCAAAACGCCAAAGACTGTTTTTCAAAGTAAATTCGGACGGCGCCAATTCCTGGGCGCTACAGCAGCGGGTATCGGTACTGCACTTACCGCGGGCTTACCCCGTATCAGTGTCGCCGGCACCAAAACCGTGAAAATTGGCATGAACATCCCAATGACCGGCGACTATGCCCCTTGGGGTTTGCCCGGTTTGTATGGATGCGAAATCGTCGCCAACGATATCAATTCCGCTGGTGGTGTCGAGATCGGTGGTGATACTTACATGATCGAAATGGTTGCCTATGACCATGGTTATGACACGGAGAAAGCCGTTCAGGGCTACAAGAAATTGGTGCTTGAAGACGAAGTCAAAATGGTTATGATGCTGGGCGGCTCAACGGTGGCTTCTGTTCTCCCTTGGGCGCAACGCAAAAAGATGTTGACGACAACTCTTTTGCCAAGTGACATAACACCTGATTCAACATATCTGGTCGCGACCTGCGAATCCCACCCACTCTACAACGCCACTGGCGTTGAATGGCTGGCCAGAAATTTTCCTGAAGCCAAAACGGCCGCAATTGTCACCAATAACGACGTAGAGTACGGTTTGCAGTCGGCTTCTGTCTACCAGGCCGCTTTCGAAGCGGTGGGGATTAAGGTTATTGATCAGAATTTGCACGGCTTCGATATCACCGACTTTGCGCCTATCGTTAGTTCAGTGTTGGCTAAAAAACCTGACATTTTCTGCATGGCGACCAGCTTCTACGTAACACCGTTGATGGAGCAACTGTATCATCAAGGTTTTAAGGGTAAGATCATTTCTTGTACGCTGGATTACTATCAGGAGATTATCGATAAAACAAGCAAGGAGTTTGTTGAGGGAACTATCTGGCAGTTTCCGGATTTTGATGATCCGGCCTTGCTTGAAGCAGGCATTAACTTCCCTGACCCCGGTGGTTTCGATCGGAAGTTCAGAGAAAAACATCCTAATGACTGGTCTGCAGTCACTTGGGAATACCCGGCTATTTTGTTCAATTGGATCGAAAGCGCAAAGGCTGCCGGCAGTATTGAGCCCACAGAGGTCTTGACAGCTATGAAAGCCAACGAGGATCCAGCGTTCGTCTATGGCGGGGGCAAATGGTGGGGTAGCCAGTTATGGGGCCTGGATAATTGCGTAGTCGGCCGCTGGCCGGTGGTGGTTATGACAGACGGTCGGGCTCGCATTCAGGAATTCGCGAGCCTCACTGGCTGGTTGGAAAAAAACACAACCACCCTCGTCAAACACACAAAAGCCCTTGGCCTGCGCGTCGCATAAATAGCGAGTTCTTGAGAGTAAAAAAGGGGGGGCGATTGTCCCCCTTTTTTTATGTAGTCGTTTATATTAATAAGCCCATAAAAAGAGAATTTTCGTGGAGCTGTTTCTCCAGTCGATCGTCAATGGCTTGATCCAGGGTGGTTTTTTCGCGTTATTTGCGGTAGGTCTGGTGCTCATCTTTGGAGTCATGGGGGTGGTTAACTTTGCCCATGGTGAGCTGGTGATGGTCGGTTCTTATACGATCTGGCTGGTGCATGCGCAAAATGGATTTCCTTTTATCCCTAGCATCGCGGTTGCAATCGCTCTGGTTACCATCATCGGCTTACTGATGGAGCGCTTCCTGTTCAGACCGACACGCGATGACCCATTGGCCGGGTTAATATGCTCAATAGGGGTTTTGTTTATACTGCAGGTGGTAGCCACCGTAGTCGGTGGTGAAGGCCCATCTAAGCAAGTACCCCCTCCGTTTCGTGAAACGCTGGTCATATTTGACTCGCTACGTATTCCCTATCAAAGGGTTTTCAGCTTTGTAGTATCTGTTGCCGCGTTGACCACTCTCTGGATTTTCCTGACAAAAACCAAACTTGGCTGGGCATTGCGTGCTGTTGCGTTGGATAGGGAGGCGTCTGCTCTACAAGGTATTAACATCAACCGAATTTCAATGATCGCCATTGGTGTCGGTGCGGCCCTGGCGGGTCTCGCGGGGGCATTGATGGCGCCGCTAACCAACATCAACCCACATATGGGTCATAACGTAATCATCACGGCGTTTATAGTCACTATAGTGGGCGGCGTTGGCAGTTTACCCGGGGCCGTTTTGGCGGCCGTGTTATACGCGTTATTCCACACGTTTGTTACTGTCTACCTTGGCGGAACCATCGCAACAATTAGTGGATTGGTACTGATGGTGGTTGTTCTGATTGTTAGACCAAGCGGAATAATGGGCGTTAGAGTCAGTGAATGACAAAATGAAGAGCACCGCAAAAAAAATCGCCGGTGGCGCTGCGCTGCTAATAGGGATTCTAATTCTGCCGCATTTCCTGAAATTTCATCATCAGGATTTGTTAATCTTTTTAACTATTAACGTACTAGTGGTTGCTAGTTATCGACTCGTTACATTAACGGGCGAATGGTCACTGATACACGCGGTAATGATGGGGGTGGGTGGTTACACGGCGACTTTATTATTCAAGAATTACGAATTAGGAATGTGGTTGACTGTGCCACTGGCCGGTGGTGTGGCCGCGGTCATTGCCGCATTGTTGTGTTTCCCCTTATTCAGAATGACGCAATTTTATTTTCTGATTGGCTCGTTTGCTGCGGGCGAGGCCATACGTCTGACCTGGATACACTTCGTTTATCCGTTTGGTGGCACCGGTGGTCTAAGTGGTGTTGAGCCGCCGATAGTGGGCAGCATCGATTTTCTTGATGCTATTCCTTACTACTATCTGGCCTTGTCGGTGGTCGCTGTTTGTCTTTTTATTCTCTATCGAATTGAAAAATCCAGGATTGGATTGATTTTGCATGCGGTACATTGGAAGGCGCCATTAGCAGAGTCGGTCGGCGTCGATACCTGGCGATACCGTGCACTGGCTTTTGTTATTGGTTCATTTTTCGTGGGCATCGCGGGGGCACTGAAAGTCCATTACCTGGGCACCATCACACCCAATCAGTTTGGCGTAGGGTTTATGGTGTTTATCCTGATCTGGGTAATCGTTGGTGGTTATAGCAAATTTTACGGGCCAATTTTTGGCGTCGTAGTGTTGACTCTTTTCGATGAGTCAATCAGGAGCTTTGAAGAAATACGGCCAGCGATTTATGGGGCGGTGCTGATCTTGTCAATTCTGTTTTTACCTCGGGGCCTGGAAAGTATTCCGGCAAAGCTTAAAGCCTGGTTTGGAACTGGCGTCAGCTCCAATGAACCATCTTCCGCGGAAAAAGCGTAACAACTACTGCCATAGTCGAACATCTATAGCGAGAATTTTGTGTCAATTCTAGAAGTTAAAGATGTAGCAAAACGGTTTGGCGGCCTGACTGCGCTCAATGATGTCAGCTTTCAGGTTGATGAGGGTGAGATTCGTGGACTAATCGGCCCCAATGGTGCGGGCAAGAGCACAATGTTCAAAAACATTGCCGGTTTTTACGCGCCCACTAAGGGTGACATCATTTTCGCCGGCAAAAGCATTGCTGGAAAAAGCCCCCATTTGATCGCCGGCATGGGAATCGTAAGAACCTTCCAGGAGACCACATTGTTTCAGGAGCTGACGGTCTTCGAGAATGTACTGGTAGGCTGCCATCTGCGGGCGAAGACCAACGTTTTTTCCGCGCTGCTCGGTGTCGACCGGGACAAGCAGGCGCAAGCCAGGGATAAATCCTTGCAAGTGATCGATTTCATGGGCCTATCCCAGCGCAAGGAGCATCTGGCTTCGGAACTGCCGCTGGGTACCCAGCGTGCGCTGGCGATCGCCGTAGCTCTGGCATCAGAGCCGAAGTTGTTGCTTATGGATGAACCCTTCGCGGGCATGAATCCGGAAGAAACCAATCACATGATGGGCCTGACCAGAAAAGTGGTGGAATCGGGAATTACCATCGTGTTGGTAGAGCACGACATGAAAGCGGTAATGGGTCTTTGTGGGTACCTTACCGTATTGAACTTCGGCAGCTTGCTAGCCGAGGGAACACCCGAAGAAGTTCGTTCCAATCAACAGGTGATCGAGGCCTATTTGGGTGGTGCGAACTAGTGTCCTGTCCCGCCAATAAGATGTATTTCAGCGTGCCAAGAAGCGTCCAGGCGCTAGGCGCGCCGAGGAGGAATAGCCGTAGCTATTGCGACGAGGAACAACGACGTGAATGGGCGCTTCTTGGCACGCCCTCCGGGAGCCCCCCAATGGGCCCATTACGTCGTTACAGTCCTTGGAAAGGGCTCGCCATTCCCTGCGGACTGCGCCTAGTATTGAACCCATTGGGGGGCTCTGAAACACCACTTATTGGCGGGACAGGACACTAATGCTTTTGCAAATCAAAGATATCCATGTTCACTATCAAAAAGTGGCGGCGATCAAGGGAATTTCCATGGAAGTCGGGGAATCCGACTTTGTGACCTTGATAGGTTCGAACGGTGCGGGCAAAAGTACAACATTGCGCACCATCTCCGGGCTTGAACATCCAAGTTCTGGCGAAATTAATTTTGACGGTCAACGAATCGATAAACTTTCCGCCGACAAGATATTGAAACTTGGTATTGCCCATGTTCCGGAAGGCAGGCGTGTATTCAAAAACTTGTCGGTGACTGAAAATCTGCGTCTCGGTGCTTTTGTGCGTAATGACAAGGAAGAGATCGAAAAAGACATAGAAAATGTGTTCGAACGGTTTCCTCGCTTGCGCGAACGCAAAAATCAAATGGCCAAGACCATGAGTGGTGGCGAACAGCAAATATTGGCTATTGGCCGTGCGCTGATGTCGCGGCCGCGCTTGCTTTTACTCGACGAACCGTCGTTGGGGATAGCACCCATCATAGTTCAAGATATCGCGCGTATATTGCTGGAAATAAATAAACAAGGCGTTTCTATTGTTTTGGTAGAGCAAAATGCCGAACTTGCATTGGAATTGGCGCGCCATGGCTATGTGTTGGAAACAGGGAAAATTGCCCTACAGGGAGAAGCCAAAGGCTTGGCGGACAATGAACATGTTAGAAAGGCTTATCTAGGCATCTAGCCCGGGAATTTCACCAACTTACCATCAACAGTAATCGCCCTTTGTCTCACCTTCCAGGCACTAAGTATATCGGTATCCACAAGTCCGTGGTAAACCCGCCAAGAGCATATTGTAACTTTTGTCGTGGCAACCCGTAGGCGCTGACGGGTCGACAATCGTTCTGGACGTGTTCTAATGCCGGTGGTGTCGTCGTCATGGCAACGAAATGTCGACTGCTACCCGTGGTATCGCGCGGCCACGGAGGTTTATGCGTGGATACCCGTCACTTACCTGTATTTCAGCCAATTCGTCACGCTGACTGAGTTCATTCAACTCGAGGCGTTGTATTACTCGTGCGTGGTCATGCTTGAGGTCCCGTCCGGCTACTTTTCCGATCGCGTCGGGCGACGAATCACGTTGTTGGTGGGGACATCCGCATTCATCGTCGCGTACGCGGTGTTTTTAATGGCAGACGGATTCGTGGTTCTCGTGATCGGCCAATGTTTTCTGGCCATGGCATTTGCTTTCCAGTCCGGAACCGACACGGCTTTTCATTTTGATTCGCTAACGCAGGCAAACCGCGAGCACGAATACGCCCATCGAGAGGCCCGCGCGGAGCGAATCGGATTGACAGCGACGGCCGTGGCGGTGCTAGCCGGCGGGTTGGCCGCGATGGTCGATCTACGTTTGGCATACTTGCTGTCGCTGTTGGCCGCGGTCTCAGGGTTGTTTATTGCGGCTCGGTTTACCGAACCGATGGCGCGCTCGGCGACAGCGAGTTTTGGACACCAATTGCTGGCCTGTAGCGCGAATCTCCGGGAACCGGTGTTGGCTTGGTTTTTCCTGTTTTCTATAGTGATGTATGGTTTGGCGCATGTGCCGTACGAGTTTTACCAACCCTACATTACCTTACTGGATATCAAGATTTTGGGCCGCGGGGTCGATGCGCCGCTCGTGTCCGGCGTCGTCATTGGCATATCGATGTTCGGAGGCGCGTTTGCAGCAGGTGCAGGCGTGCGTTGGCAGGCGCGATTCGGGTTGCCGCTGGTGCTAATTATTGCCGCCGGCATACAATGCGCGATAATTGCCGGCATGGCGCTGCTGCAGCACGTTGCAGTACTGGCGTTGGTGTTTCTGCGCAATTTTCCGAGCGCCCTGATGCATGCCCCAAGCAACGCTATAATCGTTCCTCACCTCGTGACGGAGCAACGTGCGACGTATTTGTCGTTGCAGAGCCTGGCTGGCCGACTCACATTTGCAGCTCTGTTATGGTGGCTGTCGCTGAGTACCCCGGCCGGGGAAACTCTGGATTGGGACACGTTGTCGGCGGTGTTATCGCAGAGTTTGCTCGCGGGTGCGGCCGGATTGGCGTTGTTGTTTGTGTTTTCGCGGGCGATTCGCGAGTCCTAGCCCGAAGATCGGATGGCCACATGCAGTAATTGAGTTAGCAATCGATGGCTTGCGCGCGGGGACCGGCGACAACGAATGATTGCACTGCCCCAATTTAACCGATTAACCTTCCCGGCTCTCGCTGACAGGTAATTTCGGGAAGGTAACACACTAACAAATGCGCCTCGCATGGATGGGTCGCATAGGAGTCGGGCAGCAATGCGGACTGTGACTAAATCCAAAAAGGCGGTGTTCGTAGCCGTTATTATATTGTTTTTGTATTTGTTCGCCGAAGTTACGACGTTCGTTGGTTACGGAATTCTGAACCAGACAACGTTCTCCTGGGCTGAGTTTGAATCCCAACGCGTCGATGTGCTCGAGAAACTTGGTAAGAAACGCAAACGCCACAACCGGCCCCAAGCCGATATCCGAAAATCAGCCAAGCGCCGGAGCGTTGAGGTATTGCATCCTTATATCGGTTACGTCATAGACCATCGTGACGAGGACTGCCCGCAGTATGGATTTTGCATGGATGCGATGAAGGGCGATATGAACGCCCCAATCACGGCCAAATCTGACGACAAGTTGATCGTCGCGATTATGGGCGGGTCGTTTGCGGTCGGTGTGTCCACCAATGCACATGTCATCGTACATAAGTTGCAGAAAATTCCAGAATTTCGTGATAAGGAGATCGTCATCCATACCATTGCGCTCGGCGGATTTAAGCAACCGCAGCAACTGATGGCACTAAATTACTTTCTGGCGTTGGGGGCGCATTTTGACATCATTATTAACATCGATGGATTCAACGAGATTGCACTGCCCGGATTAGAGAACGTATCGAAAGGGGTATCCCCGTATTATCCTCGGCTCTGGTACAACCGGGTAAAGGGCGGCCGCGACGAGGCGATGCTGCTGTTGCTTGGTAAGGTCGCGCTAATAAAGAGTGATCAGGAGAAAGCAGCTCGGCGGTTATCGAATTCAGTGTGGCGTTACAGCGTGATTGGAAATTTGATTTGGAAGTACCGTAATAAACGCTATGCGCGAAAAATACGCGGCAACGAAGAACACTTCATTCAATACCGTGCCGATGTGAGTCGAACCCTGTCTTATGTGGCTACGGGGCCAGAATACCGCTATCAAGATAGCGACACGCTGCTTCGAGATCTGGCCCGGGTCTGGAGCAAAAGCTCGTTGCAAATGCACTATGTCAGTCAATCGATTGGTGCCAAGTATTTTCATTTCTTGCAGCCCAACCAGTACGTGCCGGGTTCGAAGCCAATGGGTGACGAGGAAACGGTCGTGGCTCGTCTCGATGATCACCCGTACCGGCGCAGTGTCGAACAGGGGTATCCGAAGTTGCAGGCTGAAGGGAAATGGTTGCAGCAAAATGGGGTGACGTTTTACGACTTAACACCCATATTCAAAGACCACAACGAGCCCTTGTATCGTGACGCGTGTTGCCACGTCACCGCAGAGGGTTACGAAATTATCAACTCCCGCATCGCGGATGCAATCACAATGCGTGACCCCTAGCTAGTTCTAGCTCCCTAGCTACTAGCTAGCCGCGACCCCTAGCCGCTAATGTAGTGTTCGAGTTGATCGATTAGCGACTTCTGCTCGGCGATGATGGACTTCACCAAATCGCCGATGGAGATTACGCCGAGCAAATTGCCGTCGTCCGTAACCGGGAGATGGCGAATTCGCTTATCCGTCATCAAAGTCATGCATTCTTCGATGCTTTGATCAGCGCGGGCCGCGACAACGCGTGTCGTCATGATGTCTCGTACTGGCGTGTCTTTCGAAGCGCGGCCTTTTAGTATTATGTCGCGTGCGTAGTCGCGTTCAGAAACGATTCCAACGGTTTGACCGTTTTCGAGCACCAGCAACGCGCCGATATCTTTGTCGGCCATCAGCACTAGTGTATCGAATACGGATGTATCAGGAGTAACCGACCAAATATCGTGACCTTTGATTTTAAGCAATTGCCTCAATGTCGTCATTGTGCTTCCTCCGCGATAGGTGTTTTCATGGTCAACGCTCCAGCCCAACTATACGGTCTCAATCACGATATTCAACTCGCAATCGGCGCTTAGGGAATTGCTAATAAAGCAAGAATCCTCGGCTTTTTCCAGGAGTTTCTCAGCTTTCGCAGTATCCGTAGCGGCCGGTACGCGCAATCTCGCATGTACGGTGAAGCGGGTAAATAAGGTCTTGCTCTCGACGCGTTCCAGTAGCCCCTCGGCACGGCAATCGATATCGATCCGCGTTAGCCGCGAGGCTCGGGTGATAGCCCGGAACGACATGACGAAACAGGCGGCGACGGAGGCCACGAGCAGGTGCTCCGGGGACCATCTGTTGCCCAAACCGCCAAATTCCGCCGGCGGCGCCGACAATATTTCCGGCAGGGCCGGCGATGTGATCGCGGCGTCGCCTTCGGCGCCGCCGCTGATACTGGTGGTATAGACGTGGGGTAAGGGTTCCATTGGTCTTTGCCTTCGGTGTCAAAGTATATCAACTGTCAGGCACGCACGGTGGGGCGAACTGGAGCGTGAATTACATGATTGTATAGTCCTTAGCATTGTCGATCTGGAAATAGTGGAAATCGATGACCCGGATCAGTAATTTCCCGTTGGCTTCTCGATCGATCTATCGCGTCCACTATCAAATTACGGCGACCCCGAACATATACGGATGCAAAAACGCAAACAGGCCGTAGGCGACGGCACCGGCCCCGACCACCGCGGCGTCTTGCGTTATGGAAAATCGTGTTTCGGATTCGCTGGCGCCACGGCTGTTGGCCGACCACATGTCGAGTAATGCATACGCGCCGAAGGTGCCAAACAAGAGCAGTGAAGCGAGATCGCCATTAGCCAGCAAATGACCGGCGGCCCACAACGCGACCCCCCACAGCATCGGATGCCGGGTTATACGTTTTATATTGGTGGGCATATTGGCAGCGGCTAGCAACACCAGTGCCGGTAACATCAACGCGAATGTAACGTGCCGCCCCCATGCTGGCGGTTGCCAAAGCCACACGAAATTCGTGTACGCTTTACCCGCAACGATTAGTACGAAGCCGAAGAGTGCGATGACTGCGAACGCGATTTTATACGGACGTTCACCGATACGCGCGATAATATCCTGTCGTAACGCCGGAAACGACGGTACCGAATGCACGCTGATGAAAATAATGAGGCCGATAACGAGTGTCGTCATTGTCCAGCTCCACCGTCATGAAACGCTGTGATCATAGCGGATTTTCGGGATCCGCGGCTAATCGAGATAAGTCGGCAATTTGTGTGCTCGCCCATGCGATAGGAGTCCACCGCGGTCACTCGCACTGCTCGAACCACCGTTGATTAGCCAATACTACCGAGGTATCGATCTGCCGCTGCGGAATCGACCAATATCGATTCAGGAGCGAGTTCTGTTGCGCAACCGGTACGCGTCGGTATCCGTTGCGTTCGTAGAAAGTAATTGCCCAGGTCGCGGCGGCCCAGGTGCCCACTAAGATCGGTTTTGCGGCTGTGGTGGCGATGTATTTCAGCAATATGGTTCCGATCCCACTGTGTTGCGATTTTGGTTGCACGTAGGCGTGACGAATCAACGCGACGTCGGATTTGTCCTGTGCCCCCATTATGCCGGCCAACGAGCCGAGTTGGTCGATGCCCCAAAACGCGACGCCATCATGAATCTCGTGCTGTAGTACCGCCCATGTCATATACGGCTCCTGCCAGCGGTCGGCGGGTATGACGCTGCGGTAGGCCACCGCGGCGCTATTGATAATCTCCCAGATTCGTTCTGTGTCGCCGGCGTGACAGCGTCTTACGAGCGTTGTGGTCTGATCAGGTGGCATCGTCGGGGCATCTTCGTTAGCCGCAGATATCAAGTAGTCTATCAAATTGATATCGGTTCGCCCGAACGGAGTCCACCCACACGGCCAATGCGGCGTTGCCGCCCTTGGCGAGAACTGGGCCATTGCCGGGCTGCGCTTTGCCTTGGCCAATTGGGTGCGCTCTGCACCCGCCAATATCAACTTGATAGAGTACTAGTATGTGGCGGCAGCGTTTAGATTGCTATTATCGGCTCGTTTCACCGCTGCGGCGGTGGTGAATCCACGCATCGCGGTTGGATTCGCTGGCTAAAATGTGTTAATCCGCACTGTATCCAATGCACCGGCGATTTGGCGAGTCGCAGCATCGACACAGCAAGAATGTAAATATGTCCGATCAGAGAGGCCACGGTCGAGTGGCGGTAAGTGTCGATATCCAAGTCAGGGCCGTTGGCAGTACACGTTGGAGTGCGGCTACGCTGCGAGAGATTTCCCGAGGCGGATGTCGGCTGCTGGCAAAAGAAGGGGTCGGCCGAGCGGATGATGAAATCGAAATCTGGTTGCCGTCAAAGCGCGATTCGGGTCTGACCGTGGGCGCGAATGTATTGCGGGTCGGCGCGGAACACGGCGCAAATCTCGTTATTGCAAAATTCCGGCCTCGCGATCCGGATGAACAAGCGGGTCTGCAGTGGGTGTGCGCTGTGTTGTTAAGCCGCTCCGGCGGCGGCCGGCGGGCCGACGTGCGGGTGGCGTACCGGCTGGATATTCGTTACGGTAACGACGCTGAATTGGCCGGTATTCTCGAAGATATCTCCCGCAACGGCTTTCTCATGTTGTCTGTGAAAACGGTTCCCGATTTATATCAATCGGTATGGGTCGTTATCACCGCGCCGGACAACTCGCAATTTTCTTTGCGGGCCTGTGTGATGCGTCGTGAGCGAGTCTCGACTGAAAGCGGCCCGGGTCATCTGGTCGGTTTGCAGTTCGATCGTATTGCCGACGACGACGAACAACGAATAACCGATCTACTGTATAGCCTAGTCGTTACCGATTAGCGCATGGTATTCCCGCTCAATCGGGTGGCGATTGCGTCAACGGAGGACGCTCCGGACGATCGGTACGCCAAGGTTTGATTTGAGTCAAAAACTGCTCAGAGGTTTTCTTGAAACAGTGTGTCGATTATATCCTGGCGCGTCAGTGTGCCGACGTTCGTACCGTCGCATCCTACCACCCTTACAGGCTGGTCGCTGCTTAATACGCGGCGTGCCACGCTGGCGATGCGATCGCGGCGGTTTACCGTAAATTGGTCGTTGGTGGCGTCGTTCGGCGCGCCCATCACGCTTTCCACGGTCAGGAGTTTTTCACGCGGGATATCTTTCGTGAACTCAGCAACGTATTCGGTTGCAGGATTGGTGATTAACTGTTCGGCAGTGCCAAGCTGCACGATGAGCCCCTCATTCATAATCGCGATTCGATCTGCCAGGCGAATGGCCTCGTCGAAATCGTGCGTTATAAATACGATAGTTTTTTTGAGCATCGTCTGCAGACGTAAAAACTCGTCCTGCATCTCTCGTCGGATTAACGGATCTAACGCGGAAAACGGTTCGTCCAGAAACCACAAATCGGGTTCAACCGCGAGCGAGCGCGCGATTCCTACGCGCTGTTGCTGGCCGCCGGATAATTCGCGCGGGTAGTAATCTTCGCGACCCTTAAGCCCCACAAGTTCAGTCATCTCGGCCGCACGCTGGTTACGCTGTGCTTTTTCTATACCTTGCACCTCCAACGGGAATGCCACGTTTTGCAGTACGGTGCGATGTGGCAGCAGCGCGAAATGTTGAAACACCATGCCCATTTTATGACGCCGCAATTCAGTCATTTCTTTGGCGGACGCTTTGAGTAAATCGATTCCTTCGAACCAGATCTCGCCGCTGGTGGGTTCGATCAGACGCGATAGGCAACGCACTAATGTGGATTTACCCGATCCGCTCAGTCCCATTATGACGAGAATTTCGCCCGCTTCGACCGATAGCGACGCATCGCGGACGGCCGAAATGTAGTTGTTGGCGATGATGGATTCTAAATTGGGGTCGCGGTTATGCTGCGCGAAGAATTCCCGTGGGTTGGCGCCATACAGCTTCCAAACGTTTTTGCAGGTAAGTATGGCGTCGCTCATAGTCAGGCTTGGTCAGCGTTAGGCGGTTAATCTATTCGCCGGCTTAGGTAGCACGGATAGGCCGCGGTGTGATTATATACTGCGGACCTTGGGCGATTCTTACTCGACTTGACTGATCAACCCGTGTTTGGGGTCTTCAATATCGTTGAACGTCGCAAAACTGCGTCCGGTTATGCGAACGATGGCGGAGTAGATGATTTTCATCAAGCCGCTAAGGCCGACGATGGCGCCGGCGATCACGTAGGGTTTGTTGTCCTCGGTCAGGCCTTTCAGTGCATCACTGATCTTCAGATCGCAATGCGAACCCGTGACGACGGTGAGCGTCAATACGGACTTCGGTGGTCGGGCCGCGACAAACGCCCGCGCTGCGGAGATTCAAGCCAACCCGTCATCCCGATTGTGGACGTTCCGAAGTCAAAGTAGGCGATTTCGCGGCCGTTCTGTTCCATAAAATAAACGTGTTGCATCGCATCCGCCGCATCGGTTATGGCCGCTCGGGCGAACCGACAAGATCGCCCCGCGCCTGTTCGAGATGGGTAATGATGGTAGCTACTGCCGCATCGACATCCCGGCTGCGCACAGCCTCGTAGATCGCTTGGTGTTGCGCATTATAGTGATCGATTCGCGCTGGCGATAGAATTTTATCTTTGCGGGCGGCCCACTGGGTATGTCCGCGAATTTCGTTGATCTGCCGGTATAGCCATTGCAGTAGCGGGTTTCGCGTGGCCTCCGCCAGGCACAGATGAAACTCCTCGTCTGCTGACGAAAACGCATTGGCATCCGTGCCGACTGCGACCAAGCGTCGTAACGCGTCATCGAGCCGTGCAATATCCCGCTCGCGTGCATGCAGCACTGCAAGTCTTGCTATCTGTGGTTCAACCGAAAAACGCACATCGATCAATTCCAGAGGGCTCGTAATTTCGGCGATCTCAACCTGTTCTTCGCCGCTTAAATCACGATAGTGCACGAACGTACCGCTCCCGGGCCGACGTATGACGAGATTCATCGATTCGAGTTGATCCAACGCATGACGCACGGTGCCGCGTGAAGCGTTGAATAGCGTAGCGAGTTCGCGTTCGGCGGGGAGGCGGTCGTTGTATCCGTAATCGCCCGACAATATCGAGCGTCGCAAGCGGCGAATAATGCCCGGGGCACCACGGATGCGATCCGCCGCCGACTCGCTAAGGCCCGAACCGGTATCGATGTTATGGATTTCCGTCTGCGCCATGCACTGGTTACCTCCGGTATAAAATTGGATTACCAAAGTATAAATATATCTTGACGGCACTAGTATATTCAAGCCAAACTTCTCAGGGAAAAATGCGGTGAAAGTTGGCGGACAATTCATTCAATTGACCGTAAGCATTGGTACAATAGCGGTATATTTATGGCAAACTGGTAAGCAACGCCACCGCTATTCGAAGTTTTGATCAGCGGTTCCTTAAGCGATCGGAAATTGCGCCTGCCACCAAGCGGGAAGATCTGCAATCGAGTTGATTATGGCGTTTGGCGTGATGCCTTGGTCAAGATCGGTGGGGCGGAACTTGCCGGTCTTGGCGAGGATGCCGCGTAGGCCGAGGCGTTGTGCGGCATCGATGTCGCTATGGATATCGTCGCCGATCATGCAGATGCGTTCCGGCGGGACATTTAGCATCTCGATGGCGGCTTGGAAGAACTCGGCCGCAGGTTTACCAAATACCTGCGCGGTTACGCCGGCCGCGTATTGCAGCGCCGCAACGAATGGCCCGGTGTCTAGCTGCAGGCCGCCTGCCGTCTGCCAGTAACGGGTCATGCCTAGCGCCAGCAACGGCGGCTTGGAATCATGCATGAGCATGCGAAACGCATCATTGAGTCGTGGAAAATCCCAGCCGTCGCCAAGATCGCCGACGACGACGGCACCGACCGCCTGCGTGGCGTCGCCGGCGATCGGTAGATCAGCGAATTCGGTCACGGTGGCTGGGTTAACGAATAGTCCAATCGCTCCTGCAACGTGTTGTTGCAGCCACGAGTTGGCCGCCGCGGCTGGCGAGAGGATTTCGGACACCGTGGCCGGGATGCCGATGTGCGCAAGCTTTTGGACGAGTGCTTGGCGTGGGCGAGAGCTGGTATTAGTGATAAAGAGAAGTGGAACGCCATGGGTTTTTAACCAAGCGATCGCATCGGCGGCTCCGGCGATGGCGTGCTCGCCCTGATACAGTACGCCGTCAAGATCGAGCAACGCGGCGTTTGCGGTGTGCATAGATGCGTTCATGGGCGCCGTGTTATTTCGACAGGTCGGCGGCAGTGGGTCAAGTACGGCCCGGTTAGTTCACAAAGGGTTCAGATGTCAGGGGAAATCGGGCGTAGGGCGGTTAGAGGCGAAGCCGAAAACCGCCGATCGGCTGCATCCGAACAGGAAAAACGGTGCGGAGGCCCGGTACCGTAATACACAGGATAACCCGTGTAAATATCGAATCGATTTCTGGTCTATGGTCCGCCTTCGTAAAATATTCGGGCTAGACAACTACCGGTTGCAGCGCAGATTGTTCGCGAGTAGCCGATGATTTACGCTGCCAGTGCGCCGAATCCAGGCCCGCTGGCCTTAGCAAATTTAGCCACTTACAACGGATGAGCCGATGAAAATATTGTTTGCCGACAAGTTTCCCGCTTCCTATCTCGCGCAGCTCGCGGCACGTGGCCACGCCTGCGACGCGCGGCCGGAACTCAGTGCGGACGAGTTGCCGGCCGTAATTGCGGATTTCGACGTTATCGTAGTGCGCAGTACCCGTGTAACCGCGGCGACGATTACAGCGGCTACTTGTTTGCAGCTCGTCATTCGCGCCGGTGCCGGTACCAATACCATCGATAAAGCGACGGCCGCGGAACACGGTGTGCGGGTATGTAACGTGCCGGGAAAAAACGCCATCGCCGTGGCGGAATTGACCATGGCGCTGTTGCTCGCTATTGATCGCAACGTGGCGGATAACGTACAGGCCTTGCGGGACGGGCGTTGGGACAAGAAACGCTTTTCGGAAGCGAAAGGGCTATTCGGCCGCAAGATGGGGATTGTCGGGTTGGGGGCGATCGGGCTGGCGGTGGCTGAACGCGCACGTGCGTTTGGTATTGACGTTTACGTAGTCGCGAAGCCGGATCGGAGTGCAGCGGTTAACGCGCAATTGACCGCGCTCGAGGTGCACCGTGTCGACAGTATCGACGAGCTGGCTACGAGCTGCGATATTTTGACTTTTCACGTGCCGGCGGCGGCCGAGACCAAGGGATTAATCGGGCCGGCGTTGCTCGCGCGCATGCCGGACGGTGGCATCATTCTAAATACGTCGCGCGGTGATATCGTCGATGAAGCGGCATTGCTGGCGGCGATGGATAGCAAGGGGCTGCGTGCCGGTTTGGATGTTTACGCCGACGAGCCCAGCGCGGGACAAGCTGAATTTCGATCCGCATTGGCGCAGCACCCCAATGTCTACGGTACCCATCATATCGGTGCGTCCACGACGCAGGCGCAGTACGCCGTCGCAGAAGGTGTCATTGAAATCATCGATGCTTATGTCGACGGTGAGGTGTTGCATTGCGTCAATATGTAACCTGGTTCGCCAGCGTTTCGCCACCATATTTCTGGAGAAATTTTCATGACTAAACGTGTCCATAATTTCTGTGCCGGACCCTGTACATTGCCGTTAGACGTGCTGGAAGAGGCGCAATCGGAATTCGTGGATTATCACGGTTCCGGCATGTCACTGATCGAAATGAGTCACCGTGGTAAGCATTACGACGCGGTACACAGCGAAACGATGCGCTTGGCCATTGAAGTGTATGAGGCGCCAGACGACTTCGATGTATTGTTCGTTCAGGGTGGCGCGACACTACAGTTTGCAATGGTTCCTATGAACTTATTGCAGCCGGGATGGAAGGCCGGCTATATCAATTCCGGTTCCTGGGGAAAGGGTGCCATCGCCGACGGCAAGATGCACGGCGATATCTATACCGCCTGGGACGGTGCCGACGACAAATACATGCGCATGCCCGCGTCGTCCGAGATACAGCTGCAGGATCGCACACGCTATCTGCATGTTACTTCCAACGAGACGATCGGCGGGGTGCGCATGGTGGAGTGGCCGGATGTGGAGGTGCCGCTGGTCGGCGATATGTCCTCCGACTATATGTCCCGTCCGATCCCGTGGAACAAATTTGACATCGTTTATGGCGGCGTACAGAAAAATCTCGGGCCGGCCGGCATGGCCATCGTATTTGTCCGCAAGACGATTCTTGAGGATACCAATCGCGACATCGCGCGTTACCTGCGCTACGACGTGCACCAAGACAAACAGTCGCTGTTCAATACCCCGCCCGTTTTTACGATCTACATGGCGGGTAAGGTGCTCAAGTGGATGCAGGGCCAAGGCGGTCTGGCGGCAATTGAAGCCGCTGCGTCGGCCAAGGCTGGCAAACTCTACGGCGTCATTGATTCCAGTGGCGGGTATTTCCGGTGCCCGGTCGATGTCGCGTGCCGCTCCCATATGAACGTCGTGTTTCGGCTGCCGAGTGAAGACTTGGAAGCGAAATTTCTGGCCGATGCAAGTGCCCAGGATCTGCTCAATCTCAAAGGCCACCGCAGCGTGGGCGGCTGCCGGGCGAGTATCTACAACGCGATGCCGATGGACGGTGCCACAGCCTTATGCGCGTTCATGAAGGAGTTTCATCGCGCTAACGGTTAGCCGGCCGGTTGCCGATGCACGACTAACACGATTAGACCACGGTTCGATTCGACATCTTTTATGCCCACTCTATGATGACGATCCGCCCATTCGCAAGCTATGTCATTCGCGACGAGCACGCGGCACGGATTGTGTCGCCGGCGTACGATGCGTTTACGCCAGAGGAACGTCATATTTATGCGTGCGGCCATCCTGATAACTATGTCAACGTGATGCGTTCACTGGACGAATACCCGAGTGCGGAGCGGCCGACGCTGGACGATCTATTGGTTGTTAACGCTGAAAACCTGCAGCGAATACTGGCCAGCGACGCGTATCGCTACAACGAAACACCGTGTTTGTTTTTGTACCGGTTGAGTATCGACGGCCAGGTGCAGACCGGGGTCGTTGCGGAAATCCCCATTGCCCACTACGACCGAGGCCTGGTTAAGAAGCACGAACTTACCCGTGCCGATAAGGAAGACCAGCTTACACGGTACAACGAAGTCGTCGGCGTAAGTTCCAGTCCGGTGTGTCTTGCCTATCCGCAGGACGACAGCATTGACGCTTTGGTGGATGCGGTATTGGCTGAATCACCTGTTGTGGATTTTGTTTCGGAGGATGGCGTTGCGCAGACCCTATGGCGAATCGCGGATACAGACCTCATTCGGCAATTCACAAAATTGTTTGCGGGAGTTCCCATTGCATATCTTACCGACGGCCACCACCGCGCCGCATCGGGTTCGCGTTATGCCGCCAAGCGCCGCGCGAACGGTACCAATCCCGGCGACGACGCATTCGACCATTTGCTGGTGGCACTGTTTCCACACGATCAACTGAGAATTCTGCCCTATAACCGTTGTGTCCGGGATCTCAACGGGCATACGGTCGGTTCACTGCTCGAGGCTTTGCGTGATCTCGGGTTTGGGGTGGTCAAAGTTTCTGACCGCGCCGCGGCCGTGCCGCAACAGCGCGGCGAATTCGGAATGTATATCGATGCCCAGTGGTATCGGCTCGGAATCGGCGCGGCGGTAGTGCCAAGCAGTGACGATCCGGTGCAAGCGTTGGACGTCAGCATTTTGCAGGAGCGCATTCTCGAACCCGTCTTCGGAATCACCGATAGTCGGTTTGACGCGCGTCTCGACTACGTGGCCGGTGTTAACGGGTTGGCCAGACTCGAGGAACGCTGTGCAACGGGTTGGCGCGCGGCGTTTGCGTGTTATGCAACATCGATCGATGAGCTGATGGCGGTGGCCAACGCCGACGCGGTCATGCCGCCCAAGTCGACGTGGTTCGATCCGAAGGTCCGGTCCGGAATATTTATCTGTATGCGGTAACCGGGTCTTTAGGTAGCGCCGGCCACTCGTGCAACGGGCTCGTTGTCGCCGATGCGAAACTCTCGGTCGTGAGACAGGGCCGGAATCATACGTCGCGCCTTGTCTACGGCGCTGAGCTCGATTTCAGCGCTGACAAATCCCCGTTGCTCCCCGCCATCCGCAAGCACCCGCCCCCAGGGATCGATAATTAACGAATGGCCGTACGTAGCGGCGGCGCCATGGCGGCCGTATTGGCACGGTGCTAATACGAAACATCCGGTTTCGATAGCGCGTGCTTGCAACAAAGTATGCCAATGCGCTTCGCCCGTGGTTTTGGTAAATGCGGCCGGTACGCTGATAAGTTGGGCTCCGGCCTGCGCCAACTGGCGGTACAGGTGTGGGAATCGTAGATCATAACAAACGCTCAGCCCCAACAATCCCCATGCAATCGGAGCGACAACCGCTTCGTCGCCGGCTACAAACAACTCCGACTCGCGGTAGGATTCACCGTTCGCGAGATCCACGTCGAACATATGAATTTTGTCGTAGCGAGCGGTAATCTGACCGTGGTGGTCGATGAGTAAAGAGCGATTGCGCACTCGGCCTGTGCTGTCTTCAATCGCCAGCGACCCCAATAACAACCAGACCCCGAGTTCGTGGGCAAGGGATGAGAACGCGAGTAACGCCGGGTGAGTGGATTCCGGGTGCGTGCCGACCTCAAGACCATGATCGGACTTATCGAGACAAGAAAAGAACTCGGGGGTCGCGATAAATTCGGCACCCGCACTATGCGCGTCACGAATGAGATCGGCGCCGTCATCGATATTTGCCGTCATATCGGTACCAGCGCAATTCTGGATACATGCGGCGGTAAACGGCCGTGCAGAACGTTGACGATTCATAGCGATGCCCTCCGGGTCATGGCGACCGGTTCAGTGTATCGCGCCGTGGATCGGTTCGCCACATTTGAGTCGCCGTAGGCTAGAGGCGCAGCCGAAAGTCGGCGCATAATTGCGTTTCCCCCCAATCAAACGCCGGATTCTGTTTTGCTCCGTCCGGCCTGCGTAATCTACGAACATGGTATTGCGCGCACCACTCCGAATCCCTGGTGCAAGTTCTGCGTTAGCCCGGATATTTCACGAAGGCGGACGATGGGTTAGAAATCGTGTCAAAATTTGAACCGGTTACCCGGGGTTTTAAGTTAACGGGCCTCGGTGCGAATTGTCCTGTTCGGCTTCAGGAAAATTCGGGCGTCGTATTCGACACGATCCTCCTTGATCCATAGCTACGGCTATGAATCTTCGGACGATCGTCCCGACTACTTAGCCCGATTTCCCCTGAACTCCGAACCCTTCATGAATTATCCGGGCTAGGCGATTCGGTCCGGGTATCGCTAGAATAAGGTTCCATTCGCAACGATAGACGTAAGCCGCATTGTAATGAAAAACACCACGGCGTCCGCGAGGCACAAACGCAGCGTATCCGGCGACCTACCCGACCCGGCGCACAGGGCGCAACGCAATAATGAGTTGGAGATCGCAATCGGCAGGCAGGTGCGCGCGTTTAGAAATCAACATCATATGACGGTTACCGAGGTCGCAAAACAGGCCGGGTTGTCGCCAGGGATGTTGTCAAAAATTGAAAACGGGATTACCTCGCCGTCGCTTGCTACGTTGAACGCCGTGGCGGCCGCGCTCAATGTGCCGGTAACGGCGCTGTTTCGAATGTACGAAGAAGAACGCGAGGCGACGTTTGTCAAAGCCGGAGACGGTCTTAAGATCGAACGCCGTGGTACCCGCGCCGGACATCAGTACCAATTGCTTGGGCACTCGGTCGGGAATCGTTTTCGGGTCGAACCCTATTTGATTCAATTGACCGAAGAATCGGACGTGTTCCCGTTGTTTCAGCACGAAGGGGTGGAGTTCATATATATGTTGAGCGGTGAGGTCATCTACCGTCACGCCAGCCAGACTTACCGGCTAACGCCGGGCGATTCGCTGTACTTCGACTCCGATGCCCCGCACGGTCCGGAGCAATTAGTGAAACTGCCGATTCATTTTTTGTCGGTAATAATCCAACCCGGTAGCGCCGACGCCGACTAGCGTTTCCCAAAGGTAAAATTCCTTTCCTCGTGGTTGAACGCGCCCTGGGTTTGGAGTAGGCTCCGCCGCTCCCGTTCCCGTCGGCACACTGATTGGGCCGGTCCTGAAGATCCGGAGATCGAGATTCGGGAGTCGCGCGAAATTACGGATTGGAAGCTACCGATTCGCACTCAGTTCGGCGCGATCGATTCGTCAGCGGCCGGTGTACCGTTGGCGTGTCCGCGCCGCGCGTTCCATGGTATAAACAAAGGCAGCACCGGCTCACGCTGTGCTGCGAATCGAACAGAAATTTACTACCAGATAGCCCCAGTGGAGGATCGTGATGGCCGTTAATTTATCCCGCGTTGCCAAAGACAAAGGCATCAATTATTTTCTCGTGAGTTTTGTCGATTTGTTTGGCGTGTTGCGGGCAAAACTCGTTCCGGCGCGGGCCATTGGCGGTATGCAGAAAGACGGCGCCGGATTCGCGGGGTTCGCCACCTGGCTCGATATGACGCCTGCCGACCCTGACATGTTCGCAATCCCTGATGCCGACAGCCTGATCCAATTGCCGTGGAAGCCCGAGGTGGGTTGGTTGGCGGCGGATCTTTGGATGGACGGGCGCATGGTCGAAGAGTCGCCGCGCGTCGCCCTGAAACGCCAAATCGAACGCGCCGGTAAAAAAGGCTACCGCATGAAAAGTGGAGTGGAGTGCGAATATTTTCTTATTAACGACGATGGCACGGCGATTTCCGATAATCGTGATACCCAGGAAAAACCCTGCTACGACCAATCGGCATTAATGCGTCGTTTCGACGTGGTCAGTGAAATTTGCGATGCGATGATTAGCCTCGGTTGGGGTCCCTACCAAAATGATCACGAAGACGCGAATGGCCAGTTTGAAATGAATTGGGATTATGACGACTGTTTGCGCACCGCGGACCGACATACCTTCTTTAAGTATATGACCAAGGCAATCGCGGAAAATCATGGTTTACGGGCTACTTTTATGCCTAAACCATTCTCGCACCTTACCGGTAATGGCTGCCATGCCCACATATCGGTTTGGGATAAAACCGGTAAGAATAATCTGTTTCACAGTAAGCGCGATGCAATGGGTTTGTCGGCACTTGCGTATCAGTTTTTGGGCGGCGTCATTAACAGCGCCGATGCGCTGACTTCGATTTTTAATCCCACCGTCAATAGCTACAAACGAATTAACGCGCCGCGCACCACCTCCGGCGCGACTTGGTCGCCCAATGCGGTGAGTTACTCTGGCAACAATCGCACCCATATGGTACGCATCCCCGAAGCGGGTCGATTCGAATTACGACTTATGGATGGTGCCGCGAATCCGTATTTGATGCAGGCAGGTGTGTTGGCGGCAGGATTAGACGGCATCGCCAATAAGCGCGATCCTGGCAAGCGCCTCGATATTAATATGTATACCGAAGGCCATAAGGCGCGTGGCGTAAAAAAACTACCGTTAAATTTACTGGATGCGATTCGCCTTACCGACAAGAACAAGGTATTGCGCAGTGCTCTGGGCGATAGTTTGGTGGACAGTTACTGCAAATTAAAAATGCAGGAATGGAACGACTTCAAATCGGAAATCACGTCTTGGGAGCGCAGCCACACGTTAGATTGCTAGCGCCAGGAATACGATCGAGTCATTCAACGCCTTCTTTTCCCTAGCTTGAGTACGGCGCGTTCGTGTCGGTCGACGACGCGACGTTAAGGCTCAAGCGCCGAGCCTTCCCAGTATCCTGGTTTACTATGGACACATGGTTCTTGTCGGCGCATAAAATTCAATCAATAGATTTTTATTGAGGAGAGCATTATGGCAGCACCAAAGAGCGATATTGAAATTGCGCGTGCGGCGACTTTACGCCCAATCGCCGAAATTGGCGAAAGTATTAACCTGCCGTGGGAAACGTTGATTCCCTACGGCCATACCAAAGCTAAAGTCAATCTCGATCATATCGCGTCGCTGCAAGACAAACCGAACGGCAAACTTATACTTGTTACGGCGATTTCACCCACTCCCGCTGGTGAAGGCAAAACCACCACGACGGTGGGACTCGGAGACGGTTTGAATCGAATGGGTAAGCGTGCCGTAATGTGTTTGCGGGAGCCCAGTCTTGGACCGTGTTTCGGGATGAAGGGCGGTGCGGCCGGGGGCGGCTACGCCCAAGTGGTGCCGATGGAAGATATCAATCTGCATTTCACGGGTGATTTCCACGCCATAGGCGCAGCCCATAATCTGTTGTCGGCTTTGGTGGACAATTCGATTTATTGGAGCAATGAGCACAAGCTCGATCCGCGCCGCGTGACCTGGCGCCGGGTTGTGGATATGAATGACCGTGCGTTGCGTAGCATCGTGGTTGCCTTGGGCGGTGTCGCGAATGGCTTGCCTCGGGAAGGTGGATTCGATATTACCGTTGCGTCGGAAGTCATGGCTATTTTTTGTTTGGCGGAGAATCTGGACGATCTGCAGGAGCGGTTGGGTAATATCGTTATTGGATATACGCGCGACCGCACTCCAGTTTATGCTCGCGACGTCAAAGCGGACGGGCCGATGACTGTCTTGTTACGCGATGCGTTCAACCCGAATCTTGTGCAGACCCTTGAAAACAATCCAGCGTTTATTCATGGCGGGCCATTCGCTAATATTGCACACGGCTGTAACTCGGTTGTGGCGACTAAGGCCGCCTTGAAACTCGCGGATTTTGTCGTGACCGAAGCCGGATTCGGGGCTGACCTCGGTGCTGAGAAATTCTTTGATATAAAGTGCCGTAAAGCCGGACTCAAACCTGACGCTGTAGTATTGGTGGCGACCGCCCGTGCGTTAAAAATGCACGGAGGCGTCGCCAAAACCGACCTAGGCACTGAAAACGTGGTCGCTATTCAGAAAGGTCTCGAAAATCTGGGCCGGCATCTGCGCAATATTGGTCAGTTCGGCGTACCGGCGGTGGTAGCTGTGAATCGATTTACCGCCGACACCGATGCTGAGGTCGATGCGATTCGCAAATATTGCCAGGACTTTGGTGTCGACGTCTGCGCGTGTACGCACTGGGCTGATGGTGGCGCCGGCACCGAGGAGTTATCCAACAAAGTCGTGCAACTGGCGGAAAGCGGCGGCGCGCAATTCCGACCATTGTATGAAGACACGGTACCGTTATGGGAAAAGGCCCGCACCATTGCGCGCAACCTATACGGTGCCGAGGATATCATCGCCGACAAGAAAGTGCGGCAACAGTTTGCGCAGCTCGAAGAGGTCTATGGTCATTTCCCGGTGTGCATGGCGAAAACCCAGTACAGTTTTTCTACCGATCCCAGCCTGCTGGGCGCGCCCAGCGGCCATGTCGTGCCGATTCGCGATGTCCGGTTGTCCGCCGGAGCCGGTTTCATCGTCGCAATTTGTGGCGATATCATGACGATGCCCGGCTTACCAAGGGTCCCCGCCGCCAACAGCATCCGTATTAACGATGCGGGAGACGTAGAAGGTTTATTCTAGTTCGGAGTCCGGTCGGCGGTTCGACCCGGCGCTTGGCCGGCAAATCGATCGGCACTTAATGAGTCGATGATGGCGGCCGGGATTGGCGTTAAGGATCCGGTGGGTTGCCAACCGTAGCCCGCAATCTGTTGCGCGATGGACTCGATGCGATTTTCCGGGTTGGGGTGGGTGCTCAAGAATTCGGGCGGATTCAACGGCTGGCTGTGGTTTATTTCCATAAAAGTTTTGAACACGTCGGTGGACCCGTTCGCATGGCCATATACCGCCACGAGCGCTGCAAGCGCTGTCGCGTCGGCTTCGCTTTCCTGGCTTCGCGAGAATCCGATGTCGGTTAACGTGCCGGCATTGCCGATGACCCGGTCTGCCATGATATTTGCGGACACACCGGTCAACGCGGCGAGTGCGATGCCAACGGTCACGCCCCGCCCGAGCGCGACGACCGGGTGGCGGTGCTTAATATGGGCGATCTCGTGACTTACGACCATGGCCAGCGCATTTTCACTCCGCATCTTTTCTACCAAGCCACGGTATATGACGATATGACCGCCCAACGTTGCGAACGCATTGGCGATTTCGGGGTCGGCGTAATGCACAGTAATCTTCATCTCACCCGGCAGATCTTGCGCGGCTGCGAGTCGGTCGGCGATTTCTTGTAGATAATCGCGCGTGGGTGAGGGATCGGGATTCGTGTCAGCAAATCGACCGGCAAGCTCCATCTCGTAGGAAAACGGGATGCGGGTCGCCAGAAACTCCGCCATAAATCCTAATACGCTGATCACGATAACAATGAGCAACGACACACTGCCGAGTAACCATGCAAATTCCTTGAGGGGGTGATCCGGACTGGTGTTTATGCCTTCGGGGATCTTGGGATTGGAGAATTTCACTGGCTGCCAACGCTAGCCTAGCGTTACTGCCGTGCCGTATGCGTACACTTCTACGGATCCGATGGTGTTCTTCGCGCCTTTGGAAATCGACGCAGTTTCCAGTTTGACGTTAAAGATCATTTCCGCGCCTTGTTCTTGGGCTTCTGCTTTCATGCGCAAGACGGCTTCGCGCCGCGCGCGATCCAACAGTGTCTCGTAGGTCTTCATGCGCCCACCGATCAGTCCCCGAAGTCCGGATACGAAACGTTTAAAATAGTCAACCGAGATGACGACATTTCCGCCCACCAAGGTCGTGTTAGCGATTTTTAAATCCTGCGGCGGCGTTTTTGCGGAAAACGTCAGCATGCCCCGCATTTCTTTTTCGCGACGGATGATCGATTGGTAATGGCGTTTTTCGGCGTGGCGTCCAAATCCGTATCCAAGAATTAGCAGAACAAGAACGATAATGAGGTCGATATGCATCTATTGATCCTCTAATACGACCGCCGTGCCGTAGGCGAACAGTTCAGCGGCGCCTTGGGTGACCGATGACGTGGAAAAGCGAATGTTTAAGATCGCATCGGCCCCTATCGCGTCGGCCTCTTGGACCATCCGCTCCACGGCTTCTTTTCTCGCCTCCTGTAGGAGTTCGGTGTAGGCTTTAAGCTCACCGCCGAAAACGTTTTTGAGCCCGGCCAGGATATCTTTGCCGACGTGCTTTGCGCGTACCGTGCTGCCTTGTACTAAGCCGAGTTGTTTGGATACCGTACGATAAGGAATCGATTCGAGATTACTTAATATCATATGCGTTGCCCCCGCGTTGATGAAGTGTTGCTGCGTCTCTAAAATATACTAGAAACTGTCAATATATGCGCATGGTTGTCGATCATCAGCGGCATATACATTCCGTTGTCGAGTCCCTACACCGATATAGGCTAACGATTGTCTACTGACACTATATCGGCTATTCACGTCACGACATTATGACTACGCGAATGGGCGCTGATTGGCGTTTGCTGGCCTACGGTTTTTTGTTCATGTTTTGGTCGAGCCCCGGGCAGACCTATCTTATTTCGCTGTACAGCAATGAGATTCGCGCTGAATTTGCGCTAAGCCACGGCGATTTCGGTGCACTCTATTCGCTGGCGACGTTACTTAGCGCGGGCGTATTGGTGTGGTCCGGGCGTTTGGTGGACCGCGTTGACTTGATGCGTTTGTCATTGGCTTTGGTGTTGTCATTGGCATTGGCGTGTTGGTGGATGTCTGCTGCCGGCAGTGCTCTGAGTTTGTTGGCGGCATTGTTTTTGTTACGCCAGATTGGCCAAGGATTAATGTCGCATACTGCGGTCGCGACGATGGTGCGGTATTTTGAATCGGCCCGCGGCCGGGCGACGGCGGTCGCAATGGTGGGATTTGCCGTAGCGGAGGCGGTGTTGCCGGCGCTCACGATTGCGATGATTACCGCGGTGGGATGGCGTATGGCATGGCAGCATACTGCTACCGCTATAGTGCTGGTGATGGTCCCGGCGACTTGGTATTCGTTGCGCGGGCATCGACAACGGCACCAACGATATCTCGCGCGTCTGTACGGTAATGGTAACGACCGTTCCAGACCCATTCAGCGTCAATGGTCCCGTGGCGAAGTACTCCGTGATCATAACTTCTACATTATGCTACCGGTCTACCTGGCTCCGGCGTTTTTCTTTACAGGGTTTTTCTTTCATCAAGTGCATCTAGTCGCGGCGAAGGGTTGGGATCTGAGTTGGTGGGGAGAGCGCTTTGCGGTATATGCGGGAGCCGCGCTGTTATCGACGCTGCTCACGGGCCCATTGGTGGATCGGGTCGGAGCGACCCGTTTACTACCGGTGTTTTCGCTGCCACTGGCGGCCGCATTTGCAATACTCTCGCTTTCTTCCAGTACCGTCACGGCGGTTGTGTTTTTGGTTCTGACTGGCATCACGACGGGCTGGGCGCCCACCGTGATGGGGCCGTTTTGGGCCGAGCGCTATGGTGTGCAACATTTGGGTTCGATAAAGGCTTTGGGCAGCACACTTGTGGTATTTTCTTCCGCTCTGTCGCCGTTTCTGCTGGGTTGGCTCATTGACCGGCAGGTCTCGATCGACACTCTGGCACTGGCGTCCGCCATATACATTATCGCTGCCAGCGGATTCGCGGCGCTGGCGTTCCGTCGGTGAGTCGAGTAACGACAACAATCGTGCAATCAGAATGGAAGTGAATACTAACAATGTAGAAGTCCTTACCGCAGTGGACGCTGGCGGTCAGCAGTCGGCGCCGCAAGCGGCGGTGATCGCACCCGGCGAGCTGGGAAGCGCTCAGCTGTCCCCCGACGGCGATTTTGCGGCGGGTTCACTGCAAACCTTTGAATTGGTCTATTCCGCTGGAAAGTACGGTATTGACGACTCTGGATCGTTGCGTGTCTGTTTCCGGTTTGCTTCGGATCAGTCGCGGCCGCAATTCGACGATCCCGAAGGGGTGGGATACACGACCGTTACGGCCTCCAACGACGCAGTGTTGCAATGCCGATATGATCCCAAAGGCAATGTGCGACCTTGGGACAGGACGGTATACATAAAGGTGGTGCACGGATTTCTGCGTGAGGGTGACACCATAACGGTGCGCTTTGGCGATACCGCCGCCGGGTCCCCGGGAATGCGATTGCAAACGTTTTGCGAAGACAGCTTCGAATTCCACGTGCTGATAGATCCGATCGCGACGTATAACTACCAGCCACTCCCAGTGCAGCCGGTTATTCGTATCGTGCCTGGGGAACCGTACCGGTGGGTAACGTTGATGCCGACCCAAAGACGGGTCAATCAATCGTTTACTCTGTTTATCAAAGCCGAAGACCGATGGGGCAATCCGACGAATCGGGTTGATGCCGACTTGGTGGTGCGTGCGAACGTGCCCGTAGCGGGGTTGCCCGACTCAGTACGCGTTGCACCAGGCGAATTCGTATACCGGCTCGATGGTTTAAGTGTTGCAGCGGCGGCGGACTTATTTATCGAGATTGAAGATCGCAGCACCGGCAATGTGGCCAGTAGTAGTGCTATGCGAGTCGTCGATGACAATACGTTACTGCCGTATTGGGTCGATCTGCACGGCCAGTCGGAAGAAACCATCGGTACAAACAGCGCGCGTCGTTACTTCGAATTCGCCCGTGACTACGCCTGCCTCGATGCCACCGGGCATCAAGCCAACGATTTTCAAATTACCAATAGTTTTTGGTCGCAGCTCGATGCGCTGAGTGCGGAATTCGACGAAGCCGACAGATTCGTCACGCTACCCGGCTATGAGTGGTCCGGAAATACGGGCTTGGGCGGAGACCGCAATGTGTATTACACGCAGGAAGGCCGGCCAATTCGGCGATCGTCGCACGCGCTGGTACCCGACAAGGCGGATCTCGACAGTGATGCCAGCAGTGCCGCCGAATTGTTTAAAGAATTTGCTGACAGCGGTGAAGACGTTGTGTGTTTCGCGCATTGCGGCGGCCGTTATGCGGACATCGCGATGGCGCACGATGGCCGCTTTGAACATTCGATGGAAATTCATTCGTCGTGGGGCACCTTCGAGTGGCTCCTGCACGATGCGTTCAAACTCGGATATCGTGTCGGGATCGTTGCTAATAGCGATGGCCATAAAGGCCGGCCCGGGGCGAGTTACCCGGGTGCTTCACTGTTTGGCGCGATCGGAGGGTTGACCTGTTTATTGCTGCCGGCGCTTAGCCGGCAGACGGTTGTTGGTGCGTTGCGAGCACGCCGGCATTACGCGACGACCGGCGGGCGATTGATGCTCGATGTACGGGCCGAGTTTGTGCAGGGGGGTATGTGTTACCAGGATGACCCGGCGTTGGGTGACGCCGAGGGTCGTGCGGGGAGTTCGGCGATGATGGGAGATATCGTGCACTTGTTGAACGGAAACGTGCAATTGCGAGTGGATATAGTGAGTGCGGCGCCAATCGAACGCGTGGAGGTCCATAACGGCATGCAACTCATCGAAACTATGCGGCCGTACTCGGTGGACGAATTGGGTGACCGGGTCAGGGTGGTATGGGAGGGCGCTGAATATCGTGGCCGTTTTCGCCAAGTGATTTGGGACGGCGGTGCGACCTTATCGGGTAATCGTATTACGGATGCCAGGCCGATTAATTTCTTCAATGCGGACAAACGCCTTGAGCGAGTCGATGACACGGGTTTGCGATGGCGTGCGTTGACCACGGGTAATATCGGTGGTTTCGATATGTGGCTCGACGACGCTTATGCCGGGACATTGAAGCTCGAGACGCCCATCATTAAGTGCGGCATACCTATTGAGGAGATCGGATTCGAGGATGAAATGATCGATCGCTCCGGTCAATTGCCCCGGTTTGTTCGAATATTTCGCATGCCTACCCAAAATCCATACCGCTCGATGTCGATCGAGCGTGAAATCGAGCTTCATGCAACTGGCGACAATCCTATCTTTGTAAAAGTGGTGCAAGAAGATGGCCACATTGCCTGGTCGAGTCCGATTTATTTCTATCGGTAGCGGCCGCGCTCCCTACCATGAATATCGCGCATCGATGGACTGTTGTATGAACAATGTTCGTGCCTCACAGTAGCGTCGAAACCACTAATGACAAATACTGAAGCAGCGACCCAGAGGCCAATACTTACCCTTGCTGCCGCGATGCTCACCACCGGTGTTTTGGGGTCAATTCATGCCTTCTCCGTGTTCGTAGTGCCGTTGGAGGAATTGCTGTCCGCGCCACGTGCACTAATAAGCTCAATTTACTCGTTTGCGCTGGTCTGCTTGACGATCGCAGTGTTGATCGGTCATACGCTGTACCGGCGGGTGTCACCCATACCGCTGGCAGCGGGGGCGTGCATCGCCGCGGCCGCCGGCCTCGTTATTTGTTCACAAGCCACTAGCCTGGGCGCGATGTGGATCGGTTATGGCATAGTTTTCGGAACCGCCAACGGCGTCGGCTATGGATACACGCTGCAGTTGGTGGCGCAGGCGTGGCCGCGACGCAAAGGATTGGCGATGGGTGCGGTCACCGCGGTCTACGCACTGGGCGCGACATTGTTTGCCAAGGTATTGGCGATGTTGATCATGCGCTATGGTATCGATACGGCGTATCTAACCATGGCTGGCGTGTTGCTGGGGGTGGCGGTGGCAGTGGCGATAATGCTGCATTTTGCTCGAGCCCGATATCGGGGCGACAGCGACGGCAGCGCTGTAGCCATCGGCCGCGATTGGCGATTGCTGGCCTATCTGTGGCTCGGTTACGGACTGGGCGTGGTCGCCGGACTCATGGCGATCGGCCACGCCGCCGCGTTGGTGGCCGCGCGTGGCGGCGGTGGCAAGCTACCGGTGTTGGGCGCAATGTTGATTGGCCTCGGCAATGCGGCCGGCGGGTTTTTGTTCGGTTGGTTAGCCGATCGCTGGCCGGTGAAACGACTGTTGGGATTGCTACCGATGCTTTCGGCCGCGGCGTTGGGACTGCTAATTTCGACTGATAACGCTGTTGCGACGACGATCTGGTTGTGTGGGGTCGGATTCGCTTATGGCGCGGTCATCGGAGTCTATCCCTATACGGCTCCGCATTACTTCGGGGCGCAGCGTGCGGCGCAATGTTACGGCATCGTATTTACGGCATGGGGGCTGGCGGGATTAGCCGGCCCCTGGCTAGCCGGGCGCCTTTTTGACACGTCGGGGAACTATAATACGGCGTTGTTCGTGGCCTGTGTGGCTGCTGTTGCATCGGCCTTGGTGAGCCGGTTGCTGCCGAACAAAGCCGCTAGCAGCTAACGCAATAGTAGAAATGAACACCGAAGCATCAGCAGACTACTGGAGATTGTTAACACGACGTTGAACGGACCGGATTCGCGACAAAATACGGAGTAAGGCGAAGTCCATACCTTGCGTGCTCGGGCGAGCGCACTCGATCGTGTCAAGTAGGCCGGGTAATGCCGTGTTGACGGCATGCGGCGGTGACCGTGTTATGCAAAAGACACGCGATCGTCATCGGTCCGACACCGCCGGGTACCGGGGTAATGGCTCCGGCCACTTCGGCAGCGGAATCGAAATCGACATCGCCCACCAACCGTGACTTGCCGTTGCTGCCGTCGATCCGGTTGATGCCAACGTCGATCACGGTTGCACCGGGTTTAATCCAATCGCCTTTGACCATTTGCGGTCTGCCGACCGCGGCGATAAGAATATCTGCACGCCGGCATTCGTCGGCGAGTTGCCGGGTTCTGGAGTGCGCGATAGTTACCGTACAATGTTCCTTTAGCAGCAACGCGGCCATCGGTTTGCCGACGATGTTCGAGCGGCCCAGCACCAGCGCGTGATTACCGCTCAGGTCGCCGAGCCGATCCTTGAGCAGCATCGTACAACCGAGCGGTGTGCACGGCACCATTCCTTCGGCGCCGATCGCAAGCCGACCGACATTGAGAATATGAAAGCCGTCGACGTCTTTGTCGGGATCGATCGCGTCCAACACGGCCTCGGAATCAATTTGTTCCGGTAATGGTAACTGCACCAGGATTCCGTTGACGCTCCGATCACCGTTTAGCTCCGTAATCAGCGCTAACAAGTCGACTTCGGTGGAATCGGCTGAGAGCCGATGCTCGAATGAGTGCATGCCGGCTTCAAGCGTTTGCTTGGCCTTGTTGCGCACATAGACCTGGCTGGCTGGGTCTTCACCTACCAACACGACGGCCAATCCAGGGGTGATGCCATGGTCGTCTTTGAGTGTCGCCACCTGTTCGCCGATGGTCGCTCGCAGTTTTTGGGCAAAACCCTTGCCGTCGATGATGTCCGCCATAGTCCGTCTATCCTGTCTCGTAGTGTCGTAGCGCGCTATTGTTTCGGGTATTGGTGTAGGCAAATTGTCTACAAGCGGCGTCAATTTGCCCGAATGCTCCGTGTCAGGAGTTCGACCTGGGCGGGCCGGTGTATAGCCGACCCGGTGCCGCGGCTTAATTGTTCAAGAAGATCAAGTTTTTCCCGTGTCGCGTTCAAACAATCCTATGTCGCGACGGCGTCAGCAGGGGCCGGGTGGCGTCCTTACCCTTACATCGGCGTACTGGGGCTCAGTGGTGAGCTACACTGGGCGTATATCATCATCTGAGGAAGCTGCCGTGGCCGATGTTGAACCCGTTGACAATGGCGAAGAAATAGATCTCACATCGTTGCCCGATGACGAACTCGTCGAGCAAATGCACGATGATCTCTATGACGGTCTAAGAGAGGAAATCGAAGAAGGCACCAACATTCTGCTGGAACGCGGATGGGGTGCCGATAAGGTGTTGAACGATGCCCTGGTGGAAGGTATGCGCATCGTCGGCATCGATTTTCGCGACGGCATTTTGTTCGTTCCCGAAGTGTTAATGGCCGCCAATGCGATGAAGGGTGGCATGGCGATATTGCGTCCACTGCTGGCCGAAACAGGTGCGCCACCGGTTGGCAAGATGGTGATCGGTACCGTTAAAGGCGATATTCATGACATCGGCAAAAACCTCGTTGCGATGATGATGGAAGGCGCGGGATTTGAGGTCTTTAACATTGGCATCAATAATCCGGTCGGAAATTACCTGGAAGCGATGGAAGAACACCAGCCAGAATTGTTGGGAATGTCCGCTTTGCTGACCACGACGATGCCCTATATGAAGGTCGTCATCGACACCATGTTAGAGCAGGGCATTCGCGACGATTTTATCGTACTGGTGGGCGGCGCACCGCTCAATGAAGAATTCAGTAAGGCCATCGGCGCCGATGCGTATTGCCGGGATGCGTCCGTGGCCGTAGAGACGGCAAGGACCCTGGTGGATCAGCGGCGCGCGGCCAGTGCGAACGGCTAACCCGAATCCGACAGTGGCTATGCACTCGTCCGTGCTGGTGATTGCCTGCGGCGCGTTGGCGCGTGAAATCATGGCGCTGATTCGCGCCAATGATTGGAACGAGTTCGTTGTGCAATGTTTGCCGGCGGAGCTGCATAATACTCCCGATAAAATTCCTTCCGCGGTTCGCAACAAGATTCGCGAGCAGCGCGATCAATTCGAGAAAATATTTGTGGCCTATGCCGATTGCGGGACCGGCGGGTTGCTGGATTCGGTGCTGAAAGACGAAGGTATCGAGCGCCTACCGGGCGCACATTGTTATGAATTTTTTGCTGGGCATAAACAGTTCCAGGAATTGAGCGACGCGGAACCGGGAACGTTTTATTTAACGGATTTTCTAGCGCGTAATTTTGAACGGTTGATTATTAGTGGTTTGGGGATTGATCGCCATCCGGAATTGCAGGAAATGTATTTTGGCAATTATAAGAAGCTCGTTTATTTATCTCAGGTCGAGGATGCCGATCTTTTGGAGCGGGCAAAATGCGCGGCGCACCGACTGGATTTGAGATTCGAACACCGTGCGACCGGTTATGGTTTATTGGAAAGTTCACTACGTAGCGTCAGAGTAAACATCGATGGCGAAACTGATCACCGTATTTTGGCGTGACATTCCCGCCCAGGTAATGGCCAAACGTGGTCGCACCACGGCGAAGGTACACCTTTCCGAGCGGTTTCAGGTTGCGATCGACCGTGCCGCGATGCGTGCCGGCAAGGGCAGCAGCGACGCGTATCTGAGCGAGTGGCGACGGGAGTCCGTGGTATGCAGCGACGACCTCGACGCGGAAGCTCGTCTCGCAGCCGAGCGCATCGAAGGCAAATTTACGGATCAAGATCTCGATACTTTGGCGCGTGCCAAGGGTGTTCGCGTTTCCGCAGAATAGTCGGCCGCAGCCGTTGGCACTCACCGTAAGCCCGTAATTAACGACATCGTGTACATCATGCGCCGCTGGTCCGTGCGGAATTCGCGTTTTCTTGAACGATTTTACCGCCGATTTGAACAATTTCTGATTCGTTGCCATCCGTTTTTTACGAGAATTGGTTATGTCCGGCTCGAAGCGGTAATACAACCGCTCGAAAGGTGGATCAAAGGATGGTTATTCGACTGCCAGATGTGCGGTGAGTGTGTGTTGAGTTCGACCGGTATGGCCTGTCCCATGAACTGTCCCAAACAGTTGCGTAACGGTCCGTGTGGTGGCGTACGTCAGGATGGGCGCTGCGAAGTGGAGCCGGAAATGGCATGCGTTTGGGTCGAAGCCGAGCACGGTAGTGGACATATGCAGTTTGGCGGTACGATACAATTGGTACAACCGCCGGTGGATAACCGGTTCCAGGGGATGTCGTCGTTTTTGCGGGTCGCACGCGGGGAACACCGGGCCGCAGCGGATGCCGGGGATGCCTAATATGCTTTCCACCGTCGACCCGGATTTAGGTCAGCCGCTACCGATTCTGCCCGATCATTCATCGCCTGGGCGTTTGGAACGGGTGCTGCGAAGTGGTGAATTTGCGGTCACTACCGAACTGTCGCCGCCAGACTCCGCCGACCCCGAAGAGGTGTATCTGCGCGCGCGTATCTTTGATGGCTACGTCGATGCAATGAACGCGACCGACGGCTCTGGAGCAAACTGCCATATGTCCAGTGTTGGAGTGTGCTCGCTGTTAACGCGTCGCGGTTACTCGACGGTTATGCAAATTTCCTGCCGCGACCGCAATCGTATTGCGATCCAAGGCGATGTGCTTGGCGCGGCCGCGATGGGTGTGACGAGTATGTTGTGTTTGACCGGCGACGGTGTGCAGGCCGGCGATCAGGCCGACGCCAAGCCGGTCTTCGACCTGGACTGTATGTCGTTGCTAAATACCGTGCGCACTATGCGTGACGAATCGCGATTATTGAGCGGGCGCAGCCTGACCGCTCCCCCGAAGGTATTTTTGGGAGCCGCCGCCAATCCGTTTGTGCCGCCGCTCGACTATCGGCCACGGCGATTACAGAAAAAGATCGAGGCGGGAGCCCAATTCGTGCAAACTCAGTACTGCTTCGATATCGAACGCTTGCGGTCGTACATGGAGCAAGTGCGAAACCTCGGTTTGCATGAGAAAGTGTTCATACTGGTGGGTGTCGGACCGCTCGCTTCGGCGCGGGCCGCAGGTTGGATACGGGAAAATGTTCCGGGCGTACATATACCCGATGTGGTGATAGAACGGTTGGCCAAGGCGGATAAGCCAAAACTCGAAGGCATGAAGCTGTGCATTGAAATGATCCAACAAATAAGCGAAATCGAGGGCGTCAGTGGGGTGCACATCATGGCGTACCGTCAGGAAGAAGCAGTCGCAGAAATCATCGATGCATCCGGCGTGTTGGGGGGGCGGGTGCCGTGGTCGCCCGGCCGTGCTGGTGGGCAACAACAAACGAGGGCCATCGCATGACCGACACCGTACTTAGTTCCGCCACCAAGGAGGTCGTGATCGGTTTTGATCGACCGTTTTGTGTGATCGGGGAGCGCATCAATCCGACCGGCCGCAAGTTGTTGGCCGCGGAGATGGCGGCGGGTGACTACAGCCGAGTCGAATCGGATGCGATCGCCCAGGTGCAAGCCGGCGCCCATATGCTGGATGTGAATGCCGGAATCCCGCTCGCTGACGAACCCAGAATATTGGCCGAAACGATTAAATTGGTGCAGAGCATCACCGATGTGCCGTTGTCGATCGACTCATCCATCGTTGCCGCGCTCGAGGCGGGTTTGGCGGTGTATCAGGGCAAGCCATTGGTGAATTCCGTGACCGGTGA
>CAXMMZ010000131.1:0-2017 GCA_964194565.1 Arenicellales bacterium
GCTTATATGGAGATGGCAGAAATGAGCCAATTACCAATGGATAATTTTCCACATGTGAATAATTGGTATCAGGAATTTAAAAACCGAGATTCTGTTCTTCGTGCAAAAAAGAAATTGGGGTTGGTCTAATTAAGTAACAAATTATCAGGGTGCTCAGGTCAGATTCCAGTTTTCTCTAAAACAGGTCTCCCGCATACGTATTTTTCGGGTACTACAGCACTGATGCGGATTCGGCGATTGGGTGATTAGGAGCCCACGCCATGTCCAGACGACCCTAAATTGTCACATTCGATGTGCCGCAACCTATTATTCAATGCGGTAATAATCCGCAGTCCCGTTTCGACGGATCGGCCGTGTATTACGCTTGCTTCGTCAGTGAAAGCTGCAATCCGATCCGGGTCTCGATTCCTGTGGAGCGAATCGAGTCAACACGCCGCTTTCGCTGAGGAATGCGAGCATTGCCGCACGGCAATCCTTGGGTTTTTCGATCTGAAGCAGGTGCCCGGTGCCGGCGATGGCTCGGTACCAATAGCCGCCCTCCTGGGCCAGCGCGCGGTTGGCGGCAGCGGTGGGGGATGGGCCGGTCCGCTCGGCATCGGAGCCGATCAATGCGACCGGGCCACCGAACTCACCGGCGTTTGGCCACAAGTTCAACGTCGAAGCGGCCGCGTAAATCGATGCTTCCAATTCGCCGGGACATACCAGTACCCAATCGCCGTGTTGCGGGTCCGGGCGCAGTACGGCCTGCGCCATCGCCGCGTGGGCGCCGTTAACCCACCTGGCGTGGGCACGGCTCGACGCATAGTGCTTGGCGAGTTCGCCGGGGTCGTTGAAACGGTGGCGGCGGGTTTGCGCGAATTGCACAAGTTTGTCCTCAAACGCGATCATCTTGGCGTATTGCGGGTGGTCCGGTGGGGGCATGTTCGGTGGGTCGAACAGCACCAGCGCCTGCCATCGCCAGTCGGTTTCTACCGCATGTTTCATTGCAGCTCGCGCGGACATGGAATGAAACGCACCGATTGCCGGTCTATGGCCCAAGCGCTCGTTGACGCCTCGCAAGATGTGTTCGACGTCATCGGCCATTTGCGCATAGTGATGATGTGTGGCTGGCGACTCGGGATTATGGCCGTGGTTGCGGAAATCGAAAATGATGAGTTCAAATTGTGCTGCCAGCGGTTGCCAAAACGCGACATAGCCGTCGATGGCGAAACCGTTGCCGTGACTCATAAAAATCCGCGGCCCGTCGACGTTGCCATATTGGCGCACACGAATCGTGGCGCCGTCGCTCATCGTGAGATCGAAGCGGGTAAGTGGTGTGGGTATCGTCATTGCGGGTAGCGCTGCGCTGGAGGCCGGTTCGGTCGACGGATTCTGCGCGATGACTGTTGCGAAGGGCAAGCCGCGTTGGTGACGCAAGCAATGCTATGCTTGATCGCTGAGTTTGGACATTAGGATTCATTCGTTGGGAGGTAGGTTTAATGATGCAAGGTCCTTTGTCGGGAGTCACCGTCGTAGATATGACCCGCGTCTTGGCGGGCCCGTATTGCACGATGATGTTGTACGACCTCGGTGCGCGGGTCATAAAGGTCGAGGCGCCCGGGAAGGGCGATGATTCACGCCATATCGGTCCGTTTATCAACGGCAAGTCCGCTTATTTCATGTCCCTTAACCGTGGCAAGCAAAGCATCGCGCTGGACCTCAAAGCGGACAAGGACCGGGCTTTGTTCGAAGCGTTGTTGGAGGGCGCCGACGTGCTGGTGGAAAACTTCCGATCCGGGGTGATGGAGCGATTGGGCTACGGTTGGGAGGCGTTGCACGAACGGTATCCGCGTTTGATTTATGCCGCCACATCCGGTTTCGGACACACGGGTCCGTACGCGGAACGCCCGGCCTACGACATGGTCGTGCAGGCGATGGGTGGTGTGATGAGCATCACTGGGCAACCCGATGGTGAGCCGACCCGGGTCGGGTCTTCGATCGGCGATATTACGGCGGGTTTGTTTACGACGGCGGGTGT
>CAXMMZ010000132.1:0-6586 GCA_964194565.1 Arenicellales bacterium
CCCCTTAAGTCTTTTGGTTGGCCCAAATACCGTGTCAATTCCTCGCAACCGGGGTTGTGCCCGACCATCATAACCGTGGAGTGATCGCTGCCGTAATCGGCTAGCACTGTTAACATTGTGGCCACATCCGACAAGTACAAGTCATCAAGATATTCCACGTCGGGTGGCTCTCTCCATGATTTGAATATCAGCTTAACCGTCTGCCGCGCGCGGACAGCGCTCGAACATATGACGTACTCCGGAGATATCCGGTACTGAGACAACCACTTCGCCATTCCCCTTGCCGCCTTGCGGCCGCGTTGTGCCAATGGCCGATCAAAGTCGTTCGCTATGGCTGTGCTCCAATCGGATTTTGCATGTCGTAACAACAACAGGTGACGGCTCACTCGTGATGCCTCCTACAATAAAGTGAATCGGCATTCATAATGAAGTTAATGCTAATTGAATATACAAGTATTCAGTGCCATTAGCGAAGTGTCGCGTGGCACCTCGTATGTGAGTGATTGAGGTCGATCACGATGCGCCCGGTGCTATTAGGCGATTTTCTGTTTGAATGTCAAACGATAATTGGCAATCTTTAACCATGCCGCCTCCTGGACCAAATCGGCCACCGTTAAGGGGTGGGCGTCGAGCCAATCGGGAGGCAGGGTTATTTCGAGTTTGGATTCGGTGGCCCGAGCGGTGATATTGGATAACGCGGTATTGGGTCGACCACGATGTAAGACTACTGCCACACGTAGCAAAATACACAGGCGCAGTGTCGTCTCGCGAACAGTATCCGGCAGATTATCAAACTCTCGGTATGGAAATTTTCGGCGATGCCCGCGCACTAACGCTGCGAGCCGGCGTTGTTCGCCCTGAGAAAATCCCGGTAGATCCATATGGTGGAGCAGATACGCACCATGCTTGTGGTATTGACTGTGGGCGATTCCGAGTCCGATTTCGTGTAACTGGCTTGCCCAATGCAGCACCTGTTTGTGCTCATCGTCGGTGATATGCCAAGACTGTTTAACCTGATGGTACAGCGCCGATGCCGTGAGAGCCACGTGATTAGCGTGACGTTTGTCGACACGATAGTGATCCATCAGTTCGGCAATGGCGCGGTCGCGAACATCCTCATCTTGTATTCGCCCGATGAGATCATAGATAACGCCCTCGCGTAGGGCGCCGTTGGCGATGCGAATGCGTTCGACGTCCAGTGCATTAAATATCGCGCGTAGAATTGTTATTCCGCCACTGAAAACTTGAAGTCGTTGATTGGACAACGATGGAAAATTAAGGGCGTCGACGTGTCCAGCTTGAATCATTTCTCTATGTAGGCGGTCGAGCCCGTCGGTATCGATACCATCGGTGCTCCAGCCGCGTGATTCGATCGCGTCGCTAATGGCGATGCATGTGCCAGAGGTGCCTATGGCTGTATCCCAGCCATGATCCAGAAAATGCTGTTGGATCGGCTCAAGTTCTTGCAGGCATGCGATCTCTGCGCGTCGAAAGCGTTTTGCGGTGATTGCGCCGTCGCCAAAAAAGTTTTGGCTGATCGAAACGCACCCCATGTACAGGCTTTCCATGCGTTGCGGTTCGAAACGTTGGCCCAGTATCAATTCTGTGCTGCCGCCGCCAATATCGATTACGAGGCGCTGCTCGTTGTTATCTTCAATGGAGTGGGAAACGCCAAGATAGATCAGTCGGGCCTCTTCACGACCGGCAATAACGTCGATTCGGTGCCCTAGAATCCGTTCGGCTCGATGCACAAATTCCTGGCTATTATGGGCTTTGCGCAAGGTGTTGGTGCCGACCACCCGCACCCGTGATCGAGGAATATCGCGTATTCGCTGCGCGAAACGCTCGAGGCAGGCACCGGCTCGATCCAGCACCTCTAGTGATAGCTTATTGTTTGAATCCAATCCTGCCGCCAGTCGCACCATCTCTCGTAATCGATCAATGATCCGTAATCGTCGTCCATCGACTTGCGCAACGATCAAATGGAAGCTATTGGAACCCAAGTCGATGGCCGCAACGGTTTTCGGCCTCGCCATCTTTCTACTTCGTATCGACCATGTCCGGCCGCCAGCTGCGGTACGGATGTTCGGACAAGTAGGAATTAAGGTAACGCGGATCGCTGGAAACTTCCCGTCCCAACCACTGCGGTCGATAAAATTGTTGATCGGCCGAGTCCAACTCAATTTCGGCGACGATCAATCCCGAATTGTCACCGTCGAATTCGTCAATCTCCCAGAATTGTCCATCGACGTCTACAAAGTGTCGGTGCTTTTCGACGATGCGGTGCAGGCATAACTGCTTGAGCATTTGTTCAGCATCGTCACGGGGAATAGGATATTCGAATTCTGTACGGACAATATCCAACGTCGCGTTTTTTATATTCAGCTTTGCGGACTCACCTTCGATTCGCACGCGCACTGCGCAGCTATCGTTTATTGCCATATACCCTTGGCGATAGCGACTCGTCGCGGTCACCGCGTGCCGCCACTGTTCGCTCTTCAACAAAAACTTTCGTTCAATTTCGAGAGCCAATGGATTTTACCGAGGCGCCTGTAATGACTGAAGCGTGCGCGCATTATGCTTCGAGTCAAAGCGCGTAAAGCGTTTGGCGATGCGTTGCCGGAACTTATCAGAATCGGAGCTAACGCCTTGAACTAGTGCCCCGATCGTCATAGTGAGGCGGGGGTCATTGGCAAGATCCGACCCTAAACTAGACAGCAGTGCCAATTCAAAAGTGAAGTCCTGGAAATCACCGAGTACATTCTGTAACGTCTTGAGCCGTCTGATTGGAATTCGGATATGCCTTGTATCGTAAAGGTGGTGGTAATACTCCAATAGGTAGCGGAGACGCTTACACTGGATTCGAAGATTATGTAACCGTTGTGACGACGAGTCGTGGCGCAGGTCACGTCCGGCGCGTAGCACACGCTTATGGGCAGTTCGTATGCTGGCGGCCGCGATTACGCCAATAGGCGTTTCCGCGCCGGTACCGGCCAAGGCTTGGCGTTGCGTGTCGAGAAATGTGTGCCATTGGGTTTTCAAGTCAGTATAGCGCTTGCCGCGCAGAGCCGTTAGCAGACGCTTAAATTCATGTTGGCGTTGATTCTGAATATGTTGGCGCAATGCCGGTATTCCATCTCTAAGCCCCGCGCAAATTAGCGATTCGTAGGCCGGAAAACGCAACAAGACGACGTCGTAGTCTCTGCTCAGACTAGTGGCGCGGCCGAGCCATGCAAACTCTTTGCGGAAATGTGCTATTTCTGGAGAAGGCAGTGATTTCTCGAAATGCTTAAGTAACGAACGGGTGCGGCGCACAGCAATCCGAAAATCGTGCAGAAACTCGCTATCGATATTTTTCGACACACCGTATTCGTTGCCGACGATAATATCCAAAAGACTACCGCCTATTATCGCGAGTGCTTCGAATGCGGGGGTATTTGCTGTGAACTCGTAGTAAGGTTTCGCGGTATAGTCGCCGGGCTTACGACCCTGTGTGGTGAGCGCGGTGCCCATGAATCCGAATGGTGTCGGGTCGAGGGACAGGGTTGTCGATAGTTGATCGCGAATGGCGTGGAAATCCTCCAGATATCCCTTCATGCTCTCGAGTCGCAGTCCGTGTATCACTTCGGCTTCAGATCCGTTGGTTGCACTATCTAGCTGCCAGGATTCGATCCAACAACGCGCAACCGTTTTTTCAGCGTGATTGACTATTGTTTTCGATTGGCGTTCGCCGCGCATGCGGATCTGCGGGATCAGGGCCCGAATGTCGAGTATCGACGCAATGCGTGCGCGGATAAGCGGCGGCAGGTCCTCAATACGGAGCGAGTTGTTGCTTACTGTGGCCGCCACGATCGCGGTGTATCCCGAGTCGTACAATGTCAGTGTGGTGCGTGTCCCGGCCCGGCTTTGGAGCAATCGCCACCCGTGTTGAAATAACCGCCAATCGAAACTATCCAGATAGTGGTGCCGCGTCTTGGAGTGCGTCCGCTCTGGCACGACGCGGTACGGCCGCAAATGCTGCGCGATTTCCTCGCTCGCCAGGCGTTCTGGTGTTATGTATTCGATAATCATCATAGCATTTGCGGGAGGCGCATCATTTGTGGAATTATTTGTATAGACAACGCGGCCACAGAGGTTATTGTGCCATGCCCGTGCAAAGCTTTCACCGTATCCCGCTGCCGAGTCGAGACAGAACCGGCACCGTACGGATCTGGTCTGGCCATTATGGGAGTTGTCTGACTGAACGGTCGAAGGATGTGGCAGCAACTGGCCTCCGAAGGTCGAGCATCCCGAGGCCATTTCGCAGCCGCTAGACGAACTAGCCGAGCGCGCCAGGAATTATTCGGTGCCGTTTTGTGAGCGTTGCTGTTGAACAGGCGGGCAGGGTACCGATCCGTAGGAACAGAACACGCAGCAATCTCCAGATTTGGGTTGCAGCATTTCGCCGCAGAGTTCGCACCGGTAATAATATAAGCATCGATCGGTGGGCATAGATTCCGTTTTTTGGTGTCGGCAGTGCGGGCACGTTATCGCTGACTCGATGTGCATTTGAAGGTTTTCAGCGGTGCCATCCTAACTTTGGCGTTGCTTCAGGGCGTAAACGGTAATTGCTACGAACACAAATAAACCCGGCCACAGTGCGTAATCGATCCACCCAAGCCACGCAGATATTCCCAGCAAACCGAACAGCCACACCAATACGGGTGTGAAGCAACAGATTATCGTGATTACACTGCCGGTGATTCCGGTCGTTAATAGTTTAGCGTTGCGAGCCATTGTTCGAATCGTAATCCGCGCCCAATTTTGGCAATTTAATCAGGGTTTTCATATCGGGGCCAGGCAATGGCGCAGTTCTGGTTGGTGCAGCGAAGTTACTTGCCGTGTAATCCGTTCACGAAAGCGCTCGTCGAAACGGATTGCGGGTGATTACTATAATCCCCACTCCGACAATCGCGAGCGCGCCACCGATTAGCAATACCGGTGTGAGAGCTTCGTCGAGGATCAATACGCCGCCCGCGACGGTAGCCACAGGTAACAGCAGCAGAAACGGCATTACCTGTTTGATGGGATGTTTGCCTAATAGGTGATACCAAATTCCGTATCCAACCGCGGTCATCACTATACCAAGGTAGACAATCGCGTACCATACGATCGAGGTGGCAGAGCGAATCGCAGCCAGTTGATCCTGTTCTACTAGCCAGGAAGCGACAAACAGTTGTGGCGCCGCGAAGACGGCGACCCACGCGATCAACCGAAAACCGCCGACCGCGCCGAGCGATTTGACCATGACCTGACCAAGCGCCCAGGTAAATGCGCCACCGACTACCAACAAAATCGACCCCCATTGCGAGTGCAGACGTGGTTCGCCCGCAATCAAGATTACGCCGACGAATGCTAGTGTCATTCCGACGATGTGGCGGATCTGAATTCGGTCTTTGAGGATTATCGCTGCCAGCAATACACCGAACGGCACCTCCAGTTGCACGACGATAATAGCGGTCGATGCGTCGAGATACTGCAGCCCAGTGAATGTAAGGCTGTATTGAACCGCGGCGCTAACCAGAGCAATCCAGAAAATTGATTTAAAATGGCCAACCGGAGGGCGTACGAACCACACCAATACGAGCGCCGTAACGCTGAATCGAAACGCCATCAATAAAATGGGTGGGAATTCGCTGATCGCTTCCTTCGCAAACAAAAAACCGGCGCCCCAGATTATCGGTACGGATACGGCAAGTAGTAAGTCTCTGATATTCATGAACTGGTATTGACCGATAGAACATTGCTGAGCAGATGCTACAAGTTATCGACACGGCTATATTTGAGATGTTTAAGGACTTGCGTCTGATTTCAATCGGATCGCACTTCGGCTATTGCGGCCGCCGACGGATTTACGGCCTGAGTATGGTTCTCAGGGGTGAGGCACGGAGCGTCCGTTGCTGAGGTAGGACACCAAATGAGCGCTCAGATCGCGCGCGTCGTCGCTCGCGCCGTGGATGAAGCTCGATTTGCGGCGACGCAGAAAGGTCATGCCCATCAGATACATACCGGGCGACTCGACGACACCACCATCGTGGCGAATCTTGCCCTTTCGATCGAGTACGGGCACATGCAGCCACGAGTAGTCGGGGTGATATCCGGTTGCCCAGATAATCGTCTTGATTGCACCGTCGGTAAGGCTCATGGCAAGGGGCGGCGAGTCCTCGACCACGGTAGGCGCAAATCGGTGTGGCGCACTGACCCCCGCGTCGACGCCGTTCTCGCTGGCCCACTCGTCGATGGTATCGAGCAACCGACCCATTTTCAGATCAGCCAGTGCGCACTTGTTGCGAAGTGATCCGGAAAACTGGGCTTTACCGTCGTTGATGCCGGCGAGACGACCTATGAGCTTCACGCCTATGCTTGTCAGCGCATTGAGATCGAGGGTTTCCCGCTTTGGTGAACCAACCAACTGCGGTGACGGCACGTGTCGAGCTCTTACGATGTCATCCACGCTATCGTAGCGCTCATCCAGTAAGCCAGCGGCGTCCATCCACCATTGGATGTCCTTGCCCCGGTAGACCCTGGGCATCCTCACATGCTCGCC
>CAXMMZ010000133.1:0-26720 GCA_964194565.1 Arenicellales bacterium
GGACGCGACGTTGGAAGGAAAGGATTCGACGGAGAGCCGGGGTCCACCGACAAAGAAGGCTCTGCTGGTCGTGATCGGAAAGCTTCGGAGAACATTTCACCGATACTATGTTGGTGGCGACTTGGGAGAAGATAAAGCTTCAAAGTTTACGATACGTGGAGAAACCGAAGGCTTGACGCTTGGACAAAGCGACGAGCGTGAATTCGTAACGATGGCATTAGATGACGCGAACATTCTCTACCCGGGAGATATCCGCCGTTTGTTTAACGAACCCGAGGCTGCGCGTCTCGAAGATCGGCATAAAGTAATTAAAAACATCGCTAATAAATTAAAAAAAACGAGAAATTAAAACCTTCTCCTTAAAGGTACGCTCGGGTGTACCTTTGTCGGGACGGCACCGCCGCCCGGTCATGTATAACGTAGCCATAATCAATAACACCCAAAGAGGTGGACACAAATGGCTACAGCAATTCTACGACTTCCCACAGTTAGGGCCCGAACCGGGCTATCTCGAAGCACTATTTATCTCCGCATTTCGGAGGGCACGTTCCCGAAACCCATAAGTCTTGGCGCCCGGGCGGTGGGCTGGCTTGAATCGGAAATCGAAGCTTGGGTGACCCAACGGATAAAACAAAGCCGTGCGGTTGCGACGAAGGGGGGTGCGTGATGATTGACGCAATCGACCAGTTCCGCGAAGCGATCCGGGCCACCGGGCTAGAACCGCCCGACTCCATCGAGCCCGGTCGGCGGCACCGCTTTCCGGGTCTTGGTAAACGCAATGGAAATACCGCTGGCTGGTGCAAAATGTTTGACGATGGCCGGGGTGGTTGTTTCGGCGACTACTCTTCGGGCTTGTCCGAAAATTGGCAAGCGAGCCGCGACCAGCCGTTTACCGCAACCGAGTGCGAGGCATTCAAACGCCATGTTGTAATCGCACAGGCGCAAGCCGAGACCGAACGTAAAGCCACGCAGGCCGAAGCCGCGGTCAAAGCGGCAACGATCTGGAACGCGGCAGAACCCGCAAACAATGAACACCCTTACCTGGTCCGCAAGCGTATACAGGCAAAGGGGGTAAGACTGAACAGGGGGGCGTTGGTGGTTCCCATGCGGGCAGATGGTGAACTGCATTCACTGCAATTCATTGACGCAGACGGCAACAAGCGGTTTCTGAGTGGTGGGCGGGTGTCCGGCTGCTATTTCAATATCGGTAGCGTTCAAAACGCAGCGGCATTATGCGTTGCAGAAGGCTTCGCCACCGGGGCAACAGTTCACCAGGCAACAGGCTATCCGGTAGCCGTGGCCTTCAATGCTGGAAATCTCGAACCCGTAGCGAGAACTATACGTGAACGCTTCCCCGATTTACCGCTGATTATTTGTGCAGATGATGATGCGGCAACCGAAGGCAATCCGGGCGTTACCAAAGCGAATCAAGCGGCATGCGCTACAGGGGCGAAAGTGGCATTGCCGGTTTTCGGCGAGCAACGCCCTGAAGGAGCCACTGATTTCAACGATATGGCTGCGCTGACCGGATTGGATGCTGTTGCAGTAGCGATCAAAGCGGCGACTGCCGCAGACCACGGAAAAGTAGCAACTCGCAATGCCTGGCTTGATCCGCTGCCGCTATCGGCGAAGATCGAACCGGAATCCTACCCAGTAGATGCGCTACCGGCCACGCTACGCGCTGCTGTGGAGGAAGTCCGCGCATTCACCAAGGCACCAGTCTCCCTGGTGGCCTCTTCTGCCCTAGCGGCATTGTCATTGGCAGTACAGGCTCATGCCGATGTGAAACGGGCAGAAAAACTTTCCGGTCCGGTGGGCCTGTTTTTGCTAACCATCGCCGACTCAGGTGAACGTAAATCGACCTGCGACGATTTCTTTATGCAGGCCATTCGAGATTATGAAGCGAACCAGGCCGAACAAGCCAAGCCGCTGGTAATAGATCACAAGGCCGCATTGGAAGCGTGGGACGCAAAACGCGGCGGTTTGAAGGAAACGATCAAAGCACTCGCCAAACGCAGTAAATCCACCCAGGAACAGGAGACCGCGTTACGAGAGCTTGAACATAGGAAGCCTGAACCCGAGAGGGTGCCGAGGTTGATCTACGGTGACGCCACCCCCGAAGCCCTGAAATGGAACCTGGCAAAGGTCTGGCCTTCGGGCGGCGTGGTATCGAGTGAAGCCGGGCTGGTATTTGGTGCGCATGGTATGGGCAAAGATTCCATCATGCGTAATCTCGCTACGCTAAACCAGCTTTGGGACGGGGCGGATATTGCCACCGAGCGGCGAACATCTGAATCCTTCACGGTACGCGGGGCACGGCTGACCATTGCCTTGCAGGTCCAGGAAGCGACCTTACAATGTTTCCTGGAGCGATCTGGCGGGCTGGCACGGGGCACGGGATTTCTTGCCCGCTGTCTTGTGGCCTGGCCGGAATCGACGCAAGGCTTTCGACCTTTCACCGAAGCGCCTGCAAACTGGCCTGCATTGGCTACCTTCAACCGGCGAATCGGCGCGATCCTGGATCAACCTACGCCGATTGACGATGACGGCGCGCTAACCCCTCCTCTACGAGTGTTAACAGCGGATGCCAAGGCGGCATGGGTTGCCTTCCATGATGCCATCGAGAGCGAGCTTTCCAGCGGCGGAGAACTCTACGACGTGCGTGACGTGGCAAGCAAAACCGCCGATAACGCGGCACGATTGGCCGCACTGTTTCAAGTGTTTGAAGGTGCGGGTGGTGCAATCGGGATAGAGGCTTTGGAGTCAGCAAGTCGTATCGCGGCCTGGCACCTAAACGAAGCGCGACGGTTCTTCGGCGAACTCGCTCTACCGGCGGAACTAACGGATGCGGCGCGACTCGATCATTGGTTAATGGACTACTGCCGGAGAGAAAACACAAACATCATTCCTCGCCGGGAGATTCAACGACATGTAACACCGGGCCATCTGCGATGCAGGGCTGCACTTGATGCGGCACTGGCCGAGTTAGTGGAAACCGAGAGGGTGCGACTCGTTCATAACGGCAAGCGCAAGGAGATTCACATCAATCCGGCGTTACTCAACAGGGATGTGCAATGACCCTTTCAGCCCTAATCAAAAAAGGCGGACTTGCCATGGTTGCGACTGCGACACCTGCGACACCTGCGACACTAAAGCTGGTAGGCGGGGGAACTGTCGCAACTGTCGCAACTGTCGCTGTCGCAAAGACCCCGGAACCACCGGTATCCACTATGACAGCGGAGGAAGAAACCGCGATCCGGGCATGGCTGGCACATATTGACGAGACCGACCCAGCCATCACTGCCGAAGTAATGGACAAGTGCCGTACCGATGCGGGAGCGCGAACTTACTTCCTGCTTCGAGCCGAGGAAGTGCCACGACCAATTCAGCTTCAACATTGGGTGACTTGCGGTAATTGTCGCCACTATGAGCGCATTGAGTCCCCACACCTTGGACATTGCGCGCATGGTGAACCGGAGTCCATCACCGGTCTATGGGATACCGACCGCCGTTGGTGCGAAAACCATGTACCAAGAATCGACATACCAGGCAGGGGCCAGGTTTGAACATTAAAAGAGACGTACACAAAGTGGACAAATTCCGTAATGATTTCTGCGGAACCGGGAGGAGTAAGGGCAAGATGGCCAGAACTACCCAATACACAAATAGATTAGGAGAGTAACCAAAACCTGCTAAATCGGCATTTCCCGATACGAATTGGGGGACGGGGTGGGGGACCATAAATTTATATAGTAATTATGTTATTGATTAATAAGGTTATATTACTAAATACGGCGGAACCCGTGTCCGCCGGTGCATCGTCGACAATGGGTGACTGAAAAAGTACAAAAAGTCCTGGCCCGCAGTGGTGCGGGCTCACGCCGTGCGATCGAACGCCTGATTAGAGAGGGGCGGGTATCAGAGGGCGGTCGAACGGTGCAAATTGGTGACCGCGTCGATGGTACTTCGACATTGCGTATCGATGGTCGCCAGATTCGGCCCCAAGAGCGCGACCAGGCCCGCTCGCGGGTCATCGTGTACCACAAACCCGAAGGTGAAATTTGCACCCGCTCCGACCCCGGCGGCCGACCCACGGTGTTTGCGCGACTGTCGGAGCCGAAAGGCGGGCGCTGGGTATCGGTCGGGCGTTTAGACATCAACACCAGCGGTCTATTGTTATTGACCAATGACGGCGAACTCGCCGATCGGCTCATGCACCCGCGTAATGGATTCGAGCGCGAGTACGCGTGCCGGGTGCGCGGCCGAGTTGAACCTCGGCACATCGATCAGATGTTGAAGGGCGTGCGAATCGACGGTTACCGGGCGCGTTTCGAGCGTATCGAGGTGGGTCGCGGCGGCGGGGTCAACCGTTGGTACAATGTGGTACTTACCCAAGGCCGTTATCGGGAAGTACGGCGCATTTGGGAGGCGTCGGGTCTACAGGTTAGCCGCTTGATTCGAACCCGCTACGGTCCGATCCAGTTGCCGCGCGATCTGGCGCCGGGTCGCTGGGTCGAGCTGAACGCCGTGGCGTTGCAGCAGTTACAATCGGTGGACGGTACGGAGCATGACACCGGAGCCAAGTGAGAAACTGCGCGTCTCGGTAGTGACGGTTGTCAAAGACGCCGTCAGCACAATATAAGACACATTACGATCCGTCGCGTCGCAAACCTACCCGGAGGTCGAGCACATTGTCGTGGACGGCGGATCGGTCGCCGTCATGGCCTTGACGTGCCGGCGCTTTATTTGTGCGCAAATTCATGAGTAGACGCCGGCAATTCGTGTGCCGCCCAGATAGTTCTGAGTGGCTTTAGGATGGCGGGAATGGGTGTTGCGATAGCGTCCGATTGTCTAATAAAAGCGAGTAAACGAAGTCATATTTATAATTAAATAAAACCAATAAATAATTGATGTATATACGATTTAAATATTCATATTCGAATTTTTCAGAGTGGCGGTGCAGTCAGCTGACGGCCGCGTAGTCCATGACTCGCGGACCCTAACAAATACAGATACGCCGGGGTCAGATCGGCGGGGTCGCGGCGGGACTGCCGTTGCTCGCCCGGATAGGCGTTGTCACGTAGTCGCGAGTTCACCGGTCCCGGGTCGAAACTATTAAAGCGGATCTGCGTATTTGTCTCGAGCTCGTCGCTCCAGATCGCCACTAGGTTTTCAAGGGCGGCGCCACTCGCACTGTAGGCGCCCCAGTAGGCGCGCCCGGCGCGGGCCACGTCAGAACTCGTAAAAACGACCGACGCATCGGCGGCGCGCCGCAACAGCGGTAGGGAACTACGCGTCAATAGGTAGGGGGCGAGCAGGTTGACTTGCAGTATTTCGGACCAAAGCTCGAATCGTGACGAGTGCAGGGGCGATAACACACCGAGCTGGGTGGCGCAGTGTACTATGCCGTCCAAACGCGCCCATTCCTGGTCGATTTCCTCCACCAATGTGTCGAAGTGATCGGGCGTTGCGTGACGCAGATCTTGCACGGCTATGACTGGCGCATGGCTGGCGGCGGCCTCAATGCGATCGTGCAGGGTCTCCAACCCGCGTTCGTTTTTGTCTAACAAGATTAATCTCGCGCCGTGTGCGGCGCAGGCCACTGCGGTCGCGGCGCCGATCGCGCCGGCGGCACCGGTAATTAAAATCACGCGACCTTCGAGCAGATCGGCAGGTGGCGAATACGCTAGAAGATCGTCGCCGTCGTGCGTCATCTGTGCTGCGGCCAATGAATTATTATTGCCCTGGGTTGAGAAACGCGCCGATGCGGCGCTTGATTCGTAGCCAGCCGTTCAATCCCAGCCCCTGGTATAGGCGATTTACTGTGCGTAACGCGCGCAGTTCCCAACGATAGCTCCAATGTTGCTCGGTAAGCTGCCGTTCGAAGCGCTCCAGCACATAGCGATACAGCGCGATGTCGAGCTTGTTCTGTGCGCCCACGACCGAATCGCCCGCGCAATCGATCGAACCGGTGCCAGCGTCGCATTGGGTGACATTTTGTTTTGCGTAGTACGGTAACGGCCAACCGAAATGACGGCGCATGAGTATCAGTGATTCGTCGAAACGCTCTTGGATGCCGACTACTGGAAATCGTTCTTCGATGTGCCCGAATGCACGATCGAGATCCGCTCGGGACAGCGCGCAGTTGGTGGGAATTCCGGAATTGTCCGGTGCGCTGTCGCCGCAGATGAGTCGGGTCTGGCCATTGCTGAGCTGTCCGGTTATACCGCTACGCATATACTCTGCGAAGGTCATGCCGGACACCGTCGCGTAGAGCGGATGTAAGCGGTTGGTCGATACGAACTGATAATCCGATCGGGCCCGCCGTAACGGCTCCCGCAACATGGTGAGGTAACGCGCCGACGGGGCCATGAGTTCATGCAATCCATAGCTCATATGCCCGGATAGACACTGAATGCGCGCGCGGTCCGCGGCGGGCATAGTGCGAAATTGGATAATGGACTCGTTTACACTGTTATCGATAATATATGTGGTGCGGGCGGAAAATTGCCGCGCGACGATGGCCCGTAGGGTCATACCTCCCGTCTTCGGGATATGTAAAAGTAACAACGGCCCGGAGTGGTTTTTCATTAATTTGCCTCCCGCGGTCGCAATTCGGCAATGGCTGCCATGGTCGATCCGGGTTGGCGATAACAGTTATGTGGAAGTTCAGTATTGTCGATATGTGGCAGAAGGGGATTCGCGGTTGTCGTTATGTGCTTCGCCACCCGCGGTGGGCGGCCGCGTTGTTGCGCGCCATTCTGACCGGACGCGCCAACCGTGGTTACTGCACGGTGTGCGGGCGTCGCACGGTGTTCGTCGAACACGAAGCCTGGCTCAGAGATTTCTATCAATGCGCGCGCTGCCATTCGATTCCGCGGCAGCGCGCGCTGCTGCACGTTCTGGACGACCAATTTCCGAAATGGCGGGACTACACAATCCACGAATCCTCGCCCGCCGGCGCGGCGTCGAACGTACTTAAAAGGGATTGCTGCCGTTACATCGAGTCGCAATTCTGGCCCGATGTTACGCCCGGCACCGCACACGACGGAGTGCGTTGCGAAAACCTCGAAGCCTCGACTTTTGCCGACGCGAGTCTCGATCTGGTCATCACGCAAGATGTGTTGGAGCATGTGTTGTGGCCGGATCGCGCGTTTGCGGATATCGCTCGCACGCTTCGTGTGGGCGGTTGCCATGTATTTACCGTACCGATATACGAACGCGATCAAACCGTGGTGCGCGCGGTTGAGCAAAACGGCGAAATCAATCATTTGCAACCGCCGGATTATCATGGCAACCCGATCGATCCGAATGGTTCGCTGGTGGTCCGCGAGTGGGGCCGCGACCTTCTGGATTATATTCACCAACATAGCGGAATGGTTACGACCCTGTTGGGATTTCGTGACCGAAGTCTGGGACTCGACGGCGAGTTTTTGCATGTGCTAATAAGCCGGAAGGTCGGCTCAGCATGACCAACTACTTTACCGAATTGTGCACGTACTGATTCGGATCCGCAGCGATTCAGGGTCAGCCCCGCACCGCATGAGCCATGTAGTTCACATCGACTCCTGGTGCGAGCCAGTACTTGCCGGTGACGGGATTGTAGTGCAGTCCAATGAACTGCGTGGTCGTTAGCGCGTTGCCACGACACCATGCGTCGAGCTCGGACGGGCGAACGAACTTTTCATAATTGTGGGTGCCCCGAGGTAATAAACTAAGAATGTATTCAGCACCGACGATTGCCAATAGCCACGCTTTCGGAGTGCGGTTAATGGTGGAGAAGTACACGGTACCGCCGGGTTTCACCAAGCGGCCGCACGCGGCCACGGTCGAGCTTGGATCGGGTACGTGTTCGAGCAATTCCATGCAAGTCACAATATCGAATTGGTGAGTAGATGTTACCGCGAGTTGTTCGGCGGTTCGGTGTTGGTAGCTCACCTTAAGCCCACTCTCCTTGAGATGGAGCCGGGCTACCGCCAGCGGCGTAGCGCCGGCATCGATACCGGTTACCGCAGCGCCTCGAGCGGCCATCGATTCGGCCAGAATGCCGCCACCGCAGCCGACGTCCAATACCTGCTGGCCGGCCAGCGGCGAGTGTTGGTCGATGAAATCCAGACGTAGCGGGTTGATTTCGTGTAGCGGTTTAAACTCACTGGCGGGGTCCCACCAGCGGCTCGCCAGCGCCTCAAATTTGGCTACCTCGGCCGCATCGACGTTGTCGGGGGTCACAGTGGTGTTCATTGGGGCTCCGCGCAGGATTGGGGTCCACGCAGTTTATCAGACCAATGCCGAGCATCCGACAACACTTCATCTATGTCGATCGTAGTCAGCCGCCGGTTTTCCAGCAGTGATTCGCCCGCGACCCAGACATTTGTGACTTGCCCGCGGCTCGCGTTATAAACAATTTGGGCGACGGGCTCGTACAACGGCTGGCAGCTCGGTGCGGATAAATCGATTGCGACGACATCGGCCGACTTGCCGATCTCGAGCGAACCGGTGATATCGTCGATCCCCAATGCACGGGCGCCGTTAATGGTGGCCATTGCCAGCGCGTCATAAGCCGGCAGCGCAGTGGGGTCACCGCTCACTCCTTTCGCTAGCAATGCAGCGGTGCGCATTTCGCCGAGCATATCGAGATCGTTATTGCTGGCCGCACCGTCGGTGCCGAGCGCGACATTGATACCGGCCGCCAGTAATTCCGCGGTCGCACACAGACCACTGGCAAGTTTCAGATTGGATTCCGGGCAATGCACGACGTTAATGCCCATTGCGGCGATCGATTCGATCTCGGCTGGCAGCAACTGGGTCATATGCACGGCCTGCATGCGCGGTGCCAGCAATCCCAGACGGCTCAATCGTTCCAGTGGTCGTACCCCGTAACGCGCCACCGACTCGTCTATTTCGGTGGCGGTTTCGTGTACATGCATGTGTACCGGCAGATCGAGTTCGTCGGCGAGAATACGAATTCTCGTCAACGGTTCGTCGCTCACCGTGTAGGGTGCATGCGGGGCAAACGACGTGGTTACGGTCGGTACGTGGCGAAGCTCGTCATGTAACTCGGTACCCCGTTGCAGATACTCGTCGGCGCTCTGCGCCCACGGCGACGGAAAATCTAATACGATCAAGCCCACTGCCGCGCGCATGCGGTATTGCTGCGCACACGTTGCGACGACATCGGGAAAAAAATACATATCGTTGAAGCACGTCGTGCCGCCTGCAATCATCTCGGCAATCGCGAGATTGGTGCCCGCGCGGACAAAATCCGGGCTTACCCAGCGTTGTTCGGCAGGCCAGATATAGTTGTTAAGCCAATCGTGTAACGGTATATCGTCCGCATACCCACGTAATAACGTCATCGCGGCATGGGTATGGGCATTGACAAATCCCGGCACCAACGCGTGGTGCGGCAAACGCACGACACGACGTGGGGCATAGCGCTCATGGTCGTTCGCGGCGTCGACAATGTCGACGATCCGGCCGTCATTAACAATGATGCCGTGCTCGGCAAATACCGATTGGGCGGCGTCGACAGGCACGATCCAGTCGGCGTAGATTACGAGGTCTACTTCTTGCATGGGGCGAAGATACCGTTTGCGCTTCTTAAAACACAAGGCCGCGGCTGGTGTAGTAGCCCGGATACTTCATGAAGGGTTTGGATTGCAGGGGAAATCGGGCTAAGGAGTCGGTGCGATCGTCCGCCGATGCATAGCCGTCGCTATGGATCAAGGGGGATCGTGCCGAATACGACGGCCAGAATTTTCTGGGAACTCCGAACAGGACAAACTGTACAGAGGCCTAGTGCGTTAAAATTGGCTTTTACCCATTTAAGCATTGCGAAGATTTCCCGTCCAGGGTCCGCCTTCGTGAAATATCCGAGCTTATATGACGACAGGTTACGACAGTATTACCCCGATCGATTGGCGTGACGGGTGCTTGCATTTGTTGGATCAACGCGAGCTACCGGGTCGCGAGTGCTATGTCGAAATAGCCACCGCGGCGGCGGCCGCGAGCGCTATTGAATCACTGATGGTGCGTGGCGCGCCCGCCATAGGGATCACGGCGGCTTATGCCGCCGTGTTATCGCTGCAAGCGCGTGTCGAGGCCGAGCCGACGCATTGGAAAGCCGGGTTTGTGGCCGATCTCGAGCTTCTTCAGGCGGCGCGTCCTACTGCTGTAAACCTGGCTTGGGCCGTCGATATCATGCGCAATGTGGTGCTGGCCGATGATACCGGCGATGTGGTCGCGCGCGCGCTGGCGACGGCGCAGGGGCTACATACTGACGATATACAGGCTAACCGGGCGATCGGTGCAGCCGGTGCGCGGTTATTGCGCGACGGTGACGTGTTGCTGACCCATTGCAATACGGGATCATTGGCGACCGCCGGTTATGGCACCGCGCTGGGCGTTGTGCGCGCCGTGGCCGGTCAAGGCCGACTCGGCCATGTCTACGTGGGTGAGACCCGGCCTTGGCTACAGGGCGCGCGTCTGACTGCGTGGGAGCTCGACAAGGAAAAAATTCCTTTTACGTTGGTGGTGGACTCGGTGGCCGCGTCGTTGATGCAGGCGAAGCGTATTCATGCGGTGGTGGTCGGCGCCGACCGCGTGGCCGCTAATGGCGATGTGGCAAATAAGATTGGCACCTATGGCTTGGCGGTGTTGGCGCGACACCATGGCATACCGTTTATCGTGGCCGCACCGGTCAGTACGATCGATTTCGATACGCCGTCGGGCGATGACATCCCGATTGAATTACGTGATGCCAACGAGGTCACCACAATCGGCGGAGCACGTTCGACCCCCGAATCCAGCGCGGCCTGGAATCCAGTCTTCGACGTTACCCCGGCGGCGCTGGTTGATGTGTTAGTCACAGAACTTGGTACGTTGTGGCGGCCGACTCGAGAACGCCTCCGTCCATGGTGTAAGGAGCGCTATTCATCGCATTTTTGAGCGTATCGCCGCCCCATTTGGGATGGCGGCGTGCTAAAATTACAGCCTTTCTCGGCGTGGAATTTTCGCGGTTCGATGCTCGGTTTGGCTCGAGCCTATCCCAGAATGCCTACGCTTGCTGATTCAGCGTTTATTACGGATTGAAAATGCTCATGTACCCACGGGTACAGTGAGCTTTTACGGCCCATTTTTCGTTGTCTCAGGGGCGCTTGACTGTTTTGAGATTGGCTGTAGCACTTAGCTGCTAGACCCTCGGACTCAGGTGCGATGATCCACGCGCAACCACGGCGCACAGGTAAAAGTTAACACCCCGATGGAAACATTTGCCAAAGAGACGATAACGGCCAATCTTGAGCAGGAGATGCGGCGGTCGTACCTCGACTACGCGATGAGTGTCATCGTGGGCCGTGCGTTGCCGGATGTGCGCGACGGACTGAAACCCGTACACCGTCGGGTGCTGTACGCGATGTCGCAGCTCGGAACCGATTGGAACAAAGCCTACAAGAAGTCGGCGCGCGTAACGGGTGACGTGATCGGTAAATATCATCCCCACGGCGATGTTGCGGTCTACGACACCATCGTACGAATGGCGCAAAGTTTCTCAATGCGTTATCCATTGATTGACGGCCAAGGCAACTTCGGTTCGGTGGACGGTGATCCGCCCGCCGCGATGCGCTACACCGAAATTCGGCTCGAACGCTTCGCCCATGAATTATTGGCCGATATCGACAAGGAGACGGTCGATTTCGGGCCGAACTATGACGAAACGGAAACCCAGCCGTTGGTGTTGCCGACCCGGGTGCCAAACCTGCTGGTGAACGGATCATCCGGCATCGCGGTGGGCATGGCCACCAATATTCCGCCCCATAATCTCAGCAACGTCGTCGATGCGTGTCTGGCATTGATCGATGATGACAGCTTGGATCTCGACGCGCTCATGCAGTTTATTCCCGGCCCGGATTTCCCCACAGCCGGATTAATTAACGGTAGTCGAGGAATTCGCGAGGCGTACGCCACAGGCCGCGGCAAAATCTACATGCGCGCTCGGGTCGAGATCGAAATCAATGAGAATACCAATCGACAATCGATAATCGTCACTGAACTTCCGTACCAGGTTAATAAAGCGCGGTTGCTGACGAAAATCGCATTGCTGGTAAAAAGCAAGCGGATCGAGGGTATCACCGGCTTACGTGACGAATCCGATAAATCCGGCATGCGCATGGTCATTGAGTTGCGGCGCGGCGAAGTTCCTGAGGTGGTGATTAACAATCTTTACCAGTTTACGCAGCTCGAAAGCGTGTTCGGCATCAACATGGTGGCGCTCGTAAATAATCAGCCGCGGATATTTAATTTGCGCGAGTTGTTGAATGAATTCTTGCGCCATCGTCGGGAAGTGGTCACACGACGTACGTTCTTCGAGTTACGCAAGGCCCGTGATCGGGCGCATCTTTTGGAGGGGTTAGCGGTGGCGTTGGCCAGCATCGACCCGATTATCGCGTTGATAAAGGCCGCGGCGAATCCGGCCGAAGCCAAACAACAGTTGTTGGCACGGGATTGGGAGCCGGGGCTGGTCACCGAAATGCTCAAGCGTAGCGGCGCCGCGTCATCGCGGCCCGAAGATTTGCTCGAACACTTTGGATTAACGGTGACGGGTTATCGCTTATCGGAAACCCAGACCCAGGCGATTCTGGATCTGCGTTTGCATCGGCTGACAGGACTCGAACAAGACAAGATTCGTACCGAATACACGGAAATTCTCAATCATATCGCGGATCTTCTGGAAATATTGCAGGACAGCGTTCGTCTGTTCGATGTGATCCGCACAGAACTCGAAGCAATCCGCGAGCGCTATGGTGACGAGCGGCGTACTGAAATTGTTCATAATCGAGACGATCTGTCCAACGAAGACTTAATCGCGGAAGAAGACGTCGTGGTAACGTTGTCGCACGCCGGCTATGCCAAGGCCCAACCGATCAGTGAGTATCGTGCGCAACGCCGCGGTGGTCGGGGCAAGATTGCGGCCCGCACCAAAGATGAAGACTTCGTTAGTCGCTTATTCGTTGCTAATACACACGATACAATTTTGTGTTTTTCGAGCTACGGCAAGGTTTACTGGTTGAAGGTATACCAGTTGCCGCAGGCCGGGCGGATATCGCGCGGCCGGCCATTAGTTAATTTGTTGCCATTGGCGGAAGACGAACAGGTGACCTCGTTGTTGCCGGTGCGGGGTTACGAGCAAGGCGGATTCGTTGTCATGGCGACGGCCGACGGAACGATTAAAAAGACATCGCTCGCGGACTTTTCACGACCCCGTACGGCGGGCATACGAGCGATCGATTTAAACGATGGCAACAACTTGGTCGGCGTCGGGTTGACGGCAGGAGACAGCGATCTTCTGCTGGTCAGTAACGCAGGCAAGGCGATTCGATTCAACGAATCCGACCTGAGGTCGATGGGGCGAACCGCGCGCGGGGTGCGGGGGCTGCGTTTGAAGGCCGGGCAAAGGGTTATTTCACTCATCACTGTACGGCGCGACGACAGCGACGGAATTCAGGTGCTACTCGGCACCGAAAACGGTTATGGGAAGCGTACCAAACTAGATGAATTTGCAGCCCAAAAACGTGGCGGTCAGGGCGTAATCGCCATCCAGGTCAAAGGACGAAATGGTGCGGTGATTGGCGCCGAAGCGGTCGCGCAGGAAGATGAGATCATGCTGATTACCGATGGCGGCACTCTGATCCGGACCCGGGTCAATGAAATTTCTACTCAGGGCCGCAACACTCAAGGCGTGCGGCTGATCGATCTGCATGAGGAAGAAGCGTTGGTTGGAATCGGCAAGGTCGAGGAGTCCGGCAGCAGTGACGATGTCGATGAGTGAATTGCGTCGAGGTGCGAAGCGTGAGCGATGACCCACGGCTGCAATCGCATCGCGATGAGATCGATGCGATTGACCAGCAGCTGCAAGACTTGATTAACAAGCGCGTCGCGTTGGCGCGCGAGATCGCCTCGCTTAAATCTAAGCATCAGCAGCCCACTTTTTATCGGCCGGAACGAGAGGCGCGAATATTGCAGAATGTGCTCGCGCGCAATACCGGTCCGCTACCGGGCGCGGAGATGGCGCGGCTATTTCGCGAAATCATGTCGGCATCGTTGGCCGCTGAGCAGTTATTGAAAATTGCGGTGTTGGGGCCGCAGGGTACCTATACACAAACGGCAGCATTAAAACATTTTGGTGGCTCTGCGGAGACTGTTACCACCGCCACAATTGGAGATGTATTTCACGCCGTGGAATCGGATCAGGCCGGGTTTGGAGTGGTTCCCATCGAAAATTCGACGGAAGGTGTGATTGCCGAATCGATGAATCGGTTAGTCGATACACCGCTGCGAGTCTGTGGCGAGATTGAATTGCGGATTCAGCATTGTTTGCTGTCCCACGCTGAAAATATTCACGTCGTCGAGACCGTGCTGGCCCACGGCCAGGCCCTTGCTCAGTGCCGGGACTGGTTGCAACGGCAGATGCCGCACGCTGAACTTAAAACCGCTAATAGTAATGCCGAAGCTGCCAAGCAAGCTGCCGCCGATAAATCGGTGGCAGCGATTGCAGGTGCGGGCAACGCCGAGCTCTATGGACTGCCGATTTTGGCCCGTCAGATTGAGGACGTGGCCGGTAATACAACGCGGTTTCTCGTAATCGGCAAGCTCGATTGTGGACCGAGCGGCAACGACAAAACGAGCCTACTGGTGTCGGTAAAGAATAAACCCGGCACGTTGTTTCACCTGTTGGAGCCGTTGGCTCGGCACGGCGTGAATATGACGCGCATCGAATCGCGGCCGTCCCGTGCTGGCCTTTGGGAGTATGTGTTTTTTGTCGATGTCGAAGGACATGTCACCGAGCCGAAGCTGGTTACCGCACTCGCCGACCTGGAACAGGAAGTCGCCGTCTGTAAGGTGCTTGGCTCGTATCCCCAGGCGGTACTGTGACCGCCTTCGACGCGCTGGCACTGGCAGTCACCGGAGTGCGGGGTATTAAGCCGTATCAACCTGGTAAGCCGATCGACGAGGTCGAACGCGAATACGGCATTAAAAATCCGATAAAACTCGCCTCCAATGAAAACCCACGTGGCGCATCGACTGCCGCGCGCCACGCACTTCAAAATTCGACGATCGACTTTGGCCGTTATCCCGACGGCACTGCACAAGCCCTTAAGGTCAAACTGGCATCGCGGCTAGATGTCGGCATTGAGCAGATCACTATGGGCAACGGTTCCAACGATGTGCTGGAATTGGTGGCACGAGTATTCGCGGGACCGAATGACGAAATCGTCTACTCGGCCCATGCGTTCGCGGTCTATGGGTTGGTCACTCGAGCGGTCGGTGCGGAAAGTATCGTTGTCGATGCGCTGCAATGGGGAAACGATTTAGACGCGATGGCAGACGCGGTGACGGATCGAACACGGGTTGTATTTATTGCCAATCCCAATAATCCGACCGGAACCTGGAGCGACCAGCAGGCATTGCGTCATTTTCTCGGCGTGATGCCGACAACTACAGTGGTCGTAGTCGACGAAGCCTATTGCGAATACGTCGGTGATAGTGCGTATCCCGATTGCGTGAGGTGGCTGGGCGATTTCCCAAATCTCATCGTAACCAGGACCTTTTCAAAGGTATACGGGTTGGCCGCGTTGCGGGTGGGCTATGGAATTTCATCTTCGACCGTGGCGGACTTGCTCAACCGTGTACGCCAGCCGTTTAATGTAAACAGCGTTGCTCAATTCGCGGCCATGGCGGCGCTGGATGACACCGAGTTTGTCGCGGCCAGTGTTGCAGAAAATCATAACGAACGACAGCGGCTATATGCGGAGTTGACCAAACTGGGCCTCGACTATATTGCTTCGGGTGGCAATTTCGTGAGTGTCGATGTTAAGCGGCCGGCCGTAGACGTCTATGAAAATATGTTGCAACGGGGTGTTATCGTTCGGCCAGTCGGTGCATACGGCATGCCGAATCATCTGCGCATCACAGTCGGTGTCGGCGAAGAAAATACGGTAATGCTTAATGTGTTGTCGCAGTGTTTACAGGTGACTTGACGGTTGTGGTGATTGGCTTGAGCCACGACGCACTATTGGCGGCGGCAGGAGTACGCATTGGCGACTGATTGGAAAGTCGGGCGTATAGCGATCGTCGGGGTCGGGCTTATCGGTGGTTCCTTGGCCCGCGCGCTGAAGGCTGCGGATGCGGTTGCGGAAGTTGTCGGGATCAGTCGCAACGAGCTCAACTTACAGCGTGCCCACGAATTGGGTGTGATCGATCGATTCGCAACCGACATCGAAACTGGGGTCGATGGCGCCGATATCGTGGTTATCGCCACACCGGTTGGGACGATGCGCGAATTGTGCGCGCGGATTGGACCGGTACTCGGTAGCGATAGTGTGGTAACAGACGTAGGCAGCGTAAAACGCGCCCCAGCCGAGGCAGCGCGGGCCGCGCTGGGAGACAGCTTTGCACGATTTGTGCCGGGCCACCCGGTTGCGGGTACGGAAAAATCCGGAGTCGAAGCATCATTCGCTGAGCTGTATCGGCAGCGCACCGTCATATTAACTCCCGAATCTGAGACCGATCCGGCCGCGGTGCGACTCATTACGGATATGTGGTACGTCACGGGTGCCCGCGTAACTACAATGAGTATCGGTGAGCACGATCGTATTTTAGCCACCACCAGTCATCTGCCGCATATGCTGGCGTTTGCACTCGTGGACTTCGTAGCGGGTTCGAAGGACGCGGACGCACACTTCGAGCTGGCCGCAGGTGGGTTTTACGATTTTACCCGTATTGCCTCGAGTGATCCGGTGATGTGGCGCGATATATCGTTAGCCAACGCGGATGAACTCGGCGCTAAACTACGGCAGTTTGCCGATCATCTGCAACAGGTAACGCGTGCCGTCGAAGGCGGTGACGGCGAGTGGCTGCAGCGCGCATTTGGGAATGCACGCCGAGCCCGGACCGACGCTCTCGCACTGCGCGAGCATTGCGATTCAGAAAAATAGCGCTGTCTCGAACTCAGACCCGTGGCGTTGCAATCGAACGGTCGTGTTTTCAGTCGTGTGTTGGCGGTGTTCACGCTGGGTCGAGCCCGTGAATTTGCGGTGGTGATCGACATGGTTACTGAACTAGCAATCGCTCGCCTATCCGGCGCGATGCACAAGCCCGCATATTGCACGAGACCGTTCGAAAGTTTCCATAACGGATCGATGACGTTGGCGACATGAAAACTCTTGGTGGAGACATTTTGGATTTCGCCCACACTGTCCCATTTCTGGCTCGATTTCACTTCGTCTGGTTTGCTCTTCCTTCAAGTCATAGCTACCGCTATGACTTTCGGCCCAGAGCGGCGCCAGCCAAAGCGAACTCTCAGTCAAAATTCCGGACTTTCATGCAATATTCGGGCTAGGCGCGACGCTATGTTGGTGTACGAAGTGCAAGCGGGAGGATGTCTTCAGGGTCAGGTATCGGTGCCTGGAGACAAATCAATTTCGCACCGCGCCTTATTGCTCGGAGCGATCGCGACTGGCACGAGTACGATCAGTGGCTTATTGCAGGGCGAAGACGTGCTCGTGACGGCATCGGTGCTGCGCCAACTTGGTGTCGAGATCGAAAGCGAAGGCGACCCGGCGCGCATTCACGGGGTGGGTTTGCACGGTTTGCAGAAACCCGCAGGGCCGCTCGATCTCGGCAATTCCGGAACGGCAGTCCGGCTACTCATGGGGTTGTTGGCGGCGCAGCCGTTCGCATCGATATTGGTCGGCGACGCCTCTTTGTCGCGCCGCCCGATGGGGCGGGTGGTGGAGCCGCTGCGGAGTATGGGGGCGTCAATTACGATGAGCGCGGGCGATACTTTACCGGTACATATCGGCGCGGTCGAGCAATTGCATGGAGTACGGCATGCCCTGTCGATCGCGAGTGCGCAAGTTAAGTCGGCACTACTACTGGGCGGACTCTATGCCGAGGGGCGAACCGCGGTGCATGAGCCGGCGCCGACTCGAGATCATACTGAACGTATGTTGCGGGGCTTGGGCTATCCGGTCGTAGCGGACGGCGGCTGGGTTGCAGTCGATGGCGGCGGTGAGCTGCGGGGGCGCGATATGTCAGTGCCGAGGGACCTTTCCTCCGCGGCCTTCTTTCTTGTCGGGGCCAGTATCGCACCTGAATCACGTATCGTATTACCGAGTGTGGGCCTGAATCCGACCCGGATTGGAGTGATTTCCGTGCTGCGTGACATGGGCGCCTCAATCGAGGTCGAGAACGAACGTGTTGAAGCTGGGGAACCGGTTGCCGATCTGAAGGTACGTAATGCACCGCTGCATGGTGTCGCAATCGGTCAAGAGCAAGTTGCGTTGGCTATCGATGAGCTGCCGATCCTGGCGATCGCCGCCGCTTGCGCACAAGGGACCACTATCGTAACCGGTGCTGAAGAGTTGCGAGTCAAGGAGAGCGATCGCATCGCAGCGACGGTATCCGGGTTATGCGCGCTCGGAGTGACCGCCGATGAACGTCCCGATGGCATGGCTATCGAGGGCGGAGGCCTCAACGGCGGAACGATCGAGAGCTACGGTGATCATCGTATCGCAATGGCCTTTGCGATTGCTGGATTAGCGGCCCGAGAATCGATAACGGTCCGAGACTGCGCTAACGTCGCGACGTCATTTCCGGATTTTGCCGAGTTGGCGCGAAGCGCGGGATTGCGCATCGCCGTGCGAGACGGCAAATGAGTGGTTCGGAGGCGGTTCCGGTAGTGGCATTGGATGGCCCGAGCGGTGCCGGAAAAGGCACGATCGGACAGGCGCTGGCATTGCATTGGGGATGGCACTACCTCGACAGCGGCGCGCTGTATCGCGCGGTTGCACTGAGTGCGCAGCAACAGAATGTCGACCCCGACAACTGGGCGCAGCTCGAAAATATCGCGAATACACTGGATTTCGCCTGCTTTCCGGCGGCCGATGGCGAGGCTAAGGTATTGTTGGGTGGCCGTAATGTGAGTGTTGAATTGCGCAGCGAAGAGTGCGGCGCAATGGCCTCGATATTGGCGGCACGGCCCGAACTACGCAATAACTTGTTAAAACAGCAGCGCGCCGCGCGACAGGTGCCGGGGCTGGTGGCCGACGGCCGCGATATGGGTAGCGTCGTGTTTCCCGACGCGGTGCTCAAGGTCTTTCTTACGGCGAGTCCCGAAGTGCGTGCCGTTAGACGCTATAAGCAGTTGAAGAATAAGGGTTTAGATGTTAACCTTCCGCGGCTCGAAAGGGTGATTCGCGAACGAGATCATCGCGATTCGGAACGCGAGGTGGCGCCGTTGCGAGCACAGGGCGACGCTATTCTCGTAGACACGTCAACCATGCAGACTGAGGAAGTACTTCAGTTTGTGATAAGCAGGCTCCGGCAGCGGCTGGATTGTGTTCCCGGCAATGGCTGGATCGGCGCCGATTGAATCTTAGGTAAAAGAAGATATGACCGAAAGTTTTGCTGAAATGTTTGAAGAGAACATGAGCCAGCTGGTGATGCGGCCAGGTGACGTGATAATCGGCGAGGTGATGCAAACCAACGGCGATTACGTAATTGTTAATGCTGGGTTGAAGTCGGAAGCGGAAATACCCCTTGCACAGTTCAAAAATGCGAAAGGGGAAGTAACGGTTCAGATCGGTGACAAAGTTGAAGTCGCCATTGAATCTGTGGAAGACGGTTTCGGTCAGACTCGCCTATCGCGAGAGAAAGCATGTCGCGCCCGGTCGTGGGACGAATTAGAAAAGGCCTACGAAGAGCAATCCGTGGTTACCGGTGTTTTGACGGGTAAGGTCAAGGGCGGTTTTACCGTTGCGGTTGATGACATTCGGGCGTTCTTGCCGGGGTCTTTGGTGGATGTTCGGCCGGTCAAAGATTCGACCTATTTGGAGGGTGTCGAGCTCGAGTTCAAGGTTATTAAACTGGATCGAGTCCGCAATAACGTCGTGGTCTCGCGCCGTGCGGTCGTTGAGCATGAGATGTCGGCGGAACGTGATGCATTGCTGTTGTCCCTTGAGGAAGGCCAAATCGTAAAGGGTGTAGTGAAGAACCTGACCGACTATGGCGCATTCGTTAATCTTGGTGGCATCGACGGATTGCTGCATATCACCGATTTAGCGTGGCGGCGCGTAAAACACCCGTCGGAGGTGCTGACGGTCGGTGATGAAATTGAGGCGCGAGTGTTGAAGTTTGACCGCGAACGCAACCGTGTATCGTTGGGTGTTAAACAACTGGGTGACGATCCGTGGGTCGATCTACCGAGACGTTATCCGGAAAGCACTCGAATTTTCGGCAAGGTAACGAACTTGACTGAGTATGGCGCGTTTGTCGAACTCGAAGAGGGTGTGGAAGGTCTTGTGCACGTTTCGGAAATGGATTGGACCAACAAGAATATTCACCCTTCAAAATTGTGTCACGTCGGAGACGAAGTCGAAGTAATGGTGCTGGATGTCGATGGCGAACGCCGGCGCATCTCGTTGGGCATGAAGCAGTGCAAGCCGAATCCATGGGATGAATTTGCAGCGACCCATAATAAGGGCGACAGGATCAGCGGGCAGATTAAATCGATCACAGATTTCGGGGTGTTTATCGGACTTGAGGGTGGTATCGACGGTCTAATCCATCTAAGCGATATTTCTTGGGAACGTGCCGGTGAGGATGTGGTGCGGGAGTATAAGAAAGGCGATGAAGTGGAAGCAGTGGTATTGGCAGTCGATCCGGAACGGGAACGCATATCACTTGGCTTAAAGCAGGCGACGTCGGATCCTTTTACCGCGTTTGTACAAGAAAACGGTAAGGGTAGTATTGTTACCGGTGTTGTCGAAACCGTCGATGCAAAAGGCGCGATAATTGTACTCACCGATACGGTGGAAGGTTATCTTAGGGCTGCCGAATTGACCCACGATCACGTGGAGGATGCGCGTTCGTTCCTCAAAGAGGGCGATACGGTTGAAGCGAAAATTACGAGTATCGAACGTAAAAACCGACGTATCTCTTTGTCGGTCAAGGCGCGTGATGTAGATATCGAAGGCGAAGCGATCGAGGAATACGGTCGTAACGTACCGACCGGCTCGACGTTGGGAGACAAACTCAAAGAGCAACTGTCTAAAACCGGTGGATAAAATAGGAACTTGTCTCCGGTGTACCGAATAGGCAATAGGTTGAACAATGACGAAATCGGAATTGATTGATATTCTCGCTGCGGGACAACCGCAGTTGGCGTACCGGGATGTCGAGCTTGCCGTGAAAGAGCTGCTCGAGCGAATGGCGGCGGCCCTTGCGACCGGAGATCGGATCGAGGTGCGTGGGTTTGGTAGTTTGTCGCTGCACTACAGACCGCGCCGGGTTGGGCGCAACCCCAAGACCGGTGATGCTGTGGAGGTGCCCGATAAATACGTACCGCATTTCAAACCCGGTCGAGAATTACGTGAGCGCGCCGATCGCGAGATCAACGATCAGCGGAAACGAATAGCATCGCTGTAAGGTACCTCGGATTGGATCCGGGCACGGGTCGTCCTGAATTTGAAACGACTCGACTCAAGAAACGGATCATCGACAGCTCTACCGCATCGTATTTTGGCACGCCCCCATTGGTCTATAGATACGGCTACGCAACCGCGGGCGATCACACAGATTACTGAGCCCTATTTCGCCCGAAGCCCGGATTCTTGATGAGTTATCCGAGTTAGGGCAGGGCATTCTTACTATTCGTGGAGGTATCATGAGACGATTCATTAGCAGGATATTCCTAATCATCGTAACCTTGGTGATCGTGGTTTTCGGCATTACCTTTACCGCAAAAAATCCCGAAACGGTGGAGCTTAATTACTACTTTGGACTGAGTGCGGAAGGTTCCATAGCGGTGTTTTTATTGATTGCGTGTGGTATCGGCATCGTACTCGGCTTTTTGTTTAGCCTGAATTTGGCCACTAAAAACCGGCACCGCTGGAAGCAGGCCGAGCGTAGCGTCGGCCATGCCCGTCAGGAACTCAAGCATTTGCGGACTTCACCGGCCGGCGATAATACCCAATCCTGATGGACCCGCTTTGGTTGTTGTTGCTACTCCCGGTTGCAGCGGGTTCCGGGTGGCTAGCAGCACAGCCTGGCGTCTTACCGTGGCGCAAAACCGATCCGTTCGACCTTCCGACTGCGTATTTCAAAGGACTCAATTTTCTACTCAATGAGCAGCATGACAAGGCGATCGAAGTATTTATCAAAATGCTCGAAGTGGACTCGGAGACCGTCGAAATGCATTTGGCGCTCGGCAACCTATTTCGGCGTCGGGGCGAAGTCGAGCGCGCGACCCGGATCCACCAAAACCTCATTGCACGGCCAAACTTGGATCGCCATCAGCGTGCCCAGGCGTTGTTCGAACTCGCCCAGGATTACCTGAAAGCCGGACTTCTCGACCGAGCCGAAAGTCTATTTTCCGAGCTGGCGGACGTGCCGCATCATTCCGAGCCGGCACTACGACATTTGCTCTTGATCTACGAGCAGGAGAAGGAATGGGAGAAGTGTGCGGCGGTCGCCCGGCGGCTTGCGAGTGGAGCCAATTCCGAGATGTCGGCAGTAATCGCCCAATATAGTTGTGAGTTGGCGGAATCGGCGCTGGCTGAGGGCCGCTACGATCGGGCTCGTAATTTTATAGATAGTGCGTTTTCCGCAGATCGAAATTGCGTACGCGCGACGATTCAGTCGGGGCGGTTGGAGGCGTTATTAGGTCGCCACCTCCAAGCGATTGCCACCTGGAAGCGGGTTCAGGAGCAGGATCCGCGGTTTCTCGGGGAAGTCATCGACTTAATATCGGGTAGTTACCGGATCACCGACGACAATGAAGGATTGCAACAATTTCTTAACGAGACTTCAGAAACGCATCGGGATGTGCGCTTGGCGCTTGCGGTGGCCGATACGATAGAGAGCGAATCGGGAGCAAAGCAAGCTGAAGAGTTTATTGTGAACTGGGTACGTCGACACCCGTCGGTACACGGACTACACCGGCTTATTCGGTTGAAATTGAAGCAAGCGGACAGTGGCATGCGACGCGATTTAGACCTTCTCGATACGATGATCGGCGGAATTGTCGAACGTGAATATCGGTATGAGTGTCGCCAATGCGGATTTTCCGGTCGCTCGATGCATTGGCAATGTCCGGGTTGCCGCGGATGGAATACGATTATGCCGATGGCCCTGCGGGTGCCGGTGGACGCTGAATTGCTGGCGGGCTAGGGGCCTGTCGGACTTAGGGAAAATAATTGGACTTGACATCCGCCCATGGAGCAATGATAGACTGCTTCTACCGTCAGGAAGACGGTTTCTTTCAATCTGAACACATGGAGGTTTTCAAGGATGAAGATGTTACGTACAGCAATTGCGTTTTTCCTGCTTTCTGTTGGTTCCCTCACTGCACTGGCGTCGCCGGTAAATATTAATACCGCTGATGAGCTTACCCTTTCCCAGGAAATAAATGGTGTGGGCCCTAAGATTGCGAAGTCGATCGTAGAATTTCGTGAGCAAAATGGCGCATTCGCCACAATCGACGATCTGCAACGAGTCAAAGGGATTGGCCCGAAGTTGGTCGATCGAAACAAAGCAAACATGGTGGTTGAGGAGTCGGCTGAGTCGACAACATCGACTGCCGAATAATAATTGTCAGTTGGTGTGACACAAGGGTGCCGATCGGCACCCTTGTTTTTTTAGGGTGATCTCTAGCCCGGATAATTCATGAAGGGTTCGGATTCAGGGGAAATCGGGCTAAGTAGTCGGTGCGATCGTCCGCGGATGCATAGCCGTAGCTATGGATCGAGGAGGATCGTGACGAATACGACGGCCGATTTTTTCTGAATCCGAACAGGACAAACGGCGCGGAGGCCCCGTACCTGAAAACACGGGGTATCCGCTTCAAATATCGAGAAGATTCCTGGTCCATGGTCCGCCTTCGTGAAATATCCGGGCTAAATCTCGACAGGGCTCGAAAAAAAAGCATAATGCGCCACAGCGAGCTTCGCACCTTGAATTTGAGACAATTTAGATGAAAGTAACAGTAATCGGGACCGGTTACGTCGGATTAGTCACCGGCGCGTGCCTGGCCGATGTAGGCAACGATGTGCTTTGCATCGATATCGATCAGCTGAAAATTGACAAACTACAGCGTGGCGAGCTCCCAATTCATGAGCCTGGATTGTCCGATGTGGTTGAAAATAACCAGCGCGCGGGTCGTTTGATGTTTTCAACAAGCATCGCGGACGGGGTCGATCACGGCGAAATTTTGTTTCTAGCGGTCGGCACGCCACCCGACGAGGATGGATCCGCCGATTTACAGCATATCTTGGGAGTAGCGGCCGAAATCGGTGCCCGTATGGATCGTTATCGAGTAGTCGTCACCAAATCGACAGTTCCGGTCGGCACCGCCGATAAGGTCCGCGGTGTTATTGAAGCCGAACTGGAGAAACGCGATGAGAATCTGAAATTCAGCATGGTGTCGAATCCGGAGTTCCTAAAAGAGGGGGCAGCCGTAGACGATTTTATGAAACCGGATCGCATTGTTATTGGCGCTGAAGATGAAAACGCAATTTCACAGATGCGGAATCTGTACGCCCCGTTCAATCGAAGTCATGATCGTGTCATTGTAATGGACATTAAGTCCGCCGAACTGACCAAATACGCCGCTAATGCGTTGCTTGCCACAAAAATTTCATTTATGAATGAAATGGCTAATATCGCCGAACGCCTAGGGGCAGATATCGAGGCGGTTCGCAACGGCATCGGGTCCGACCCGCGGATCGGGTACCATTTTATTTACCCGGGCTGCGGTTATGGCGGGTCGTGTTTCCCGAAAGACGTAAAGGCGTTGTGTAAGACCGCGGAGGATATTCATTATCACGCCCGTATTCTCAACGCCGTGGAAGATGTAAACACCGACCAGAAGCGCATATTGATGGACAAGATTACGGCACGATTTGGTGAATCGCTGGATACCTGCCGGTTCGCCTTATGGGGACTCGCTTTTAAGCCGGATACCGATGACATGCGCGAGGCGCCCAGTCGGTACGTATTGGAGGCACTATGGAGCCGCGGTGCCACTGTGAACGTTTACGATCCTGTGGCAATGTGCGAAGCAAAGCGAATCTATGGTGATCGTGAAGACCTAGTATTTGCGAAGGATCAGTACGCCGCCCTCGACGATTCGGATGGGCTGATTGTCGTCACCGAATGGAAAGTTTTTCGCAGCCCTGATTTCTCAGATATGGTGAAGCGAATGCGAAATTGTGCGATCTTCGATGGTCGAAACATATTCGATCCGGAGGTGGTGAGAGCGGCGGGATTCTGGTACGCCGGTATTGGGCGGAACTAGCCCAGATATTTCACGAAGGCGGACATGGATCAACGCTCTTTACAATATATTGACCGATTTCGCTTAAGACCCGAACCCTTCATGAATTACCCTGGCTAAGTCGACCACACGATGTTATCGGAATTCGACGGTCTACGGGTATTGGTTGTCGGCGATGTGATGCTGGACCGTTATTGGTTCGGTGATGTAGATCGCATTTCGCCGGAAGCGCCAGTGCCGGTCGTATCGATTCGCAGCTGCGAGGAACGGGCGGGCGGCGCCGCCAATGTTGCACGCAACGTGGCGGCATTCGGTGGTGTATGCACGGTAATGTCTGTGATTGGTAAAGACGAGGCCGGTGCGAGTTTGCGCAAGATATTAGATGACGATGAGATTCACCATCGATTGTACAACGACGATAAAGTCACCACGACGATTAAGTTGCGTATTATTTCTCAGAATCAGCAGTTGCTGCGAGCGGATTTCGAGAAGCCACCGAGCTACGAAGTGCTCGCGCAATGCCTTGACGATTATCGCTCGATGCTCAGCGATAACGATGTCGTAGTGTTGTCCGATTACGGAAAGGGTGGACTCTATCACGTTGCCGTCATGATTGAAGGTGCACGGGACGCCGGAATCCCTATCATCGTAGATCCGAAAGGCACGGATTTTTCCCGCTACCGTGGAGCGACAATGATCACCCCTAACCAACGCGAATTCGAGGCGGTTGTGGGAACTTATAACGACGAAAAAGAGTTACAAATTAAGGCGCAACGGTTGGCGCGAAGTTTGGACATCGAAGAATTACTGATCACCAAGAGCGGCGCTGGGATGAGTTTATATCGTGGTAGTGGTGAAGTATCGCATAGTCCGGCGCGGGCGCTAGAAGTTTACGATGTGAGCGGTGCCGGGGATACGGTGATTGCAGCCATGGCAATGGCTAAGGCAGCCCGTCTGGGTGACGACGCGGCCATGAATATTGCCAACGCCGCTGCGGGTGTTGTGGTGTCAAAATTGGGCACTGCAGTACCCTCTCGAGCGGAAATACAATCGCTAATATCGATCGGTGAAATTCGGTGATTATCGTTACCGGCGGTGCCGGATTTATCGGTTCAAATCTACTTAAGGCCTTAAATATCCGTGGCGTTGAGGATATCTTGCTTGTCGACAATATCTCGCGTCCGAACAAGCTCCGCAACGTAGCGGCCTGCAACGTAGCTGACTATATGGGCAAGGTCGAATTCCGTGAACGGATTGAACGCGCGCAGGACTTTGGCAATATCGATGTCGTGTTTCACCAAGGCGCGTGTTCAGATACGATGGAGGCCGATGGCGATTATATTATGGACAACAACTTTACTTATTCGAAAATTCTATTCGGATACTGTGT
>CAXMMZ010000134.1:0-5101 GCA_964194565.1 Arenicellales bacterium
TACGATTCACTCGGTCACTTTTATTTCGTGGACTTCACCACCGCCCAAACGCCGCCTTGTCGCGCATACTCCCGGCACTGCTTCCAGTCGGTCGCACAATGCGAATCGATCCGGTTTAAGTCGGCGTTCGAAATCAGCGGCGCCGACTCCACGAGCCGGCGCACGACCGGTTGTGGCACAAGCCGGAACAGAAATAACAACAGATGACACACATGCAACCGGCAACGCCGGTTTATCCAGTTTGCGAACCCGCCGCTACGGGTTTGTTGTGGCCAGCGCTTAAGCAGCGCCGATCCGAAACGACGCATCAGTATCAATTGTTTTTCGCTGTATGACGTGTGGTACGCATCAAGGCTGATGGATTTGCGATCATAGCTAGTGCCGAGATGCGTGCACAACTCATCCACGAATCCATACGCGTCGGCTCGTAAATCCTCATAGAACAGTACCAACGGCCGATGGCCGAAGTAGCGCTCTATGAGGCGCAACTTGGGCAGGTAAAAAACATCCTCGGATGTCCAAACACCGCTGTCACCCTCAACGTCGACGTATTGCGAGAACGGCAGAGTGCCGCCATTTTTCACGTAGCGCCGGTATTGCGAGGCGAGCAAACTCCGGTGCTGTCTAAGCACGATTATGATCCTAGCCTGTGGGTCAGACTCCGCAGCGCGGCGCAAACGATTTTCAAAATTACTTCCGGCCTCCCGTGATAGTAGGAATTTATCGCCCGAATTCCTCGCCATAATGCGATGCCGCTGACGGAAGCGATTACGATGAACGTAGAAAATTCCCTGCAGATGTGGAAATACTTTCTTCTGTAGATACGTCGACGCCGCCTTTCCGAGGCCGATGTGGAAGTAGATCAGTGCTGAGTCTCGATTCGAGTCCATCGGCAAGGTAACGTTGTTAATACCGATACATCGAGCAACAAATTAGGAGAATCGGTGCCGGACGGCGTCGCGGCCGCATCGTTAATTTGGCCCGGTAGCGCTGCGGTACGCCAATTCCGAATTATCGACCGCGATCCCCTGCGGCAGATCCGCGCCCAACTCAATAAGTACCGCGTTTAACGCTTCAAGGCACCGGAACACCGATGTCGATGCGCTGTTTTTCCCCATCAGTCCAATGCGCCAAACCTTGCCGGCCAGCGGACCCAAACCCGCGCCGATCTCAATACCGAACCGATCGAGTAGATGCGCGCGCACCGTCTGATCGGGAATGTCCGCCGGAATTCGTACCGTCGTCAACGGCGCGAGGCGATGCGGTTCCGCCACTAATAGCTCGAGACCGAGCGCTTCAAGCCCGGCGATTAATGCCTGCTGATTAAGACTGTGCCGTGCCCATGCCGCTGATAACTCCTCTTCCGCTACCATCAGGAGCGCTTCCCGTAAACCATATATCGCGTTTACCGGAGCGGTATGGTGATACACACGGCTATCGTCGTTCCAATACGCGAGTAACATGCTGACGTCCAGAAACCAGCTTTGAGCCGGCGTCTGGCGCGCACGGATACGATCGATGGCACGCTCGCTAAAAGTTATCGGCGATAAACCCGGCGGGCAGGATAGACATTTTTGACTCCCCGAGTAGGCGACGTCGATACCCCACGTATCGATCCATAATGGCACGCCTCCCAACGACGTGACGGTATCCACGATCGTTAAGCATCCGGCCTGTCGGGCCAAAGCGGACAATGCTTCTGCATCGGAAAGCACACCCGTCGAAGTCTCCGCATGCACGAATGCAACCACTTTGCTGTCTGGATTGGCCTGTAACGCTTGTTGCAATTTCTCCGGGTCGACGGGCTCGCCCCATTCGTCATCGACGGTCACTACAACGGCACGGCACCGCTCGGCAATCTGCACCATGCGATTACCAAATACACCGTTGCGACAAACAATGATTTTGTCACCCGGCTCAAGCAGATTCACAAAACTGGCCTCCATCGCGGCCGATCCCGGTCCGGAGATCGGCACCGTGAACGCATTTTCGGTTTGAAACGCGTAGCGCAATAATTCTTTGACCTCTTCCATAATGCCGATAAATATCGGGTCGAGGTGGCTAACCGTCGGCGCGGCAGTGGCGCCGAGCACACGCGGATGAACGCTAGTCGGGCCGGGGCCCAACAACAAGCGTTCCACCGGGCTGACCGGTTGAATACGGGGGCGCGGTATAAGCGTATCGTGTCGATTATGTCCGGCGGTGGGTGCGGCGGTGCTCGGGCGATCGGTCATATATCCAGTCGTTGAATTGGTGGGCGCCACACCTCAACAAAATGATGGATCGGCGTCCAATAGATAGTTCCTATCGGTGTATTCGCATTTGAGGATGCCGGATGTCATTCGGCCCGCGTACGAAAGTTGCGCGCTATGATAACTACCGTGGCTTACGGGGTAAAATGAAACCTGGAAGAGAAAATGCTATGGACTCAACCTATTCCCAAGTGGATCAGGGTCGCCACTCATTTAACATGCGTAAAATCGTTGTTTTTGTGCTGACTATCCAAATTATGCCTACACCGGCCGCGGGCGACGAGCCCATGCCGACTCCGCTGGGCTCACGCGGTGGCAACAATTTGCTGTGCGATGATGTTCAGCAACAGCACCTGCTGCAGCATCGGCAACTAAACTCACGCACGTTAAACTTGTTGTTCCTCAACGCTGCCGAACGTGGTTGCATCGATCTCGTGCAACGATTCCTCACTGACGGGGCATCGGTCCGCGCCCGTGATCGGTTTGGCAATACCGCGCTGTTACGTGCGGCGCGTATGGGGGAGAACGATGTAATCGACGCACTATTGGCTGCAGGCGCCGACCTAGAACATCGTAATCTCGCCGGCAGTACTGCGCTTTTGCACGCCGTAACCATGAATCGACGCCGTACCGTTAAAGCTTTACTTCAGCACGGTGCTGACCCGAACGTAGCCGATAAACATGGCATTACCCCACTCGTTTCCGCCGCGTTTGTCGGCAACGATGGTATCGTCGATATGTTACTGGCGGCCGGCGCAGAACCCAATGCGCGCGATGCTACCGGCAAGTCAGCGGTCGTGTATGCTTCCGGCAAAGGGTATACCGAAATCGTTTCGCGCTTGCTGGATGCTGGAGTGAATATCGATGCGCGATACGAACACGACCTCACCGTGCTGATGTGGGCTGCTGGACACAGCAACGACGTGCCACCGGCAGAAGGACGGCAAACGGTACAGTTATTGCTCGGCCGCAACGCCACAATCGACCTCGCCGATGACCGCGGCCGTACCGCCCTGATGATCGCCGCACAGCGCGGCCACGCAGAGATTGTCGCATTGCTATTGGAAACCAACGCCAATGTCACAAGCCGCGATAATGCTGGGCAATCCGCGCTAGAGCTTGCCGGTAATGACGCGGTACGAGAAATCCTTGCGAATCACGGCGATTAATTAGCATTCGTATCATGATATCGAAGCGGCCTTCGTCAATATGTACAACCAAATACCCCCTAAATTGACAAGGAATTCGGCCATCGAGTAGAGTTGTTGACGTTCGTTTTTGCCACGGAGCGGTTCAACCAGTATGAGGTTTATCTCTAGGTAGGACCGCTGTTTCGTAAAAATACACCAGAGAGGAGAGAGCTGTGAATATCAAGCGAATATCGGTTACCGCGGCCTGCATGGCGCTGCCATTTATGGCGGACTCAGCATTGGCGGCCGGCGATGAGGCCAATCTCAAGAAGTTGGCTAATTTCCAGATAACGGGGACCGCGCCTGGCGAGAGCATCCCCCAGGGAGGCAAGTATGCTGATAACCTGCGCAAGGTGCTGGACACCATCACCCTGCCGGACGGCTTCAAAATCGAGCTGTTCGCGCTCGCGCCGGATGCCCGACACATGGCGGTGGGGCGTAACAAGGGCACGGTCTGGATCGGTACCAAAAAAAGCAAAGTCTGGGCGGCCACGGACAGGGATATGGACAACGTGGCGGACACCGTCGATGAATTTAGCCCAAGCGTCACCTTCGACATACCGAACGGCGTCTGCTATTCCCCGGATGGTTTTCTCTTTATTGCAGAACGAAACCGCGTGCTGATGTTCCCGGCGGCGGAGTTCTTCATGGAAAGTCCCGACACAGTAGCGGTGCCCATCGTGGCCCAGGGAAACCTGATTCCCGTTGATGAGGAGTCCTATAACCACACGGCCCGCGTCTGCGCGATCGGCCCGGACAACAAGCTCTACATTAGCCTGGGTCAGCCCTGGAACGTTTCGCCCGCAGGAAAGGTTGACATGTACAGGGAAGTCGGTATTGGCGGAATGATCCGTATGGATCGTGATGGTTCTAACCGCGAAGTAGTTGCCACCGGCATTCGTAACTCTGTCGGCCATGCTTTTAATCCCGCCGACGGCAGCCTGTGGTTCACCGACAACCAGGTCGACGGAATGGGGGAAGAGACCCCGCCGGGCGAGCTGAACAAGATGGCGGAACGCGGTATGTGGTACGGCCACCCCTACTACGGCGGCGGAGCGGCACGAACCAATGAGTATATGGCGCAGGATATCCCCGAGGAGTTGATGTCGAAGTACGTTCCGCCCCAGGTGGAGATGATCCCTCACGCGGCGGACCTTGGAATGATGTTCTACACCGGCAATATGTTCCCAGGGAAGTACAGGAACACCATCTTCAGTGCCCAGCACGGCTCTTGGAATGCGACCGTGCCGAGAGGCGCCCGGGTCATGGTCACGTTCCTGGACAGCGACGGCAATGCCGCTGAGACCTTACCATTTGCCGAAGGTTGGCTACAGGACAATGGCGTGTACTCCGGTCGCCCCGTCGATGTGCAGCAGTATGTCGACGGATCGATTCTGGTTTCAGACGACAAAGCCGGGGCCGTTTATCGCATCTCTTACGAAAACTAGTTGTCGCTAATGGCACGGGCCGGGTTTGTAACCCGGCCCGTGTTACGTTATCACTCCATGTTCCGCTTCACCTCTCGGTGCATCATCCTAGCGGTCTCGTCAGTAATCGGACTGCCCGCGAGCATTGTTCACGCGGGAGACCTCACAATCGGCAAAGCGAAAGCACAGTCAATATGCCAGACCTGCCATGGGATGGACGGCCAGGCGACCA
>CAXMMZ010000135.1:0-2267 GCA_964194565.1 Arenicellales bacterium
ACCGAATCCGCTAACAATAAATCCAAGCGGCCCGCAACGGCGTCAAGGTAAGCTTCGTCCTGCGTGGCATATCGTTTGATATCAACCGAATCGCCGAACTCACCAGTAATAAAGTTATCGTGAGTAGTGGCGCGTTGCACACCTACCGTTTTGCCTTTCAATCCTTCCATGCTGATTTCAATACCGGAGCCCTTGCGACGTACAAATTTAGCCGGTGTGTTGTAGTACTTATTTGTGAACGCAACCTTCTTTTTGCGTTCCTCCGTAATTGACATCGAAGCGATGATGGCGTCGTACTTCCTAGCCAGCAACGCCGGAATGATGCCGTCCCAGTCCTGTGGAACCAGTTCGCATTCCGCTCCAAGTTCGGCACACAACGCATTCGCGATATCGATATCGAATCCGACTAACGTTCCGTCAGCCATTATCGAGCTGAAAGGCGGATAGGCGCCTTCGACGCCGATACGGATTTTTTTCCAGTCCCCCGCAACTGCGGAAGTGGATACCAAAGCGACCGTCACCGCGGTGACTACAGCCGTTAGCAACTTTCTCATAATCCCTCCTAAATCGTGGTTATTTGTTAAATGAAATTAATGCTACCGATGCATCGAATCCATGCGGTGCACACGATCCAACCCGGTTCGGCGTGCATGGCCGCAGTATACCGCGTAGGTAGCCGCCAGCCCACCGCGGGGCAGCTCTTAAGCCAGAGCGGCCCGACCACAGGTGAGAATCATTTTAAATCGCCCGCCAAAAACTGCCGGAATCGCTCGGAAGAAGGATTGTTAAACACCTGGTCCGGCGGCCCTTGCTCCTCGACCAGACCCTGATGCAGAAACAGCACCTTATCGGAGACTTCCCGAGCAAAACCCATCTCGTGGGTCACCACCAACATCGTCCGGCCCTCTTCGGCAAGGCCGCGGATGACTCGCAACACTTCGTTGACGAGTTCCGGGTCAAGCGCCGAGGTCGGCTCGTCAAACAACATCAACTCGGGCTCCATGGCCAAGGCCCGGGCAATGGCCGCGCGCTGCTGCTGGCCGCCCGACAAATGTGCCGGGTAATAATCCCTTCGGTCGAACAGCCCGACGCGCTGCAGTACGGCCTCGGCTCGCTCGATGGCTTCACTCTTCGGCACTTTCAGCACATGTATCGGGGCCTCAATAATATTCTGCAACACGGTCATATGGGCCCACAGATTAAACTGCTGAAAAACCATCGACAATTTGGAGCGTATTCGGTCCACCTGGGGCTGATCCGCAGGCTGCATCTCGCCGGAGCGCTTGGGGGCCATTTTAATGAGTTCGCCGTGCACATAGACACGTCCGGAGGTTGGAATCTCCAGAAGATTGATGCAGCGGAGAAAAGTGCTTTTACCGGAACCGCTACTTCCAAGGATCGAGATAACGTCATGCTCGTTTGCGGTCAACGAGATCCCCTTGAGCACTTCGACCGCACCGAAACTCTTATGTAAATCTTCGACGACAATCGCCTGGTTGTTTTCACCCATGGGGACGCTGTTATCGTTGTACGCCCGTGGCGGGCGTGTTATCCGGTGGCGATCCATCGTAGCACGACGATCTGGCGTTGTCCGGTCTATAATTCGGGCGATGAACGATAGCGCTTTGTCTTCTACCGTCGCGCTGGCCCAAACGCTAATCCGCCAACCGTCGATTACTCCCAACGACCACGGCTGCCAACACCTATTGTCGGTGCGACTTGCCGTTATCGGTTTTGGCTCTGAACACCTGCGTTTTGGCGATGTTGCGAATCTGTGGGCGCGGCGCGGCCGTTCCGGACCGTTGTTCGTGTTTGCCGGACACACCGATGTCGTACCCATCGGCGCCGAGGGCGACTGGTCGGTGCCGCCGTTTGGCGGGGAAATCCGCGACGGCCAGTTGTGGGGGCGCGGCGCGGCGGATATGAAAGGCAGCCTCGCCGCGATGGTCACCGCCTGTGAGCGCTTCGTGGACGCACACCCCGAACACCGCGGCTCAATTGCGCTCCTCGTCACCAGCGACGAAGAAGGTCCAGCGCTCGACGGTACACGGCGCGTCGTCGAGCAACTGCTCGACCGCAATGAGATTCCGCGTTGGTGTCTGGTTGGAGAACCGACCAGCAGCCAATGCCTTGGCGACGTCATAAAAATCGGCCGCCGCGGATCGATCAACGGTACGATTACGATATTGGGCACCCAAGGCCACATTGCCTATCCGCAGCTTGCGGACAATCCGATCCATCGTGCCGGAGCGTTAATCGCGGCGCTG
>CAXMMZ010000136.1:0-6755 GCA_964194565.1 Arenicellales bacterium
GCGTGAAAAAACTCTTCCAATACGAAATTGTGGTAATGCGATAATTCCTCGAGCTTAGCCTCCAGGCCCGAATCATCTCGCAGATCGCCCACCCGCAACCCGCGGCGCGCGGCCTTGTCTTCGTAGGCCGGGCCGATGCCACGCCCGGTGGTGCCGATCGCTTTGTTACCACGAGCCTTTTCACGCGCCGCGTCGAGCGCACGGTGATACGGCAGAATAAGGGTGGACGCATCGCTGATGCGAAGCCGGTCGCGCACTGACACTCCAGCAGCTTCTAACTTCTTAATCTCATCGGCCAATGCCCACGGCGACAACACGACGCCGTTGCCGATGATGCACTGCACCTTTTTACGTAGTATTCCGGACGGGATTAAATGCAAAACGGTTGAATCGCCATCGATAACCAAGGTATGGCCGGCGTTGTGTCCGCCCTGGAAGCGCACGACCGCATCCGCGCGATCGGTGAGCAGATCCACAATTTTACCCTTGCCTTCGTCACCCCATTGGGTGCCGATCACGACTACGTTTTTAGCCATCGTTCCCCCCTACTCACTACCCGGCCGCACATAGTAGATAGCGCCGCTTACCACGGCTCCGCAGTCCAGGCGCCGTCGCGCTGCACCAATCGCCGGTCGCAACGATGGTGAATTTCTTCGCCGTCACCCGCATTCAGAATATTGATTACGCATTCGCCGTCGGCCCGTAGCGCAGCAATCGCCGCTTGCAGCTTAGGGTCCGCAGGCCACGGTGAGGCGATAGCTTTCGCTGCCCGACCGTTCGATTCCGCTACGACCCGCAATAATCGGCGTAAATCGAGACTGAAACCCGTCGCCGCACGCGCACGTCCGAACGTACCGCCGACGCCGTCGTAACGCCCACCGTTCGCAAGTGCTCGGCCTGACTCCGGCACGAACGCCGAAAACACCACACCGGTGTGATAGTGGTAGCCACGCAGCTCGGACAGATCGATGTGCAACGGTAAAGCCGGAAAACGCGCACTGACCGACTCACTGACCTGCGAGAGATTGTCGAGCGCCGCGCGCGCACTCTCGCCGGCGTCGGCGAGACGACTCATCGCCTCACTAATCACTTCGGCGCCACCACTCATTTCGGCAAGCGCGATAAACCATTCCTTAATCGTACTGCTTTCGCCATCCAGCAGCCGCGCGATGTCGGCCTTAGACTTGCGCTGCAACGCCTCGAACAATGCGATTTCTCGTTCGGTGGTCAGGTCACATTGCGCCGCCAATTCGCGGAACACGCCGACATGACCGAGATCGATATGCAAGTCGGCTACGCCAAGCAAACGTAACGATTCCAGCATAAGCTCCAAGACCTCCAGATCGCCTTGAGTCTCGGAACAACCGAAAAGCTCCGCGCCAAACTGCAACGGTTCCCGGCCACCGCCAAACGAATCGCCGAGCGTAAATAATGTTGGGCCGACGTAACACAGTCGTACCGGGCCTAAGTCATCGATGAAACGCGCTTGAATTCGCGCAACTTGCGGCGTCATATCGGCGCGCACTCCCATCATCCGCCCACTCATCTGATCGATGAGTTTAAAGGTTTGCAGATCGAGATCTCTGCCGGTGCCCGTTAACAGCGATTCGAGGTATTCGATTAACGGCGGAACGACCAATTCGTAGCCGCATAGCGCCAGATGATCGAGCACGGTGCGTCGCATCGATTCCAGACGGCTCGCTTCGCCCGGTAGAACTTCTTCGATACCGGCCGGCAGTATCCACGGATCGCTGGTCGCCATAGGGTCGGATAAATTACGGAACTGCCGTGCGGGTCGGGCCGGGCTTCGAGGATTAGCGGTTTACGAAATAGAGAACAATGAGCCCAAATAACATGGACATGATTCCGGCGACGCGCAGATGCCGGTCGCTCAATTGTTTGATCATTTCAACCGCGCGCCGGAATCCATCTGGGTTCACGAACGGCACAATGCCCTCGAATATCAACCACAGCCCGACCGCGCTCAGAAACGCTTGCCAATCCAGCATTACGCGCTGGGCGGCTTATTGAGCGTCAGTGGCGGGGGCGGCCGTGCCGGGTCTAGATCCCTTGAAGTACTGGAAGAATTCCGAACTCGGATCCAATACCAATAGATCCTCCTTGTTACGAAACGTTTCCTGATACGCGTTCAGGCTCCGGTACATACGATAAAATTCGCGGTCTTGGCCGAACGCGTCGGCGTAAATTGCGGTGGCCTCGGCATCGCCCTCACCGCGCAACTTTTGTGCATCGCGATACGCGTTGGCCAACGTGATCTCACGGCGGCGATCGGCATCGGCGCGAATCCGTTCGGCGGCCTCCGCGCCTTGGGCGCGCAACTCTTTGGCAACGCGCGAACGCTCCGCCTCCATGCGGCTGTAGACCCGCTCGCTGATGTCAGGATCGAGATCGACGCGTTTTAGGCGGACGTCCACCACCTCTATGCCGATTCCCATGGCTTCTTTATCGATGCTCTTGCGCACCACGTCCATGATCATATCGCGCTCACCGGAAATAACTTCCTGCACCGTTCGTTTACCGAACTGCTCGCGCAGGCTGGTGTTGACACGCACACTTAAGCGGTCTTCCGCCTGCTGCTTGAAACCTCCCGTCGTCACCCAGTAGGTTGCAACATCACGAATGCGCCACTTCACGAATGAATCCACCACGAGATTCTTCTTCTCGGAGGTGAGATATAACTGCGGCGGCGCATCCAGCGTCTGAATCCGCGCATCGAAATGCTCGACCTCGTTGATGAACGGAATCTTGACGTGCCAGCCTGGCTCGTGTTCGGAGCGTTTGATCTCGCGAAATTGCAAAACGATGGCCTTTTCCATTTCAGTGACGGTGTACACCGAACCCGACACCACGGCGATGATCAACATCCCGATTACCAGTGCGAACAATGCTTTGGCACTCATTACTGACCCCTCCCGGTGCGTCCACTGGTACGGCTACGGGTCCGGTCGCTGCCGATACCTTCGCTCGTTCCGTCACTCGCAAAATCCGTCCCCGAGCGCGACAACGTCGATGCGTCACGCCGTTCCCGCAATAACTGGTCGAGCGGCAAATAAATCACATTGCCGCCGCCTTTTTGGTCGATCATGAGTTTACTGGAGTTGCTCAACACGCTTTCCATCGTTTCAATATACAGGCGGTCGCGGGTCACTTCGGGCGCCTTCCGGTATTCGGCCAGGATCTGCGCAAAGCGGGACGCCTCACCTGTGGATCGGGCGATCACGCTGGCTTTGTAGGCCTCTGCCTCCTGCATGATTCGCGCCGCGCCTCCGCGTGCGCGAGGAATCACGTCGTTGGAATAGGCTTCGGCCTCGTTTTTGATGCGCTGTTCGTCCTCACGGGCTTTGACCGCATCGTCAAACGCGGGTTTCACCTCGGCAGGCGGTTGCGCATCCTGCATCTTCACTTGTCTAATATTGATACCGGATTGGTAACGGTCGAGGATATGTTGCAGTAGCTCGTGTATTTCGGCCGTGACATTTGCGCGACCGCCGGTGATGACGAAATCCATCGTACTGCGGCCGACGACTTCACGTACCGCGCTCTCGGTGGCTTGCCGCACTACGACGTCGGTGGGTTCGCTGACGAAAAACAACCGATCGCGCGCGTCCTTGAGGTCGTAGTGCACGGCAAACTGGATATCGATGATGTTTTCATCGGCCGTCAACATCAGCGCTTCACGCGGCAAATTGCGCTTAGTCTCCGACGAGGTTTGCTGCGAGCGGTAACCGACCTCGACGACATTTTCTTTCTGTACGTTGATGATGAAGCGTTGTTCGATCGGTTGCGGAAAATTCCAATTCAACCCCGGGCCTTGGGTCTCCAGATACTTGCCCAATCGCAGTATGACGGCCTGCTCGCTTTGCTCGACTTCATAGACACCGGTTCCAAGCCAAACCAAAACGCCAATAACCAAGAGTACGATAACCAGCGATTTGCTAGGTAATTGCGAGCCCCACGACCCGGAGCCGGAACCGTTTCCGGGTCCGTTGCTACCGCGTTTCGAGCCGAATAATCCCCCTAGCTTGTTCTTCACAGTGCGTACGATTTCATCCAAATCCGGCGGGCGTTGGCCACCGCGATTTTGTCCCCAGGGGTCTTTTCCACCGCCCGAGCCGGGTTGATTCCAAGGCATCAGGTAAACCTCTCTTGACTTGTTCCAGTAAAATGACGCGCGATTGTATCATGCGCGCGCGTTCCAACTACCATGCGCAAATGGCCGAATTCATGACCGGCGTCAGGCGCTAGGATATTTCACGAAGGCTTCGGACTTCAGGGGATATTGGGCGTAGGGCGGTTAGAGGCGAAGCCGAAAACCGCCGATCGATTAATCCGAACAAAACACACTGTACGCTGGCCTGGTAACCTAATGCATGGCGTAACCAGTTCAAATATCGGGAAGATTCCTGGTACATCGTCCACCTTCGTGAAATATCTAGCTCCAGTATTCAGCAGAAAAATCCGTCTGCACGTTGAGCCAACCGACGTCGGCCGGAGTCAGGTTGACCTGCATCAACCATTCGCCCTCGACCGTGGTCTCCTCGCTCACCACACGGCCACGGCCATACAACCGCGCCCGTAATCGACCCGCAGCGGGCGGAATGCGCAGCCCGTAGCATTGCTGCTGACTGCCGAGTCGTTCGCCAATCGCGTGCAGCAACGTATCGACGCCGGCGCCGGTGTGCGCCGATAACCAAATCCGCCGACTCCGATCGGCGTTGCTGTCGTCCGCATCCGGCGCCCACGAAATCGTGTCGATTTTATTGAACACGACTAAAATCGGCACGTCGCCGGCGCCGATCTCCGCTAACACGTTGTTCACCTGTTCCATATACTCATCATGGTCCGGATGCGCGACGTCGACGACATGAATTAAAAGGGCCGCATTCACGACTTCTTCGAGCGTGGAATGGAATGCCGATACCAAACCGTGTGGTAATCCACGGATGAACCCCACCGTATCGGAAAGGATTATTGGCCCGAAGCCGGCGATATCCACCCGCCGCATCGTCGGATCGAGTGTCGCGAACAATTTATCGGCGGCGTAGACGTTTGACTCGGTGATGTGATTGAACAACGATGACTTTCCCGCATTCGTGTAGCCCACGAGCGATACAATTGGTATCGGCACCTTATTCCGCGAACGCCGCCGCAGTTGTCGTTGCGAACTTACCCGGCTCAACTTCTGTGTGAGCGTTTTGATCCGGCGGCCGATCAACCGGCGATCGGTTTCCAGTTGCGTTTCACCCGGTCCGCGCAAGCCGATACCGCCCTTTTGACGTTCCAGATGGGTCCAGCCGCGTACCAACCGCGTGGACAGGTGGCGAAGCTGGGCCAGTTCCACCTGCAGCTTGCCTTCGTGGCTGGTGGCACGTTGCGCGAAGATATCCAGAATCAGGCCGGTTCGGTCCAACACCCGGCATTGCAGGCGACGTTCGAGATTGCGTTCCTGGATCGGCGTAATGGCGTGATCGATGGCCACTAGCGTCGCGTTTTCGGCCTCCACGAACTCTTTAATCTCGTCGACTTTACCGGAGCCTATAAAGGTAGCCGCGACGGGTTTGCGGCGAACGACCATAAACTGGCCGCAGATCTCCGCACCCGCCGATTGCACGAGCAGGCGCATTTCGTCGAGCGCATCGGCGGGCGGCCGTGACGCATCCTGGCGCACCACGACTGCGCGTTCGCGCCATTCATTGCGAGCCGCGTCAAACTCGCCGTTGGCGGGAGGATCAGGAACGTAGCTGGAGCCGTTAGAACCGGTCAATAGTGCGTTGCGATAGTACTCTATCAAGTTGAAATTGGCGGATGCAGCGTTGCGTACAGGGACGTAGGTAATGAGCGAGAGCACGGACGCGGTAGCGTTGCAGCCCTTGGCAAGGACCGGGGCATTGCCGGCGGGCGGCGCCTTGCCTCGGCCGTTTGGTTAGACTCTGCACCCGTCAATATCAGCTTGATCGAGTACAAGAGCCATTACCCGGCGGGTAGTGCATCAGACATTGGAATCGGCGTCGCCGTCCTCGTCGTCGTCGTACGCAATTTTCACCGGACGGCTCGGCACCACTGTCGAAATCGCGTGTTTATAGATCATTTGGCTAACACTGTTTTTCAACAGCACGACAAACTGATCGAACGATTCGATTTGACCTTGGAGCTTAATTCCATTGATCAGATAAACCGAAACCGGAATGTGTTCTTTGCGTAGTGTATTTAAAAACGGATCTTGCAGAGCTGCCCCTTTCTGCTGAGCCATTGCATCGTCTCCTTTTGTTATCGAGTGCTCTATTTTTTATAAACAGAAGCAAATTTAGTCCCGCGTGCGGCGAGATTCTTAATTATACCCTCAATAAGGTCTCAATAAATTTAGTTTGCTGGTGAAATAATCAAAAATCGCCGAACGTACCCGCGGATTCGTGCTGTCTACCCATACCACGCCACGACCACGTCGCAACCACGTCAGTTGTCGTTTGGCGAGTTGCCGGGTCGCGGCCACGCTCCGGCCAACCATCTCACTATAGTCGGAGCGGTTCGTCAAGTAATCGATAACCTGCCGGTAACCGACTGTCCGCAATGCCGGCGCTGTCGCGGGTAACTCGGGGTCAGCCAACAAGCGCCGTGTTTCCTCGACGAGCCCGGCCTTAAGCATGCCGCTAAAGCGACGTTCAATGCGCTCGTGCAATACTCCGCGGTCAGACGGACTCAGTGCCAGCTTGATAAAACGGTACGGTGCGGGGCCA
>CAXMMZ010000137.1:0-11551 GCA_964194565.1 Arenicellales bacterium
GTTGCTCGGATTCGGTATGGTCCACACCGTGATACTGTATCGCCAACTTTACCCCCAAATCAGATAGCCCACGGCAACGCCCGGAGTAAAGCCGATCGCAAATAGATAGCAATAATAGAGAACCCGTCGGGTGCTAGTGTAGCCGTCGTCCCAGTCAACATTACCTTGAATTTGCAATGGCTTTCTCCATATGCGACCGCAATCACCGATCATAACTAGTCGTCCCTGCAAAACGCCCTTTTCGGACGTCGGCGGCGTTTCCCTGCGACTTCCGATGCTCATTTACCAGTATGTAAACTCCGCTTCGGATTCTCGGGCGCCTTGCCGACAACCTAAAATGACGCTTTGCAGAAACGACTGAAGAAAAAAACTCTTTACCTTCTGCCGTTTTTTCCGATAGTCGGCCCGGTCTCTGGCCAATTCATGCCTGCGAAATTGTGGTCAAATCAAAGTAGTTCAATGAGCTATGGTATCGATTGGTGTAAGCGTGTGAACTAGCGTAGCGGCCGAATATTAAACAAGCCTTAACACTCGCCAGGAGCGACTCGCTTGTGCGCCACCGGCGTCGCCTTATCGCGATCCCTAGCCGCGGCCGTCATTTAAGGAACCTTTGGTCGAATCAAAACCGGCGCGTTTGGTCCAAAATCGCCGGTTTCGGCGTCGCGAATCCGGCCAAAAATGGCGACGGGCCTCGACCCGCGCCTGAAACTTGAGCGATCCTGGCTCCGGGACCCGCCGGGCAGGGATTTATTAGGGGTTCCTTAGTTATTTACAGGAGGTGTGTGACCTTTAACAGCAACGTCACCGAATCCGCGTGGCCAGATTCTTTCACGCACTCGATGATCGGTCGATGCGACCTCATACACAGTAGAACGGCGCGATGCGGAAAATATTACATTAACGACAAATCCGTCACTGGCGTCGACAAACTCAACGCGGGCGTCGTGCAATTCCGCGATGCGTTGCACGATGGAAAGCCCGAGACCGGAGCCGTCTTGTTGGTTGGTGCCACGATAAAATCGTTCGAACACGCGTTGGCGTGACGTTAGCGGTATGCCAGTCCCCTGATCCTTAATTGCGACGTTAACGGTATCTGCTCGCTGCGACACGTCGAGTGATACGACGCTGCCCGCTGGAGCATAGCGCACGGCATTATCGACGAGATTTCGCAGCATAATATAAATAGCGTCGCTATACCCGCAAACCGCGCCCGAGTCGCGGGTTATCGTATTTACATCGATATCTCGTTGCCGGGCGAAGTAGCGAACATCATTCGCGACCGTCTCGGCGATCGCGGCGACGCTGGCCGCCGCTTTGCCGGTCGGCGTTGCTTGATCCAGCCGCGACAACGTAAGCAGCTGATCGACCAAATGAGAAGCCCGATCGACCCCGGATAGGACTTTTTCGATAGCCTTGTCTTTACCGCTGCGGGCTCCGGCGCCGAGTGCAACCTGCGCCTGCACCTTTAACCCAGCCAGTGGGGTGCGCAACTCATGGGCCGCATCGGCGGTAAATTGTCGCTCCCTATCGATGGCATGCGACAAGCGTTGCAGTAAACCATTGAGTTCAGCGATTAATGGTTGGACCTCGGCCGGTATGTTATTCACGTCTATTGTGTCGAGGTTTTCCGGATCGCGCCTCGATACTTCGCGGGCCACCCGGCGCAAGGGCCGCAGACCACGACCTACTGCAAACCATATTAGGACGGCGAGGACGGGCAAGCCTAAGACAATTGGATACAAGGTTTGCAAGACAACGTGCTCGGTCAGGTAGTTTCGAGCATCATACGGTTCTCCGACTTTCACAGTCAGTCCATGCGCTGCATCCTTAAATGAGTAGGTTCGCCAAGCATCGCCCTTGATCATTTGATCGCTGAAACCGTCGTCGTTACCTGACAACGGGGTCAGGGGCGCACTTTCCGAGTGCAAGAACAACTGCCCGTCGGCATCCCAAACCTGCACCACAAGATTTTTTTCGTAGCGCGACTGTGGGTCGTCCGTTGGATCCACATCAGACTGGTCACCAGTCTTCGTATCGCGGATGAGCTTGTCGGGTAAACCCAAAAGCGTACGGGCCGCGACCCGTGCGGATTGTTGCAATTGGGTATCAAACAGCTGGCGGATTTCGTTTCGCGCACCACGATAGGTCGACAATACGATCAGTCCCCAGATCGACATCGTGGTCAACAAGAGCGCCGCGATCAGCCGGTTACTTAGCGATGTCTTCACTTTGTTTACGAATGACGTAGCCGACTCCACGTACGGTTTCGATCAAATTGTCGCCCAGTTTACGCCTTAAATTATGGACATGAACTTGCACAGCATTACTCTCGATTTCCTCATTCCAGCCGTACAAACTCTGCTCCAGGTGATCCCTCGACAATACTGTTCCGACCGCATGTAATAACGCGTGGAGGATGGAGAATTCCCGCCGCGACAGCTCGACAGACATACCGTCTACCGTCACGCGGTGGGCAGCCGGGTCCAGTTCGAGGTCGGCGTGCCGTAGCGTCGCATTACGCTGCCCGGCATGACGCCGCGCGAGCGCTCGCAGTCGTGCCGCGAGCTCGTCGATATCGACCGGCTTGACCAGATAATCGTCGGCGCCGGCATCCAGGCAATTGATCTTGTCATCGACGGCATCGCGTGCAGTTAACATTAAGATCGGCGTCTCCCGACCAGCGTTTCTCACGGCGTTCAATACGCTAATTCCAGAGCGGCGTGGCAGGCCGATGTCGATTATGGCGAGATCGAATCGCTCGCAAAGCAACGCGTGCAGGGCACCGTCACCGTCTTCGATCCAGTCGGCAGTGAAACCGTGTTGTTGCAACCCCTCCCGTAAGCCATCGCCGAGCAGAGCGTCGTCTTCGACAATCAATACGCGCACGGGACCGGTTCCGGGCCAGAGTTAGCGTTCAATAGTTGTACTCAAGGCCAACGTAGGCACCGGCACGACTTTTGCCGGGAATGGCGCCCTCGGATACATCGGTATCCAACGCACGATCAAAGGTGATCGCACCGCCGAGTAACCAACGTTCCCCGAATGGCACCACGAATCCGGCTTTGGTTTGCAGTGAAAAACTTGTCAGTAGATCTGAGCGGATATCAATTTCAGCGGCATCGTAGGAGTGCGCTGGCGGTAGCAGCGAAAACACGCCCGTGGTCCAATACCAACGCAACCCCCCCTTGCCACGCGCGTCGCGAGTGGCGACCGCGCGATGCACATCGAAATGCGGCGCCCAGATACCGGCCGGGCGTCGATTGGCAGTGGGATTTAACAGATCCTTCGGCGATACCCCCAAGCTGACGCCCAGTAGCCAGTCGTCGCTAAGGCGATAGCGTGGATTTTGCTCGGAACCGAACAGTTCCAGCACCGGCTGCCCATTATGAGTGAGTGCAACGCCGAGATCGACGCCATGGGCCGCCAATACCTGGTTGCTAATCAGCAAGGACGCCAGGCCAATACCGGTTCGGATAATGGATCTACGCATCGATTGTCATCCTCCCGTTGCGATGGCCCGGTTCGCCATACGGCGCACAGTGATGGCGACGCAAATTGCTACGGAGTAGCAGTGTCCCAGCGCAACCTTAACGATTCCTTAACATTTGCTGCATCGCTGGCGCGCGCCACCGGTGCCACCCCTAATAGAACACCTGACGGAGCGATAGAAAAGTTAATTATTGGTTAACTAGTTGGCCATGGCAAAGTCATAATCCATTGAATTACATTAATTCCTACACCAATTCGGTGCCATGAATCTGCTAGGCATTGGGCTGACTACGAGAAAACCGGCAACACAATCGAGTGGTTTTTCTGATAGTTGTTTCTGAAAAGCGTCGGATTTGGTTGTCGGCAAGGTATCCGAGAAGCCGAAGCGCCCGTTACACATTAAATAATACACATGCGGGTAAATCAGTATCGGAAGTCGCAGGGAAACCCCGCGGACAGGCAAAAAGGACGTTTATTTGAGGCTCTCTAAGTGCAAATCGCGCCTGTAGGGCGCTCGGGCACTTAGCGACGGCTAAATATTCGCCAGTATAGCCGCGGGTCATCCGGATAACGAACAAGAGGACCACTGTGCCATTCGCCAACGTCAATCTCCGGAAAGCGCACCGCATCGGGATCGGTAACGACGTCCGGCACGTAGGTGACATCAATGATGTCGCAGTACGGCAGCACCGCCGCGTATAACTGTGCACCACCGATAAACCAAATCGGCGGTGTGCATGTCGCGAGCGCAGATTCGATCGTGGTAAAACAATCCGCGTCGGTGAATTCGGCGCCGGTGATAACGATGTTGCGGCGCCGGGACAGAGGCCTGCAGCCGATCGACTCCCAGGTACGGCGCCCCATAATGACGGTAGTGTCTATTGTGCGTCGCTTGAATCGTTTCAGGTCCGCAGAATAATGCCATGGCAATCCACCATTCAGCCCGATTATGCGGTCTTCGGACATTGCGACAATCGCCCCGTTACGCATCTCGGCCGGTGTTAGTCCTGGCATTAACTCGGGCAATCGCCCCGGTCAAACTGCCACTTTAAATCTAATAGGCGGATACGGGTCGTAGTGCGATAACCGAAAGCGGCCCAATATCCCCTCGGTGTCCGCATCCAGTACCGCACGCACGTCATCCAACGATCGGATCGATGCATCGATTTCGAGCTGCGGCCGCGGTCGCGGTTGACGTTGCAGCTGCTCGCATAACCCAGGCACATGATCGTACTCGGCCATCGAGCCATCGGCCTTGGCGGTGTAGATATGGGCATCAATCAAAGTATGAGCAAAAATCCCGGCACGCATCCCCACAAACTGCGCAATCAATTGCAGCAACAACGCGTACCCCGCGATGTTATAGGGCACGCCTAAGGCGACATCGCAGCTACGTTGGGTCAAGTGCAGGCACAGGTGCGGAACTCCGTCATTATCAAGTTGCACGTTGAGTATCCACAACGCGTGGCACGGGGGTAGGGCACTTTGATGGGCGTTGCCGGGCGCCCATGCGGAAATCAACAAACGACGGCTCATCGGGTTGCGCTTAAGTTCATCGATAACCCAGGCGACTTGATCGCTAAAGGCCGCTGTACCGTCGTGGTGTACGGGGAAGTGGCGCCAAAAGTTTCCATAGGCACTGGGTACTTGTCCATTATCGTCGGCCCACGGGTCCCAGAACTTACAGCCGTGTTTGCGCAACAAACCGATATGGGTGTCTCCCGACAAAAACCACAGATTTTCGACGACGATATTCTTCCATGATATTTGCTTTGTGGTCAGTAACGGGAAGCCGTCACGCAGATCGATTTCGTAATTGATATTGAACGTAGAAAGGGTATCGACCCCAGTGCGGTTCTCCTTTCGCGTACCGGACTCCAGGACCTCCCGAACCGTGTCCAGGTATTGCTTCACAAGTTTCTCACTTTGAATATTTCCAGAACCGGTGCCAAGCGCGGCGCGAGCCGACTATGACTTACGATCGGGTTGGAAATAGTTCTCCAGGGCTTTGCGGGCCACATAAGCCGATTTCACCTTCCATTTCTCGACATTCACCATCAATACCGCGAACGCAATACTTCGTGAACCGTCGCTTGCGTATCCGACAAACCAGTCATTCTTCCCCCGCGGCGAAAGCCCAGTTAATGAACCGGTTTTACCACCGACTTCTAATTTCGCGTATGCGCCTTTGAAAAAACCACGAAACGATTTACGGGCCGAGCCGGCCTTCACGGTTTCACGCATCAACGATTTGAGCTGCTTCGCGGTCTCGGCGGTCACTATCTGTTTTGGCGGTAGGGCCTCCGCTAGGTAAATCTCGATACCGTGCAGATCGGTGGCGGCATCTACTAAACTCGGTTGCATCACCGCACCGTCATTTACCACCGTCGCCGCAATCATCGCTCCGTGCAAGGGGCTCAATGTTGTGTTTCGGGTAAATCCCGACGCCGCTTCCACCACCGACCAATCGTCGCCGGGTTCAATTTTAATTTGCCCCATGGCGGCAGGAAAATCCGCATCTGCCGCGCTATTGAACCTGAATCGTTCGGCGTAATCGATTAACGCCGCGGCACCGACCTCAGCGACTCCAATACGCCCAAACACAGTATTTACCGATTTCGCAAAAGCAGTTCGCAACGAAACACGCCGTGTCCACTTGTTGTTCTTGTGGTCGAATACCTGACGCTTATACAAACTGCTGCTTTTTCCATTGTAAGGAATTACCGTATCGGCGGTGGCTTTACCTTGATCGATTGCGGCCGCCGCGGTAACGATCTTGAACACCGATGCCGCTGGAAAAGACGCTCTGGCCGCGAGATTGCCAAGCGCTGGGTCACGATTGTTGTAACTGTGCATGGCCAAAACCCGACCCGACTGCGGTTCTATAGCCACATACGCGGAGTAATCGGGTTTATATCGCGCAATCAATCGCACCACCGCGTCCTGCAAACCCTCATCGATACTGTAATGCAATATCGACCGGTAAGTGGCTTCCTTAACGTTGATATCAATTCGGTTGGGAAACACCGCCGGTACGTCGTATGCACCGAGCGCCTCGGCCAGATGCGCTTTGTGGATGCCCCAAAGCTCAGACCGCGTCGGATTCCCGGTTTTGAGATCCACCGGCCAAGCCGATGTACAGAACGCCGCCGCCATTACCAACACCCAGCGAAGCGGTCGGCGTACCGGTTGCGCGCGCGGGGAGCGGGGCGACGCAGTCACCACGGGTAGGGGAGTGTTACCAGGCGGTATGGATGAGGTAATGGCTGACGCGGGCCGCGGCAGTTTGATGGCCTGGCCACGAAATCCAGATCGACCCGCAAACATCGGGCGCTTGCGTGCACTGAGTTTGATGGTTGGATACTTGCGCCGTCTCATGATTCGAGAGACTGCGAAGGGGTTTGCAGCATTCGGCGGCGATACCGGTCAGTGATGGAGCGTCAAATCATCAGAATCGGCGATATTATATCGGCTTTTGCGCTGAATCTCCGACTAAAATTTTGTCTCGCACGTAATCGCCGACGTACGGCAAGCACTGTCAATCGTCGCGTGTGGCCGCATCCATTACGCGGTCCATTCGGAAACAGGCCGGCGGCACTTCATAGCACGAGTCCGGAGACCGTTATCGTTCCTGGGCAGCAGCGTATTCGCAATACGTCACCGAACGCCGCCAACGGCTCGGCTTGAACCATATCGACATCAAAACCATGCATCGCCGATATCTCCACCAAGGCGTTTTCGGTGCGCATCCGTAGCGGTCCACACTCGGCAACCATTGCGCTGATAAACCGATAGGCGCGTTCCGCGCTCCATTCGTGTGTGATGAGCCAATCGCGTTCGATCGGCGCAGGATAATAAGACGCGTCCGGTTCGTGTTGCGATACTACACTCGCATGACCCGCCGCAATCTGCGGGTAACAATCGACGAACAAATCGACACCAAGCGTCGCAAACCGGCATTGCGCTTGCGCGTGGTCGAGACCGGCGTGCAGAACCATGCGTCGTTGCGCGATGACCGGTCCGGCGTCAATGTTTTCGGTGACTCGGTGCACGGTAACGCCACCGTCACGTTCGCCGTTATAGAACTGCCAAAACAAAGGGCTCGGTCCGCGGTAGCGCGGCAACAACGATGGATGAATATTGAAGCAGCCGTAGGCTGGCAAGGCGGCTATCTCGGCCGGTAAACGCCGCGGAAAACACAATACCAAACCGCAACGCGGTATCGACTCGAGTCGCCCCGCCGGATGCGCCAAAAATTCCGCCCACGGCACGGTACTCAGGCCGAATTCGACCGCAGTATCGATTATTCCGGGTAGTGACCGGGGTCGGTTTACGGGAAATCGGGAATCGACGTGCTTAGACACGTTCCCGTACCCGCTCCAGACCACTGTGTCGATAGCCGGTCCATGCCGTACTAGCCGCGACAACGCGTGACGCGCGAACACGCCCGGCCCCGCGAATACCAACAAACCGCATTTCGCCATGAGACGACTCCAAGGTCAGCGGACCCGTAATTGGAACCGATCGGGGCAGGTTAATACAGTGCCTGAATCGAATTCGGCCGTGCAGTCATGTACGGATCGAACCGAATTACGGGTCAGATGTACGAGTTGCCCGCGTAGATCGGGCACAGGTAGGCCGGACTACGGAGAAATCGAAAGCCGCGGACTTAATTTAGGAACGGCACCCGCATACCGGATTGAACCGCGGGTCGCGCTGCAAGGAATTCGTACCAGCGCTGGACATTTGGGAAGTCCTCAAGATTGACACCGTGCCATTCGTGCCGGGCTGCCCACGGGAACGTCGCTATATCCGCGATAGTGTATTCGTCTACCAGAAACTCGCGCCCGCTGAGTCGAGCGTCCAGCACATTGTATAAACGCTGCGCTTCGTCATTGTAGCGCTCAATCGCATATGGGACCTCTCGTTTGGCAAAACGTCGAAAGTGATGGGCCTGACCCAGCATAGGCCCGAAACCACCCATCTGCCACATCAACCAATCGAACGTCTGCAGCCGCGCAACCGCACCGCCGGGCATAAATAAACCGGTCTTCTCGGCCAGATATATGAGAATGGCGCCACTTTCGAATAACGAAATGGAATCACGCTCCGGGCCGTCCTCATCCACAATTGCAGGAATTTTATGGCTAGGACTTATACGTGAGAATGCTTCGCCAAACTGCTCACCCTTGCCGATATCGATTGGATGCACGGTATACGGCAGCTCCATCTCATCCAGCGCAATAGAAATCTTACGGCCGTTCGGCGTACCCCAAGTATATAGTGCGATAGTCAATTCAATCTCCCATTTGTATTCGGCACCAATTTAACGACGACGAAGTCGAAACAATCCGTTCACCCCGTCGTCACTGGAAAAATACACCGCCCCGTCCGGGCCTATTGCAACACCGACCGGTCGTGCCCAACGCTCGCCATTGGGCAATTGGAAACCGGTCACCAAATCGTCGACTCGGTACGCTTCGTCGGCATCGAATCGAACCACCACCAACTTAGGATGACGGCGCGTCGCGGGGTCACCGCCCGCTTTACCATGCGGCCGCGTCCCCCATGATCCATGTAACGCAACGACGGCACAAACTCCAACGACGGGTGCATCGCGTCAGCAGGGACGAATGCGACCCCCATCGGTGCGCTGCGCGCCGGGAAAGTCGCAACCGGCGCGGTTACGGCGCCGGCATCGCGGGGCGGCCGGCCGCGAATACACGGGTCCCGGTGAATCTTCGCACCATCGAACCAGTACCACGGCATACCGTGAAACGAATTCGGCTGCAATTTCGCAAACGATTCCGCTGGCAGCTCGAAACCAAGATGGTCGGGGCCATTATTGCTGCCATACATAATTTGGGTGCGTGGATGCCAGCCGAATCCGACCGGGTTGCGTAGCCCCGACGCAAACGCTTCCCAGGCCGGTTGTGGTGCCAGGGCCCGGAGCCGCGCAACTCCACCGCGACGATCGTCAAGTGGATAGCTATTGTCCAGAAACTGATCGCTGCAATTACCCGAAATACCTAAGCCTACGTAGACCTCCCCATCTGGGCCGACCCGCACAGTGCGACTGTTATGACGCCTACCCGCGGGCAGCGGCGCCCATAGCTGCACGGAATCGCGATCGACTTGCGTTTGCCCCCGTCGATACGGCGCACGGTACAGGCCATCGGTCTTGGCGATAAGTATATAGCCGCGATGGAAATCCACGCTATGTGGATAGCCACCGGTCGTGACCAGTACTTTGGCGTTGGTATAAGGTGGTGGGATTCGATAAACCCGACCTCTTCGTGAGCCGGCAAATAAATCACCGTTCGCAGCAAACGTCAGCATGCGCGGCGCGTCAAGATCGGTGGCAAGAACCTCCAACACATAACCAGCCGGCACGGTGACCGTACGAGTGTTGTTTTGTATCTCGATTGCTTGACTCACATAGTCAAGCACATCGGGCGCACTGTGAGCGGTACCACCGTAGACGGTAACGACTAGCATCAGCGCAACGACATTGCGCCCCCAAAACCCGTATTTACGTATTTTTATTGATGGCATGTCAGCTTTTCAATCGTCGCCTGCCAATAACCCCGCCGGTATATCCGATAATGAACATGATTGGCGAGAACCCTACGAATGCGTACCAAACACCTCGAATCGAGGGCACGAACGGCCCACCCGCCGGTCTGACGGCCGCGACCGCAACGATATACAACAGCTCCAATCCGACGTGCACCAACAATATCAAGCCGACCGCCGCCAGTGCGGCGCCGAGTGCGCCGCCGAGACGCGCGAGGACGATGAACTTGCCCGCCCAATACATCGCGATCACTTGAATCAGAATTAGATACGGCAACGCATCTCCTAATAGCGCCAGTTGTACCGCAATGTGCGCGGCCGCAAATACGCAGGCGCTTATTAGTAATGGATAGCGCAACGTAACCAGGTATGATTTCAATTAACCACCAATCCGTGCGTAGATTGACAAATGATCGAACCGCGTGCGCCAAAAATGCAACGATCGCCGACCGTACTCGCGGGCGAAGGCCGGTACCGACTACGCTCGCAATAGTCGATCCTTCGCTTGATTAATTTTCGCCGCCAGGTACGTCGGGCCGCCGCGATCAGGATGGAGTTTCTGTATTAAGCGGCGGTGTGCCTCGATTATTTCGTCTCGGGTTGCTTGCGGTGTCAGGCCAAGCACTTCATAGGCCTGTTCGGCGGTCATCTTAGCGTCGTCGCTACCCTCATTGGTCCCGCTTGCGTGCTCGCGCCAGTGGTCGCCGTGGGTACGATCGAGGTAGGCATCCAGTACCGCTACCGATTGTGCGTCGTGTTGTTCGCACTCGGCCCGAAGCGTCATTAGCTCGGACACCGATAATTCCTGCAAACTGCGGCCGCGGAAGGCGCCTTCGAGCACCACGCCGGACATGTCTCCGCTGTCGTGGTCCAACGCCATGCGTAAGTAGCGGGTCTCGACGTCCGAATTTTGATCCTGCTGCGGGCCGCTCCAGCGCTTAAATTGATCGAACGCACGTTGCGCCAGAATGCCGCGCCGGATCCAGGGAATTAGAAATCCGATTCCGGCGAACAACCAATGCAGTCGGCCGGTAACAATCATTCCAATGAGAATACCTACGCCGCCGTACAGCAGCAGTAACTTAAGGAATTTCTGGCGCTGCTCCGGTGTTGACTTACTGAGCCTCGAGATCAACCACAGCAGTCCTACCACTAGGACTAGCGCAAACATTAGGCGAATCAACATGAGTTACTTGAGTTGCGAGGTCAGTAACGGCACCAGGCCTTGTTTGCCGCGGCTGAAGTCCTGCAAGGCGCGGCGGCCGCCGGCTGCGTACACCGCAACCGCTCCTAGTAGCTCACGTAACTGCTGCGCGCTACCAGCATCGAAACGACAGTAAGCGCCACGAGTGAGCCGCGCGATATCGCGAAACGAACGTTCGGCGATCGGCTCATAGCCTTCCTGAAAAACGAAAACCGGCACCCCGCGTAGACCCAATTCGCCAGCGGTGTGGGCCAACCGATCGACATCTTCTTCCATGCAGTC
>CAXMMZ010000138.1:0-16926 GCA_964194565.1 Arenicellales bacterium
TATTGTCCATCCACAAACGCACTTTTTTTGAATCCGCGTCATCCCGGCGCACGCCGGAATTCGAAAGGGTAACGTTTGTATTCTTATCCATTGCCGTCTTCCGGATACCTAGATATATCCAAAGTTGGTACGGGACTAAAAGTGAGTCAATCCCCTTCGCGCGCTAAACACGCGCTGCACGGCTTACTGGACCGCCCCTGCAAGTCAACCGCCCTACTCCCTTGGCTAACTCCCGGCAGCGATCAGGCTCGCATTGCCACCCGCGGCCGTGGTATCGATGCACAAATGACGTTCGATGATCAAGCGTTCCGGCGCATCGGTCTCGGGAATTAGCGGAATCAGTACCCCATCGCGCTCGGCGAGCGCGCGCCGGTACTCCCGCATCGTCTCCGGCATAGCCTGGCTCAGTACCGCGTCAAAGCCGTCCGCCTGACGCAATGCCCGTGCATCAAGTTCGCCTTCCAAACCCGCTACCGGTAAACGCGCGTTCTTAAATTCATCGAGCGCATCGGCGATTCCGGGCGCCACCAGGGCCACGGCGTTGCCCTGCGCGAGCGCCGATACAGCCTGTGTCAACGCCGCACCACGCGTCGGCCCGAGGCAGAGCAACAGCCCACGGGGATGGGTGGACAGGCGATTGGTTTCACCGGTCGGACCCGGCAACTCCTCGACCTCGGTTGTATATCGCGGACTCAGGTCAAGCCCCAGGCTAGCGATGACCCGCGACAGGGCTTCCTCGCGTGTTTGCGGCCTGGTCCAGCAGGGTTTTGACATGCCGTCGATCAATGCCTGGAGTTCATCGCCATCAACCTTGCGCGAGGGTTCCGACGGCAGACCGGTGTGCCTACTTTTCTTAAATCTTGCCAGGTAGCGCGGACCACCCGCCTTGGGCCCGGTTCCGGACAATCCTTCACCGCCAAACGGTTGCGAGCCGACGACCGCGCCAATCTGATTGCGGTTGACGTAGATGTTACCGACTTCGATGCGCTTCACGATTTGCTCGACCCGGCTGTCGACGCGGGTGTGTATGCCAAAAGTCAGGCCGTAACCTTTGGCGTTAATGGCGTCGACGACGCGGTCGATTTGATGTGCCTCGAAATCCGCCACGTGCAATACCGGGCCAAATATTTCCTCGGCCAGTTCTTCGATTCCGTCGAGCCGGATCACGCTCGGCGCGACAAACAGGCCCTGGTCAGGAATTGGAATCTGCTTGAGCAGACGTCCTTTATCGGCCATCGCTTGGCAGTGATTTTCGATCCTGGCCCTGGCCGCCTGGTCGATTACCGGCCCGACATCGGTGGCCAGCAACCAGGGGTCACCGGGTTGCAATTCGTCCATCGCGCCAAACAGCATTTCGAGTAATTTACCCTTGACATCCTTTTGCACGTAGAGCATGCGCAAGGCTGAGCAGCGTTGGCCGGCGCTTTGAAACGATGAGGCCAGCACGTCGCGCACCACCTGCTCGGGTAAGGCGCTCGAATCGACGATCATCGCATTCAGCCCGCCGGTCTCGGCGATCAACGGCGCCTCGGGCGCCAGGTGTTGCGCCATATTGCGATTGATGTGATGCGCGGTGGCGGTCGAACCGGTGAAGCAAACGCCGGCAATACGCGCATCGGAGGTGAGCGCGGCGCCCACCGTCGCGCCGGCACCCGGCAGCAATTGTATGGCCGCTTTCGGGATCCCGGCCTCGTGCATCAGCGCAACCGCGCGCGCCGCGATCAGGCTGGTGTGTTCAGCCGGCTTGGCGATTACGCAATTTCCGGCCGCGACCGCCGCGAGAATTTGACCGCTAAAGATCGCGAGCGGGAAGTTCCAGGGCGAGATACAGGCGATCACGCCGCGGCCTTGACCCTGGCCGTCCAGTCGTTCGGCCTCGTTAGCGTAGAACAGCGCAAAGTCCACCGCCTCGCGAACCTCGCCTACTGCGTCGAGCCAGGTCTTGCCGGCTTCGCGCGCGGCCAGCGCGAACAATTCTTCGGCGTGCGACTCATATAAGTCCGCAACACGGCGCAGGCTGGCGGTGCGGGTTTGCACCGGTGTTTGGGCCCAGCTCGTAAAACCATCGGCGGCTTGCTGTATTGCATTTTCGATATCGGCTTCGGAAGACTCGGTCACCCGACCTACCAGGTCGTCGCCGACGGCGGGGTTACGCACCCCAATGGTGTCGCCGCCTGTGGCGGGCACGGCGAGCATCGGCGCCGCCAGCCAGACATGATTACGCCAGGTTTCGCGATTCGCGTGAATGTGCTCGACTTCGGTCAGATCCGTGATATCCCAGCCTCTTGAATTGCGACGCTGGTCACCGTAGATGCAATCCGGCGACACGATCAGCGGATTGGCGATCGCATCGCCGAGGGCCTGGACCCGATCGAACGGATCGCGCGCGATGTCTTCCGGCGCGAAACTGGTATCGACGATCTGATTTACGAAAGAACTGTTGGCGCCGTTTTCCAGCAGCCGGCGCACCAGATAGGCGAGCAAGTCCTGGTGTTCGCCCACCGGCGCGTAGATGCGACAGCGCGCTCTTTGATCGCGCACGACGAAATCGTGCAGCGACTCGCCCATGCCGTGCAGACGCTGAAATTCGAAGTCGTCTTGACCCTGCGCCAACTGCAAGACCGCGGCGACGGAGTGCGCGTTGTGGGTCGCGAACTGTGGGTACATGCGATCGGTCATGCCCAACAGTTTTTTCGCGCAAGCAATATAAGAAATATCGGTATTCAGCTTGCGCGTAAATACCGGATAGTCGGCCAGGCCCAGCACCTGCGCGCGCTTGACCTCGGTATCCCAATACGCTCCCTTGACCAGGCGCACCATGATCTTGCGGTCGAGTCGTTCGGCCAGCGCATGAAGCCAGTCGAGTACATGGATCGCGCGCCGCCCGAATGCCTGCACCACGACGCCAAATCCGTCCCAGGTTTTCAGCGCCGGATTACTCAGTACGGCTTCGATCACGTCGAGCGAGATGTCGAGCCGGTCGGCTTCTTCCGCGTCGATGTTAAAGCCCATGTTCGCCGACCGCGCCAGCATCGCCAACGAACTGGTGCGGGCGACCAGTTCAGACATCACGCGCTCGTGCTGGCCGATTTCATAACGTGGATGCAAGGCGGATAACTTGACTGAAATACCCGGATTGTTGCGGATATCCGCGTGCTTGCAGGCGGGCGCCAGCGCGGTAATCGCGTCCGAATACGCGAGGTGATAGCGGCGCGCATCGGCCTCAGTACGCGCCGCCTCGCCGAGCATGTCGTAGGAATAGGTATAACCCTTTGCCTCCAGTTCCCGCGCGCGCTTGCTCGCACCCTCGATGTGGGTACCGAGCACAAAGTGTCGTCCTAGTTCCTTCATCGCCTGAGCCACCGCGGTGCGCACCAGTGGTTCGCCGAGACGTTTGACCAGGCCTTGCAGCGTGATGCGCAAACCCTTCTCGTCTGCTGGGGCAACGACCTTTCCGGTCAGCAGCAGCGCCCAGGTGGAAGCATTGACCAGCGAGGATTCGGAATGCCCCAGGTGCTTGCCCCAGTTTCCCGGCGATATCTTGTCTTCGATGAGTTCGTCGATAGTTTGCGCATCCGGTACGCGTAGCAAGGCTTCGGCCAGGCACATCAGCGCCACGCCTTCCTTGGTTGTCAAGCCATACTCCCCCAGAAAATTTTCCATCATGCTCGGCGTGCCGCTACGCCTGACCTTCGTGATCAACGCGGCTGCTTTTTTGCTAATGGCTCGACGTTCAGACCCGGATAAATCGGCGCTAGCGACCAGTTCCCGCACCACGCTGGCTTCGTCGGCCAGATAGTAGCTGCGGATTTTTTGGCGCAATTCGTCGGAAAGTAGTTGCGGTATAACGGCCTGGGCCGAAGATTTCATAGCGAGTACCGTGTATATGTCGAATGCTACTAGATTACTGACGCGCACAATTCAAACTGACTAAATATACTAGAGTCTAGAGCGAACCCGCTCCGTTCAAGCTGACTATATTAACTAACTGAAGTTTTCCTGTTCTGCATAGCCCAGCTTTGCGGTTATGCGCTTGAGTCTCTCTCGCCCTCGTTTAATGTGGCGCTTGTTTAATTCACCACTCGCCAGAAACTCCTGGGGGTTGAGAATCATGGTTGCATGGTCAACATGCTCGACATACCTGATCAGTTGTTCACGCTTTATATAGTTTAAACGGTATCCATATTTTTCAAGTTCAAGGCTCATGACCTTACAGGCGTTTTCACAATTGTCGGCAAACCCGAGATCATGAGAACGTATAAGATCCGTGCGAAACATGGCGCAATGGCTGCGCAGGTAATAAGGATTACCAGGCGAGCCTTCAATGCCACGAGTCTGCCTTCTGAGTAATTTACATATACCGAGTTGAATATTTTTCTCGATCGATTTTAATACACGTCGATGAGCGGGTCGGTATTCAAGTTTCCAGGAACCGACGCCTGCAACCTTTGGGTATTCAAAATGTTTGAGCAGGAAATCAAGCCAGTCGCTGCGGAGCACAAGGGTATCAGTATGAATCGAAAGCACGAATTCAGTATCCACCTCCTTGAATGCCAAATCCAGCGCCCGAGCGTGCGAAACATGAGCAGGTTCACTTGACGTGGCCGTACGCTCAACCAGAGTAATCCACTTGAGGCTTCTCAAGTATTCCAACGAGTCGTCTTTCGAGTCATTATCAACCACAATCACCCTTGCCAGGGACTGATCTGTATACTGTCTAATCAACTCAAGGCAAAGCGTAGTGAGTTTCCGTGTCCGATAGTTGGGCACCAGGATTGATACCGTAGGACTATTCACTGGTTTTTGCCCTTGATGTATTGCCAGGTTGGGTAAAAATGGGAACCAGCGATCGTTAAACAGCACATTTGATTCGACCCGATCAGTTGCCTGGAAGTACTGTGGCGGGGAAATCTATTTCCAGGCCCACATCATGGATTTCCCGCCAACCGCAGTCTGGTATCCAAGCGAACGTACATATTCTTCTAAGTCTGCGCCGTTGTTTCTTAGGCCTGCATTTTCGTGATACTCCAACGTCATTCTCGATATTCGATCGAAATAAAACGCGGGGGTGTCATAAATTATTCCAAACTCGGAACCTTCGCAGTCGAGTTTAAGCAAGTCTAGTTTTTCCAGCCCCCGGCTTTCAATAATTTCTGCCAGCGTGACACAATCTACTTCGATTGACTTCGTGGCGCTTTCAGACAGGACCAGGGAAGCGGCAGTCGGATAGGGGCGTTTTGAATGATAGTGCAGCGTTTGCTTCCCAATCACTTTGTGTACAGCCTTGTTTTCCAGGGTTATCCCTGTAGTACGGTTACGTTCAACGTTTTCGGTCAGGTATTCAAAATTTGGAGGCATCGGTTCGTAGGCATATACCCTTGCTGCTGGAAACCGCGAAATCATGAACAGCGAAAACAACCCTATATTCGCGCCAATATCCAGGATGGTAATGTTCTCGCTCTCAAATTCCGGGAGCCCACGCAAATAGCAGTCATCGAGGATAATTTCCTTAAACAGGTGATACATTTCCACCGGCACACGATAATTAATTCCATTTTGCCCCTCAAAAATTACCTCACCTCCTTTGTTCGCACCGAACTTTAGCGCAAAGTGAAGCCACCAGTTCCTGACATACCGGAAAAGGTTTGTGTAACGGTATATCTGACTAGCATTATTCCGTTTCGCCGTTCTATTGGCCTGGTTATTCATTTTTCGGAGTTTCAATGCTATCAATCAACGCAACAGTAATTAAAATTCCTTGCTGCAATTACTGCCAGGCTTTCTACCCAATTCTACGTTTTGAACTTCTACCGGGCTGCGATCTCACATTATTATGAGCAATACTATCGATGACAACATGTTCACGCCATGCGTACAATGGATGTTCCGCATTTTGCCACATGGGCTTGGACCCAAGATATTGACGGTGATTTCCATATTCTTGGCGCCGATGGCACAACTCCGTTTAATCAACCGACGGAGTCGTAAACGACGCGTTATTTAATAACGCAAACTGGCTGATCGGCAATCTCAGCTATCTGAATTGTCGGCGCTCCGTGCTCTGACGAGGCTTTCATTTTAAAGCCCTGACCAAGGCCCGCCTCTAGCCTTCTAGTCTGGTAGGCCTGCTGCGCGTAGACCGTCCAAATAGTGCTCCAGTTCAGCTGGATTTTTATAACGCAAGGACTTGGCATAACCACTAATTGTAAAGTCCGGATCCAGATCAAAGAGCTTGTTTTTGTATTCGTCAGTCTGAGAAACCGGATCCAACTTGGCATGACAGGAGATACGGTAGGCTTGGTGGGTCGCTTTTGGTTCGGGGACGCGTTTGAACACATCTATTGCATCAGCGTATCTATGGGCCGCGTGTAGTGCGATTCCCAGATTGGCGTAGTATGCCTCAGGATGAAAAGGATCAAGGCGGATAACTTTGTTCATCCACTCCACACCTTCATCCGGTCTACCGACATAAGCAAGTAGGTATCCCCTCTGGGCTAACAGGAGTGGGTTGTTTGGATTTAATTCGAGCCCGCGTTCGTTGTGATATTCGGCTTCGTCGTATTTCTTTTCTAGTAAGTGAATTTCACTCACGATACGGTGGCACTCGCTATCTTCTTCATCGAGTTCCATCGATTTGTGTGCAGCTGTTACACATCTCTTCCAAAGTCGTTCGGCATCCGGCAAGTAGCCACGAACCCAGGCTTGGCCCACGGTACAGGAAAGCCACGCCCACCCTTGGGCGAAGTTTGGATCTAACTCAACGGCCTTTTCCAGCAGCTGGACTCCCTCCCCGCATGCTTGCTGCTCGAACTTGTGATGACACTCCCTGCCTCGCAGGAAGTAATCATAAGCCACCATCTGCTCAGTTCGTTTTCGCCTGCCCCGTTCCAAGTCGGCGACCTCAATCCGCTCTGGTAAGGCCGTTACGATAGATTGTGTCACTTCATCTTGAACTGCAAAGATGTCGTCAAGATCCCGATCATAATTCTGCGCCCATAAATGATTGCCAGTCCCAGCATCAATCAACTGAACGGTGATACGTACTCGATTTCCTGCCCGACGCACGCTGCCTTCGACAACATAGCTAGCCCCCAGCTCCTTGCCAACTTCCTGAATCCTTACTGCTTGCCCCTTATAGGTAAATGTTGAGTTACGGGCGATCACAAACAAAGAACGAAAACGACTAAGCGCGGTGATAATGTCCTCGGTTAAGCCATCGACGAAGTATTCCTGCTCAGTGTCACCGGACATATTGTTGAAGGGAAGAACCGCAATTGAGGGCCTCGAATCATTTGGGGGCAACATGGTCGTCGCCGTGTCTGGCGATGCAGGAGGTGTTGTATCGTTAAGCTTAACTTTATGCGCCAGGACCGGTTCTTCGATATTCTTTACTTCCTGTGGACCGAGGGATTCATACTGCAGGGAAAGTTTTGTTCCGACTGCGCCCCGTATAGATTCTGATACACAGATACCACCTGGATCTGCCAGGCTCTCCAGACGAGCTGCGACGTTGACTCCGTTGCCATAGATGTCACCACGGTCTTCGATAACATCCCCCAGATTGACCCCCATGCGAAACATGACGCACTGATTATCGGGTTGACCCCCGTTACTTTGCTGCAGCTCCTGTTGCGCCTCTACGGCGCAAGCCAGCGCGTCACTAGCCGCGTTGAAGCATGCCAGGACGGCATCACCAGCATAGTGTATGACTTTGCCGCCATGTTCGTTTACGCTCTTGGAAATGAGGTCGAGACACTCACTCAATCTGCGGTGGGTGGCATCCTCGTCCTGTCCCGTAAGCTTACTGTAGCCCGCAACGTCAGCGTACAGAATGGCCGCTAGCTTTCTCGGAAGTCGGTCATCAGTCATTGTTATGTTGATTTTCTACAGGAAATTAAGTTGAGAATTATCAGTACAGTCAGTATAAAGCCCCCGTTATTTGAACGAAACATAAAAATAAGGCTGTTAGGGGAGTCGAAAGTATCCTCGAGTCAGGTCGGATTCAGCGTTATTCTACGCATTGACCTATGAGAGGAGAAAGAGGGGGGCGAAAGCGATGGCCATGGAAGTACACGTATACGATTTGGACGATGAGTATATAGGCTCTACAGATGTAGAAGACCCGCCACCTGATTTCCCAGAGTGGATAGAATAAGGCTTTCCGCAAGGTCGTCTTTTGGCTGACCCGTGAGACAAAGCCAGCTCTAGGGGTAAGGCGATGTTCCGGATGATCGAGCCACTGTCCCACGCTTTGTCTGCGCCGGAGCGCTTCGCCCAAGATTCAGATCGGCGTTTGCGCGAGGATTCACGGCGCGTGATAGAAGCGCGGAAAGAAGGCTTAACGGCACCGCGTATTAGTGCGTGGCGCGGCGTAGCTTCTCGTGTTGACCAGACCACGAACACGTCCGCAAAATAGGCTAAACACAACCGATCTGGAAAATCGGCGTGCGCACTACCCCACCGGACGATGCGAATGCTATGAGTAGAATCAAAAATTTGATCTGGTTGCTGGTTGGCTCGTGGCTTGCCCTCACGTTCGCGCCTGGGGCGCCGGCGGACATTGGGGATGCTGTCACTGCGTACCAGCAAGGCGACTACGACACCGCATTGAAGGAGTATAAAATACTCGCAGAACAAGGCGATGCCGATGCGCAGTACAACCTCGGCGTGATGTACTACCACGGTCAAGGCGTCCCGCAGAACTTCGAGGAAGCCGTAAAGTGGTATCGCAAGTCGGCGGACCGAGGTAACACCGATGGCCAGTACAACGTCGGCTTCATGTACTACAATGGTCGCGGCGTCGTACGGAACTCCAAGGAAGCGGTAAGGTGGTACCACAAAGCGGCGGAACAAGGCCACTCCCGTGCACAGTACTACCTCGGCTACATGTACAGCAGCGGTTTAGGCGTACCGCTGAACTACAAGGAATCGGTAGATTGGTCCCGCAAGGCGGCGGTACAAGGTATCGCCAGTGCTCAGTACAACCTCGGCGTGATGTACGACAACGGTCAAGGCGTATCGCAGGACTACAAGGAAGCGAGAAATTGGTATCGCAAGGCGGCGGAACAAGGTAACGCCGGTGCCCAGTTCAACCTGGGCTGGATGTACGGCAAAGGTCAGGGCGTACCGCAGGACTATGTATTGGCGCACATGTGGTTCAACCTCGCGGCGAGTCAAGGACATGAAATCGCGCTAGAGAACCGTGACATCGCCGCCAAAAGAATGACTCATGAGCAAATTGCCGAAGCACAACGAATGGCGCGGAAATGGAGGCCGAAAGAATAACTATACGTGATCGCTTGCCCCGATTGCAGCGCCTTATGTGCTGCGTCAAAATCAAACTTCTCTGCCATGATTCAATCCTGTTTCCGTATAGATTAAAGGATTGACACAGAATTTCTAACACTCCTGCCGATTCAAATATTGAGAATATTCGTGGTCCGTGGTCCGCCTTCGTGAAATACCCGGGCTAACCACGCGGATGATGTTGTTCATGCAACGAGCGCAGGCGCTCGCGCGCGACGTGGGTGTAAATTTGCGTCGTCGACAGATCGCTATGACCGAGTAACATTTGTACCACCCGCAAATCGGCGCCATGGTTTAGCAAGTGCGTCGCGAACGCGTGCCGCAGGGTGTGCGGCGACAGTACAATGTCGATCGCGCCTCGTGTCGCGTGGCGTTTAATCAAGTGCCAAAACGCCTGACGCGTCATGGCCTTGCCGCGCGCAGTAACAAATACCGAATCGCAGACCCGACCCTTCAATAAATCCGGTCGCGCAATCCGTAAGTATTCCTCGATCCACGTCAACGCCTCCTCACCGAGCGGCACCAGGCGCTCGCGTTGGCCCTTGCCAGTAACGCGCACGATGCCTGCATTTAGATCGATTTGCGTCACCCCGAGTTTCACCAATTCGGTAACCCGCAAACCCGTAGCGTATAGGGTTTCCAGCATGGCGCGATCGCGCAGGCCCAACAGCGTGTTCGTGTCGGGCGCCGAGAGCAAGCGTTCAACGTCTTGTTCCGATAAGCTTTTTGGGAGTCCCCGACCGAGCGTCGGCGAGGCGACATCGGCCGTGGGATCGAGCGATATCTTACCCTCGCGCAGCCAATAGCGATAAAACCGCCGTAATGATGATAGCAATCGCGCCGTGGAACGAGGTTTGGCGCCGTCCCTAACCCGGTCCGCCAAATAACTCAAGAGCTGGGAACGCTGCGCCCCCAACAACGTCTGTGCGTCGCTATCCAACCAGATCCCGAAACGTTCGAGGTCAACGCGATACGCGGCCAAGGTGTTGTCGCTAAGTCCGGACTCCAGCCACACGGCATCCAGAAAACGCTCGATCGATGTCGCGTTTTGCGAATGCGGAAGGTGTTTTTGCGGGGCCAATGTCGCGAGCCTTCGTTACGCGGGCGGCCGGTGCCAACGACCGCCGCGCCGGCGCAAACCGTGGGCTAGGAGCCTGTCGGACTTAGCGAGTCGTAACGAGGCAGGTGGGAAATCGAGTCCAGATTGCTGATTTACTGAGGCGAATAGCATGCTATTTAACGAGATAAATCGGCAATCTGGGCCGAGTTTCCCGCCGCCGCAGTAGATTCGCCCTAAGTCCGGCTGGCTCCTAGATCTTCTCTTTGATTCGGGCCGACCGTCCGCGGCGCTCGCGAAGGTAGTACAGCTTGGCCCGCCGTACCGCACCGCGACGTTTAACCTCGATGCTGGCCACGATTGGGCTATGGGTCTGAAACACACGTTCGACGCCTTCGCCGTAAGACACCTTGCGTACGGTAAACGAGGAATTGAGACCGCGGTTCTTCTTCGCAATTACGACGCCTTCAAATGCCTGCAGTCGTTCTCGCGTCCCCTCTTTGACCCGAACTTGGATCTTGACGGTGTCGCCCGGAGAAAAATCCGGTATGTCCTGTTTTAGTTGAGCTGCTTCGATCGCTTCAATGTGGGTCATCACCGTACCGTCTCTCGTATTTCGGACCCGGCGGTTATTTCCGGGCCCGTATATTCGTCTTGAAATACCTTCAACAAATTCGTTTGTTCGGCATCCAGTTCCATCGCGTGCAACAAATCCGGCCGCCGCAGCCAAGTCCGTCCCAGTGACTGCTTCAAGCGCCAGCGCCGAATCGCATCGTGGTCGCCGCTGAGCAACACCGCAGGCACCGCTTGCCCTTCGTAAAGCTCCGGCCGCGTATAGTGTTCGTAATCCAGCAGACCGTTCGCAAACGAATCCTGCTCGGCGGAATCGGTATTCCCTAAACCACCGGGTAGCTGCCGTGCCATCGCATCTATCATCACCATGGCCGCCAATTCACCACCGCTCAAAACATAGTCGCCAATCGACCATTCTTCGTCGACATGTCGGCGCAACACGCGCTCATCGATGCCTTCGTAACGTCCCGCTATCAACACTAAGCCCGGGCGCGATGCGAGTTCAATCACACCGCCATGGTCGAGACGCCGGCCTTGTGGTGTCAGATACGCCACCGACACGGCCTCGCTGTGCGCGGCCTTGGCCGCCCGGATCGCCGCATCGATCGGCTCCGGCATCATCACCATGCCCGGCCCGCCACCATAAGGCCGATCGTCCACACGACGATACGAATCACCCGCATAGTCTCGCGGATTCCATATCCGCAACCGCAGCACACCCTGCTCGGTCGCGCGTTGCGTGATGCCGGACTCGGTCAGAGCCCGAAACATCTGCGGAAAGATACTGACGACGTCAATCCGCATAAAATTCTCCGTCGCTACCGGTAACGACGCTGCCGGGCGACACTCAATAATCCGCGTCCCAGTCCACCTCTATGGTCCGGTCCGGCATATTTACCGTATGGACGACAGAGTCAATGTAAGGAATCAGGCGCTCACGCTCGCCGACCACTACCATAACATCGTTGGCGCCGGTTTCGATTAACGATTGCACCGACCCGAGGTCGACACCACTCGTGTTCATCACCCGCATTCCCTGCAGCTGCGACCAATAATATTCGCCAATCGCCAGCCCCGGTAACTGCGCTGCACTGACCGAAATCTCCAATCCTGACCAATCGCGCGCGGCTTCAGGGCTGTCAACACCCGTAAGCTTCACGACAAACTGCGTCCCCGCTCGGCGCCATTCAGCGGGTTCGACGTCAACCTCGGCGCGGCCTAACCGCCACGGCAGATACGCGAAAACGGCTTCCGGCTCCTGGGTATACGATTGCACCCGCAACCAACCGCATACACCATAGCTGGCACCGAGTTTACCGACGACAATCTTCGTGTTGGGGTTCGCCGCCACCGAACTCAGTCGCCATTAGCGGGCTGCGTTTGACCGCGCCCGCAGCGAAAGACGTTATTCCCGCGCCTGCTTGATCAATGTCGCGACACGTGGCGAGGGCTTAGCGCCCTGCCCGACCCAATGATCCACGCGCTCCAAGTTCAGGCGGACGCGTTCTTCTCCGCCCCTTGCTAACGGGTTGAAAAACCCGACGCGCTCGATAAAACGTCCACGCGGCGCGCGCCGGTGGTCGGCGACGACCACGCTATAGAACGGGCGCTTCTTGGCCCCACCGCGTGCTAGTCGAATCGTAACCATGAATAATGTCCTCTCGGCAAGCGCACCGTCGGTCACCGCGACCCCGGTTGCACCCGCTCATGCGTCAAAGGGGCGCGATTTTATCGCCATGGCGCGAAAATTGCCATGGCCGTAGTGCAACCCGGTTCAGGCCGCCGTCGCCCGCCACTACCGGATCAGAATGGCATACCGGGCATCCGCCCCTTCAAGCCGCCGAGCGCCTTCGCCATATTGCCGCGTTTGCTCATTCGCTTCATCATCTTTTGCATCTGCGTGAACTGCTTGAGCAGCCGGTTCACATCCTGAACCTCGGTTCCCGAACCCGCCGCGATGCGGCGCTTACGAGGCCCGCGAACAACTGCCGGAAACGAGCGTTCGTGCGGCGTCATTGAGTTTATGATGGCAACGATGCGGCGGGTTTGTTTATCGTCGAGCTGCGCGGCCATCGGAGCAGACGGCGCACCGGCCCCAGGGAGTTTATCGAGCAGACTCGCGATGCCACCCATTTTTTCCATCTGCTCCAATTGCTCACGGAAATCCGCTAGGTCGAAGCCTTTGCCTTTCGACAGCTTTTTAGCGACCTTCTCCGCTTGCTCGCGGTCAACGGTGCGTTCGACTTCCTCGACCAGACTTAAGACGTCGCCCATCCCTAGAATCCGGGACGCGACGCGGTCCGGATGAAACGGCTCAAGCGCGTCGCTGGCTTCGCCGATGCCAAGAAACTTGATGGGTTTGCCAGTGACGTGGCGGATCGACAGCGCTGCACCGCCACGCGCATCTCCATCTGTCTTGGTAAGAATGACACCGGTTAACGGTAATGCGTCGTTAAACGCGTTGGCACTGTTTACGGCGTCCTGCCCGGCCATGCTATCGACCACGAACAACGTCTCGACCGGCATCACCGCAGCGTGAATCTCCCGAATTTCCTGCATCATCGCGTCGTCGACGTGCAGACGCCCGGCACTATCGACAATAACCACGTCGAAATTCGTGCGCCGCGCGTGTTCAATCGCGGCGGCGGCGATGGCAGTCGGTGCCTGCTGCTCCGAGCTTGGGAAAAATCCCGCGCCGATGGCCTCGGCCAACTGCTCAAGCTGTGCGATCGCCGCAGGCCGGTATACATCGCAACTCACCAGCAATGGTTTTTTCTGTTGGCGCTCGGTGATGAATCGTGCGAGCTTGGCGGCGGTTGTCGTTTTGCCGGCGCCCTGCAGCCCGGCCAGCAACACCACGGCTGGCGGGCGTACGTTTAAGGTCAGTGCGTCGTTGGATTCTCCCATCAACTGCACCAATTCCTCATAAACGACCTTGGTGACGGCCTGGCCCGGGGTCAGACTTTCCATGACCTCTTTCCCAACCGCACGCGCTCGGACCTGATCGATCAGTTGCCGCGCGACCGGCAGCGCGACGTCAGCCTCAAGCAGCGCGACGCGAATTTCCCGTAATGCATCACCGATATTGGCCTCGGTCAGTCGGCCGCGCGACCGTAACTGCTTGAATGTCGCCTGCAGGCGTTCACCTAGTTGCGAAAACATCGATTCAGTATCCGTCTATGCCATGTTCCAATTCGGGTAGAATCAGCCGATGAGGGTTCATTGATCGATCCGGACGCTATGCCGATATCGTTACTGTCACTGCTGGCCGCGGCACTGTACCTAGTCGCCGCCGCGTTGCTTTATCGCCGCGTCAAGCACACGGCCACGCCGATATTGCTAGTAATTGCGATGGCCGTTGCGCTGCACGGCTATCTATTATACGTCAACATATTCGCCGCAGGCGGCGTGAATGTCCGGCTTGCCGACGCCGGCTCGCTAGTCGCCTGGACCACGGCGCTGGCCGTAATGCTCGCGGCATTGTGCCGCACCGAAATGAACTTGGGGCTGCTGATATTTCCGCTCGCCGCGCTCGCGGTACTATGCGGTTGGCTATTGCCCGGCCGCGACTCCCTCATTTCCACAACGTCCGCCGTGCGCGCCGGCCATTCGATGCTGGCGATACTCGCGTTCGGTAGCTTGGGCTTAGCGGTTGCCCAAGCGTTGCTGCTGGGTTATCAGGACCGCCAACTGCGCCGTCAACCGCCGGTGGTATCCACCTTATTGCCGCCTCTCGAAAGCATGGAAACGCTGTTATTCCGATTAATTGGCGTTGGGTTCGTGTTGTTGACGGTCGCGTTACTCACCGGAGTCCTGTTCAACCACGAATTATCCGGGGCGGAATTTCCAATTACGCACCATACCGTGCTATCGGTGGCGGCCTGGGTGTGTTTCGGCCTTTTGCTGGGCGGGCATCGCCGATACGGCTGGCGCGGGCGCAACGCAGTGCGCTGGACGCTAGGCGGGTTCGCGATCCTCTTTTTGGGTTATTTCGGTAGCCGATTCGTATTGGAAGTCATCCTCGGCCGCTAGCGAGCCGCTGCTGAGAAAGTGGTAATTGGCATGGGTCGCAGCAGCGAGTACACTCAAATTGCGGTGATTTCAACACAGTGAGGCGATCGGTCGATTGGACGATATTTCGATAGGTGTGCTGCTGGGCACGCTTGTCTTGCTGGTCATTCTCTCCGCATTCTTTTCTGCCTCCGAAACGGCGATGATGGCCTTAAACCGGTATCGGCTCAAACATCTCGCCGACAACGGCCACCGTAGTGCCCAAATCGCGCAGCGCTTGCTACAGGAGCCCGATCGATTGCTGGGCACTGTGCTGTTCGGCAACAACCTTGTGAACATATCGGCGGCATCGGTGGCCTCGATCGTCGCATGGCGGCTCTACGGCGACGTCGGCGTCGCGTTCTCCTCCGGTTTGATGACGATCATCATATTGGTGCTTGCCGAAGTTCCGCCAAAAACCGTTGCTGCCAACTACCCCGAGCGCATTGCGTTCCCAGTGGCGATAATCTTGGCGGTTCTCGTGCGCGGCCTGCATCCGATCGTATGGCTCGTGAACCATGCCAGTGGTTTTGTACTCAGGCTGTTCAGTGTGTCGGTACGGCGCCCCGTCGACAAGCTTAGCGCTGCGGAACTACACAGTGTGATTAAGGGCTCAGGCCACAACATCCCGGAATCGCATCAGTCGATGTTGTTGCGGGTTCTGGAGTTGGAAAACGTTTCGGTAAACGATGTGATGGTGCCGCGATCCGCGATCGAGGCAATCGACCTTAACCAAGATACTGAAGACATCATGGACCAGTTGGCCACCAGCCATCACACTCGAGTGCCGTTGTTCGAAGGGTCGTTGGACCAGATCGTCGGGATCCTGCATTTGCGGGATATCATCCACCTGAGCCAAAACGACGAACCCAGCAAATCAAGTCTAAAAACGATCGCGCGCGAACCCATGTATATCCCGGAAAGTGCTAAACTTACCCAACAATTGTTGGCGATGCAGGCGGCACGACAGCAGATGGGGCTCGTGGTCGACGAGTACGGCGACCTCAAGGGGCTCATCACGGTCGAGGAAATTCTCGAAGAGATCGTCGGCGAGTTCACGCGCAACGTGCCAGGCATGACCGAAGAAGTTCACGAGCAACCGGACGGCAGCTATCTGGTAGACGCTGCTACCGCCATCCGTGACCTGAATCGCCGTATTGGCTGCCGACTGCCAACCGATGGACCGAAAACGCTAAATGGCTTGATTCTTGAGTATCTTGAGGATATACCTCACCCTGGCACGAGTATGCTGCTGGCGGGCCACCCGGTCGAAATCGTGAAAACTCGGGGTACGGCGGTCACGGTGGCACGGTTGCACCCGGCCCTGGAAAGGCCATCGGCTGTGCAGATCTGAGCCAATACCGAGCCGAGATTCGAAAACTCTCTTTTAATTTTCAGGAAATAATCTATAATGCTCATAGAACGGTTTCACAAAGATAACCAACTAATTGTAAACAAAAGAGTCCTCGAGGATCTGCAATGAGAAAACTCGTGTGCCTGTGCTTGGCAATGGTGGTAGTTCTTTCCGCGTGCAGCAGCGGTGGGACCAGCAGTGGAATCGGAGATTCGACCGGCCGATGGACGGTCAATTTGTTGTCGCGGACGTCCTCGTTCCAGACGACCGGATCGATGACTCTTACCCAACCACAGCCGCTGCTAGGTGCTGTGGCACCGTTCGAAACTGGGATTCTTGCTCAACTCGCGCCGATTATCGGTGTACAACCCGCGATGGCCCAGGTTCTCCCGCCGCGGCAAATCGCGCCCGTATCGGGCGTCATGGCATTTGGTCCTAATGAATGCTTAGAGGGAGGCGTCGTCACGGGGAATTTGGTAGGCGAGCAAATTGAATTTGGCCTGATTTCAACCAACGGCGCGGTCGTAGTATTTCAGGGAACGACCAAGCTGGGTGGGAGTACCGTTACGACAGACCCAGGGGCCGT
>CAXMMZ010000139.1:0-14839 GCA_964194565.1 Arenicellales bacterium
GGGTTAGCCGTCATTCTCGTGTAGCGGCCGCCTGCCCGGCCCGACGCAGCGCCGCGTGTGCAAGCAAGCGTGTGGAATCGAGCGTTGGCAGCGGGGAGTTCGAGTCATTCATGATCAACGGAATCTCAGTGCACCCGAGTACAACCGCGTCACAGCCAGCATCCTTCATCCGCCCGATGACACGCTGAATATAAGCAATGGCCTCGGACGTGAAAATACCGTAGACCAACTCGCCCATGATGATGCGATTGATTTCTTCGCGTTCGGTGGTGTTTGGGCGCACACACGTTACCCCTTTTGCTATGAGTTTCTCCGGATAGACCTTGCCCTCGATGAGCCAGCGAGTCCCGGTAAGGCCGACGCACCGGAACCCGCGCTCGACGGCCTGTGCCGCGACCACATCGGCGATGTGTAGCCATTGCAGAGGAGATCGCTGTGCAATGTAGGGAAGCGCCTGGTGGATAGTGTTGTCGGGGCAGATCAGAAAATCTGCACCGCTTTTCGCGAGCTTGTTTGCGGAAGCGAGCATCAGCTCACCCACGCCCTGCCAGTCGCCGCTTTCAATGCACTCTACGTACTCGGCAAACGAGTGCGTGTGCATGGAGACCTCGGGATGAGCGTGTGGGCCCAGAAGCTTCGTGCCTTCTACACAGATTGTGCGATAGCAGAGAGCCGCGCCTTCGGCGGAGCAGGCAACAATTCCGATGTGATGGGGCGTGGCTGAGTGGAGGCGGCTCATTTGATGGCAAAACGCTCAGGACAACCGGCAACGAAAAGTGGCGCGACGAAGGAGCGACGTGTTTCGTTGTTCGGGTTGGTGGTTTTGTTAGGCGTGTTTCGGGCCAAACATGATGATGGTCATGCCAACTAAACAGATCCCTACGCCCACAAAATCAGTGATTGTAGGCTTTACCGAATCAACGGCCCATAGCCACATAAGAGCGACACTAATATAGACTCCGCCATAAGCTGCATACACACGGCCTGCCGCGTGAGGGTGAAGAGTGAGTAGCCAAGCAAACATGCCAAGGCTTATTACAGCGGGCAACAACAACCACGCAGATTTATCCTTATTGAGCCATAGATACGGTAAATAACAACCAATAATCTCGGCAAGAGCAGTGATTATAAACAAGCCAAATGTTTTTAGAATTTCCATGGTATGTTTGTATGTCTAACGCTTTGCTCACCGAAATACATTGCTTCCCGCATTTCCTCGAAAACCTCTACAATGTTTGATGTTGTGTGTATCTAACGTTTAGGCTGAGCGGCGTCCGCGGAGCGGAGCGAAGTGGGTGCCCGGCGACCGAAGGGAGCGCACTCGGGCGCATTGTTAGATTTCTTCATATGCCTATCCAAATACTTAACTAATCACTTGCAATATAGCGCCAGAAACAAGAAATATAGCCATCATGATTTCGTTAGTAGTTTTAAAAATCCTTTTTTTGTTAGTTTGCGGTTACTTCTTTTCGGAAAAGCCCAGATATAAAAAATCAATGAAAATGATATCTAGCTCAACACACAATACACTAATTTACTACCACTAACTGATAGTTCTTCTACATCCATATATTTACTCGGTAATTTATATATTTCACCAGATGAGTAACCATAAATTCCATATAACAAAATGATCGTTCCTACTGACAACTTAGCTACAGTATTCTTTCCCATTGAAATCTAACATTTAACCATACAGAAGATTGGAATATTGGATATTACAGAACTTTGTATATCCCCTGACGGTCGGTGTTGGTTCATCGTAACGACGAAACCTCTTATACAGTGATTCTAGCCCTACATGGAGCATTTGTCCTGGACGACACAGTGTCCCGACTCTGAGCCAAATAGCCTTAAATTACATTGTCATTGCAGGGAACCCGAACGTGCCCACTTCAGGTAAACACGGTCAATCGAGGCACACATCAGCGCCAATTAGAGTGATACCTCGTTGGGCTCCATCGGCGCGATATTAATAAATATCCCGCAACGAAAGACAGAAAGTGTGCGGTAGTCGATTGGCAGTCTCGCCAGCTTGTCGACAGATTGCGAATTCATTCTGTTGGCGTTGGGAACAGTAGGTCCGTGTCATATCGAAGACATCGGATGGCGCCATCGGTTATTTTATGCGATGGTGGTTGCTTGCTAGTCCGGCATAATCATAGTGGTCTGCATAGAAGCTAAAGATATCCAGGCAGCTGGACTCGGCCCGGTGAGCTTGTCGGTCGAAAGCGGAACTTGTACCGCTTTGTCCGGCCCGTCCGGCAGCGGCAAGACGCGTTTATTGCGCTGTCTTGCCGATCTCGATTCGCATCAAGGCGATGTCTCGCTGGACGGTAAGCCGCGGGAATCATTTTCTCCGCCGCAATGGCGTACTCAGGTGGGGTTGTTACCGGCCGAAAGTTTTTGGTGGTCGGAGCGCGTACTGGATCATTTTCCGATCGAAGACAAACCGGCACTCGATTCTCTCGACTTGACGCCATCGGTTCTCGATCAACCCGTGCGTCAGCTATCGAGCGGGCAACGTCAACGGCTTGCACTATTGCGCTTGCTTGCGAACCAACCCGGGGTTTTGTTGCTGGACGAGCCTACCGCCAATCTGGATCTCGACAATATTATGCGGGTCGAGGCGTTGATTGCCGATTACCGCAAAAGACATCGCTGCTGTGTGATATGGGTGGGCCACGATGGCACGCAGCTCGAACGGGTGGCAGATCGTACGTTGACTATCATTAACGGTCGCTTGAACGGTGACCGCTTATGATTTTGTTAAGCCCTCTGGACTTGGCGTTGGCGGCGATCTTGGTATTGCTCGCCGCCGGGCTGGCGCATTGGATGCGTGTTGGAGAGACGCGTTCTCTGCTCATTGCGGCGCTTCGCACCGTTGTCCAGTTGTTATTGATCGGCTATGTGCTCAAGGCCGTGTTCGGCAATGTACATTGGTTATGGGTCACGTTGTTGGGTTTGTTTATGTTGATTATCGCCGGGCGGGAAGTGACGGTCCGGCAGGCACACCGGTTCACTGGTGGCTGGTCGTTGGCTATGGGTTCGATATCAATGTTCGTGTCCGCGTTCAGCGTCACGGTGCTTGCTTTAACGGTCGTAGTCAACGCATCACCCTGGTACACGCCACAGTATGCGATACCACTGCTCGGTATGATTTTGGGTAATACGATGAACGGTGTCGCGCTCGGCCTGGACCGCCTCACCCAAAGCGCATCGGACAAACGCGAGATCATCGAGGCCCGGTTAATGCTGGGCCATCGCGCGCAGGATGCCATCGCTAATATTCGCACCGACAGTATCCGCGTCGGCATGATACCCATTGTTAACGCCATGGCTGCGGCCGGGTTGGTGAGCCTGCCTGGCATGATGACAGGTCAGATTTTGGCCGGAAGCGATCCGGTCGAGGCGGTCAAGTATCAAATCCTGGTGATGTTCCTTATCGCCGCAGGGACTATCTTTGGCACCGTGAGCGCCGTGTGGCTCGGATCACGGCGGTTATTTGACCAGCGACAACGGCTGCGACTGGACCGCCTGAAACAAACTTTATAGAAACGGCTCGGACCCGTCGTCGTCCATCACATATGTCCCGGTGATTGCCACTCGAGTAACTTTATCTCTATACTGGCGTGCCGTTTCCTCGCGCGTTGTTCATATGGGCGTGCGTCGGCACAAGGCTATTACTAGATTCTCGGAGGATAAATTGATGAGGGTAACTACAATACGAAAATTCTGGGTTAGTGTGTTGTCGGTGTTGCTACCGATCTTGGCATGGATGGCACCGGTCGATGTACTAGCGCAGAAGAAACTTAAAGTAGCTGCGGTATTTGAGACACCGATCGAAGAACCTTGGGTTAATCAGATTCACGTTGCGTTAAAAAAGGCTGAACAGGAACTCGGCATCGAGTATCAATGGTCCGAGAGTGTAAAATCAGCGGATTTTGCGCGGGTAATGCGCGAGTATGCCGAGGGAGGATACGATCTCATCATGGGCGATTCGTTTGGCGCTGAACGCATTGCCAGGCGCGTGGCGCGAGATTACCCCAATGTTGCGTTCACGTTCGGCTCAGGAATCGGCCCCGCCGAACCCAACTTTGCGGTGTTCGACAACTGGATACATGAACCCGCCTACCTAGCGGGTATGATTGCCGGCAAACTCACCAAGACCAACACAGTCGGTGCTGTGGCCGCGATGACCATCCCTGAGGTTAACCGACTCTGCAACGCGTTTTGCGCCGGTGCCAAAGAGGTCAATGAAGCGGTGAAATGTAAGTTTTCATTTATCGGTTCATTCTTCGATCCACCAAAAGCCAAAGAGGCGGCGCTGGCGCAAATCGAACAAGGCGTGGATGTCATATATGCGGAGCGTTTCGGTGTGATCGAGGCTGCGGCAGAGCGCGGCGTATCTGCTATCGGCAATATGTCAGACCAGTGGGAGCTAGGGCCAAAAACCGTGGTTACGAGTGTTGTTTGGGATATGTGGCCGACAGTCAAACAGGTCGTCAGTCAGGTGCAGGCCGGCGTTTTCACGTCCCAGGATTTCGGTCAGTTTTCGTTCATGGGCAAGGGCGGTTCGTTTCTCGCCCCGTACCACGAGTGGGACGCAAACTTGAACGCCGAAATCAAGGAAATGGTGACTGCCCGCAGGCAAGAAATCCTCGATGGCACCTTCCGAGCACCGATCGACGAGAGCGCACCAAAGTCCGAATGATTAGCGGACGGCGCATCGACTCTACCGCCGCCTGTTGATGCGCTAGTCTTGCCCAGGTTGCGCGGGACACTCAAGTTCCCCGCAACCCGTTGTGCGACGCCTATGCCCGGCGGTTGGGTAGCATACTGACCGAGTCGGCGTGACGAACAACTTGGCAACAAAGGCTTCACAACTCGCTAGCAATGCCGTGGACGGTACCGCGCCGTTACTGAAGATGCGCGGCATTGCGAAGCAATTTGCCGGTGTCTATGCAATTCAAAACGTCGATCTCACCCTGAATCGGGGCGAGGTACTCGGATTGCTGGGAGAGAACGGCGCCGGCAAAACGACCCTCATGAACGTGCTATTCGGCATTTATACGCCGGACGCTGGGTCCATACATGTAGACGATCAAGCGGTCACTGTGGGAAATCCGGCGGATGCGCTGGCCACAGGCATTGGCATGGTGCATCAACATTTTCATTTGGTGCCCCGACACACCGTACTGGAAAACATTATGGTGGGATCGGCTGGTCGATATGGGTTGCTCGATCACCACCGAGCGCAGCGGCGGCTCGACGAAATTAGCCGTCGCTATGGACTCAACATTGATTCCGCGCAGCGAGTCGAAGAACTCACCGTTGGTGAACAGCAACGTCTCGAGATCATTAAAGCACTGTTTCACCAGGCGCAAATTCTAATTTTAGACGAACCCACATCAGTGCTGACTCCGCAACAGAGTGAGGGACTGTTCGAGGCAGTGCGAAGCATGGCGAATAACGGAGTGGGCGTTATTTTTATCAGTCACAAGCTCAAAGAAGTACTCAGCATAACTCAGCGGATAATGGTGATGCGGCGTGGCAGCGTAGTGGCAACCCTCGCCAACGACGGTACGCTGACCCACGTTCGCCTCGCGGAACTCGTGTGCGGTCGTGAGATCGAGCTGCCTAAGCGGGTGGCGACCCCCGCCGGCAGAGTGCTGCTGCGCTTGTCCAACGTTACGGTGCGCCGACGTGGTATGCAACGCGACCAACTCAGCCGCGTTACGATGGATGTCCGCGCTGGCGAAATCGTCGGCGTTGCCGGTGTGTCCGGCAACGGTCAGCGTGAACTCGCCGGCGTAATTGCCGGCACGATCAGGCCCTCAAGCGGCACGCTCGAGGTGGACGGCGCCCTGGTGCACAATGCGACGCCGCGAAGCCTGCAACGTCTCGGCGTTGCGCAGATTCCAGAAGACCGCATCGGCGCTGGGTTGCTATCCAACCTACCCTTGAGCGACAGCGTTATACTGCCACGTTTTCACACCGCGCCGTTCAGTCGCCTAGGCTGGCTCAAACGCGGCGCAATCCGAAAATTTGTGATCGATCAAATGGAGAGCTTTGACATTCGCGCTCCTGGACCCGATGCACGCACCGGCACCTTGTCAGGTGGCAATCTGCAGAAGGCGTTGCTGGCCCGCGAACTGGCTTTTCATCCCGTCGTTCTGGTCGCCGCGCAGCCAACGCGCGGGTTGGACGTTGCCGGTGTCGAGTTCGTGCACCAACGGATTCTGGACCTGAAAACCCGCGCACGCGGTGTGGTGTTAATCAGTGAAGATTTGGAAGAGTTGTTTGTGCTCGCGGATCGTATCGTGGTGATCTACGAGGGCCACTTGGTGGCAAATCTCGCGGCATCAAAAGCCACGATGACGGAGGTCGGGATGCTCATGACGGGCGGCCGAGGGGGCGACGAAGCAGGATGAGACTTCGCCTCGAACCCCGTATTTTTGCACCGACATGGATGAATGTTTCGCTGCCCGTCATGGCCGTCGCGGCGACGCTTGCTTTGTGCAGCGGACTTATTGTGCTTGCAGGTGCCGATGTGATCGGCGCCTACCAGGCGCTCGCCGCCGGTGCTTTCGGGACTCGGTTTAATGCTCTGGAGACCTTGGTCAAAGCGGCACCGCTGGTGTTTACCGGATTAGCCGTAACGGTGGCGTTTCGCGCCAAGTTCTGGAATATCGGTGCCGAAGGCCAGCTGTTGGCCGGCGCGATGGCGGCGGCGTTTGTCGGTGCCCGTGAATCATTGCCAATCTGGTCATTGGTGCCTTTGATGTTACTTGCTGGACTAGCCGCCGGTGGCCTGTGGGCGAGCATCCCCGCCGTGCTCAAAGTTCGCTATCGCGTTGATGACGTGGTGTCGAGCCTGATGCTCAATTTTGTAATGTTTTACATGATGATGGCACTCGTCGATGGCCCGTGGAAGGATCCGTTAAGCGGTTATCCGGATTCCCCTGACATTCGACTCGACGCGGAATTCCCGATGCTGGTGGCAGGCACTCGCTTCCATCTCGGTGTGCTATTAGCAGCGGTTGGTGCAATCGTGGTGTGGTTGCTGATGACACGCACGGTCGTGGGATTCGCAATTAAAGCGGTGGGTGAGAACGCGCGGGCCGCGGCAAATGCCGGGGTTCCGGTGGGCCGGGTGGTGCTGATTACGGGAATTATCTCGGGCGGACTCGCCGGGCTAGCGGGTGTCGGTGAAGTCGGTGGCCTGCATTTCCAAGTGATGGCTTCGCTGTCCCCGGGTTACGGGTACACCGGTATCGTCATTGCGATGCTGGCTAGGCTAAACCCCCTCGGCGTGGTACCGGCGGCATTGTTCTTTGCCGCCATTGCTACGGGCGCCGAGACCATGTCCCGTAAGACCGGCGTACCGGTGTTTCTCGCGGATGTGATTCAGGGCACCGCACTGATCTGTATGCTGGTGGGCTTACTATTCATTCATTATCGGATTCGAGTGCAACGCTCGGAGTAGGGCTTCATGAATCGTGTTTGACGTATTCGATCAAGTACTTCAGGTAGGCTTTTTTGCAGCGATGGTGCGCATCGCGGCCCCTTTACTGCTGGCGACACTCGGCGAAATGTTCAGCGAGCGAGCCGGCGTGCTTAATCTCGGTATCGAGGGGATTATGCTACTCGGCGCAATGACCGGGTTCGCGGCGGCATATTTCACCGGCAATCTATGGTGGGGCATTACGGCGGCGATCATGACCGGACTCGTATTCGGTGCACTAATGGGCCTGCTCACAGTGACCTTAGGCCTGAGCCAGCACGTGTCGGGGTTAGGCGTGACCATGTTGTGTTCCGGACTCGCCTTCTACGGATATCGAGTCATATTTGGTCAGCCATCCCAGCCACCCAACGTCGAGCCCTTTACCACTTTAGCGTTGCCGGTGCTGTCTGAAATTCCTTTTGTTGGACCGGCGTTATTTGATCACTACGCAATTGTATATATCGCGTTCGGCTTGGTGCCGGTATCGGCGTTTGTACTGTTTCGTACGCCGTGGGGTCTCGCGCTTCGCACGGTTGGCGAGAATCCGTTGGCGGCCGCAGGCGCCGGCGTCAGTGTCGCGTGGAAGCGCTACCAGGCATTGATGCTCTCCGGAGGTTTGTTTGGTCTGGCTGGCACCTACTTCTCTTTGGCTCAATTTAATGCGTTCACGTTTGGTTTGATCTCGGGCCGCGGGTGGGTGTGCATCGCGTTGGTGGTACTCGGGCGCTGGGATCCGTGGCGGGTGGCGTTGGCGGCGTTGTTGTTTGCAGCCGTCGATGCACTGCAACTGAGGCTGCAGTCCAGCGGCGTGATCGATTTGCCCTATCAGGTCTTCCTGATGATGCCCTTTCTCGTCACCGTGCTCGCGATGGTGGTTGTGGCGCGCACCGCAAGAGCGCCAGCGGCGTTACTCATACCCTATCGCAAGGAAGAGCGTTAGCATCATTGGGAAATAATGCCAGCAATTGCTATCAACGGCGCCGGGCTCCTGTTTCGGGGATCTGGCTTGATCGCAGTGCGAGATCTAACTCCGTAGCTACGAGTAAGGAATTCATCGGCACCGTAATAATCTTGTTGGTGGAAACTGAGCATGACGTGGAGCCGAGAACTCAAAAACAACAAAGAGATCTCAGACAATATGATTTGCATAGATGCTATATCGCTCCGCTGGGCATCGCCGGCGTAAAAATTATCGGTGACTTTGTCGACAACTATAAAAAGGGATTGCCGTCCGACCTCCAGGTATACTGAACATTAATTGCTATATTTCGCTAGGTTTCGATCAACAGTCCTTGTGACACGGCCCGTGCCTTTTGGTATGCCAGTCCGGCCAACGCCAGATCTCCGAGCACGACCGCACGAAACACAAAAGCCGTACGCTCCTCATCGGAATGACGACCTTCCACATCGCCGTTGACCAACTCAGGTAGATCACCACTGATCAGGCTAGGCTCGACCATTGGGTTTGGCATGGCAGTTTCCTGGTTACGATCATCAATGATTATTCGATCAAAGGCGGACATCCCTTCACGAATCCAGGGAACGGCAAGGTCTGTCGATGAGATAAATGCGCCTGGCTTCAACCATCGCGCATCGAGGAACGGGTCAATCTGCGCCGTCAAGGTCACCGATGTGACTACAATATCGGCTCCCTCAAGCGCGTCTTTTGCAGTACCGCTGGCGATTCCTTTAAAGCCCATATCCCGCGCGGTCTTGCACAACACGTCCCGGTTGGTGCTACCCCTGCCAAACGCGCGTATCTCATCCAACGGAAAAAGATCGGCAAACGCGTGCAGATGGCTGTGAGCTTGCACCCCGCACCCTATGAAAGCCATTATTGACGACTCCGGCCTCGCCATGCGCTTGGCGGCAACGGCGCTGGCCGCGGCGGTACGCACAGCGGTGACCCAATTTGCGTCCATTACAGCGACTGGGAGGCCGGTGCCGCTGTCGAGCAGCGTAATCAACCCATTGATTTGCGGGAGCCCACGCTCCGGATTGCGGGGATTGAGGATGACAGCTTTCACCGCCAGGAATGGCGGATCGTCCGCCGCCGATAGTGACGCCATCATGTATCGTCCATCCGGGGGGAGTATTGCGGCTTTAGGGGCGCTCCAAACTTCAGATTGTGTCTGGCCTCGAATAAGGCGCTCGATACTCTCAACGACTTCCGATGTAGTGATATCTAGACTTTTCAGAGTTTTATCGGACAAATAGAGAAGACTAGGAATTTGAGCCATCGTTGGTAACCAATTCTTGGTGAAGAAATCTAACTTGTGACCGACCGGCGTTGTTATTCCGGCTCGCTTCGGGCCAACCGATAGCGGCGAATATCTCCATCGGGTTCGGTCACCTCGAGTATTCCTCCCTGGTAGGCAAACCGAACCGATTTTTTGCTGCGTATGCTGTCGGGCAATGCGTGCGAGGCGACGCGATGCCATTGTCCGTTTATCTCCATTTCCCAGCGTATACGGCCGTTATCAGATGGGGTTGGATTCGGTTCGGTCGTACTATTCAATTTAGCGGTGGTTCGGGGCAATAGGGTGCAGCTAGTCTCTCAACCTGGAGCGGCCCAGAACATCCATCATTAGGAACGGCCCGAGCTATTTTACCGCCTGGGTTCTCCCCGACTCCACATACTTCTTCACAGTACGCCTATCGAGCTCGGTGCGGCGTGCGACTTCTTCGTAAGTGCCGAACTGCCGATACAGGCCTTGGCAGTAACACGCCATAAGTTCTTGGGCGCTAAGCTGGCCGCGCTCGGCGCGCTCTAGCCAGCCGACGTCGGCCGTGTCTGTATCAGCCTGCGGCTGATACGATCCCCGTAACACGACACGACGCACTGCTTGCTCGAGTTCGCGGACATTGCCAGGCCAAGCGTAGTCGGGTGGCAAATCTCTACGTAAGCCGTCCAGCACTTGCTTGCCAAGTTCAGGGCTCGGCGTGCCGACCATGCGCTCCACGAGTAATGATACTAATTGCTCGAGTTCGGTGGGCGACTGTTCGATGCGAATACGTAACGGCGGCACTTCGATCACATCTGAGCATAATCGATAAAAAAAATCGTCCCGGAAGCGGCCGCCGCGACGCAGGGTCTCGATGGATTGATTGGTGGCGGCAATAACGCGGCCCGAGAATCGTTTGCTTTGGTGCGCACCTACGGGTGTGAATTCACGGTTTTGCAAAACATTAAGCAGCTTAATCTGAACTGGCACGGACACTTCGCCAATTTCATCCAAGAATAACGAGCCGTACGCACTGCAATGTTCAAATACCCCCTCGTGTTGATCAATGGCCCCGGTAAATGCGCCCTTGCGGTGCCCGAACAACTCCGACTCGATCAACGTTTCGGAGAACTGTGACAAATTGATCGTAATAAACGTGTCCGTAAAACTGCTCTTGAAGCGCCCGGACTTAGGGTCGTAGGGAATTAATCCTGAACGTCCAATCGCCGCCGCGGCCGAGCCTTTGCCGGTGCCCGTTTCGCCCAGCAACAGCGTCGAGAAGTCTTCCATCCGATGGCGTAGATGATCGCGGTAGGTGCGAATGTCGGCAGTAAACACATTATCCCACAGTGCACGGCGCAAATTCTTCATGCTTTTGGAATCACCCACTAAAGTGTGGTAGATAAAAAAGTAAGCGCGGCGTACTTGATAGCAGAGCGCCAGATAGCTCAACGCATCGTCATCGCCGAACCCATAGTCGTACAGATCCCGAAGAAATTCACGCCCGAACTCCGCTGCGAGCGGCTCGGCGCCGTGGCGACTCTGCGCACGGATAAGAGCATCGAACTGCGCGAGGTATCGATCGAAGACCTTGAACAGAAATACGTGCCGGAGCCGCTCACGGTCGGCCGCATGGACCGACTGCAATTTGACGATTCCGCGAGCCGACAGTCGCGACAAGCTCGCTTCAACTTCCGGTAGCAATTCCCAGAACTGGTGGTCTACGCTCACAGTTGCTGGCTCGGTCAATCGCTTCAGAACTGCCTCTATTGCAGTGCGATCTGCGGTGAACGGATTGGAAAAAATAATCGAGGCGACGGTGTCGAAAAACTCCCGCTCGTCGGGTTTCAATCGCTGTAAAGTAGTCACTATTGTTAATCTGATGTTGTTAGAAAAAATAAATACAGCCAAGTCAAAGCGGCTGCCGTAAACAACAACGCCCCCGTAAAAATCCCGGGGGCGTTGCGCGGTAACCTTAAGGAGTGATCAATTGCTCCAGGCTCCCAACTGCTCGCGCCAGGTCGTTACGCGTGTTTTAATGTTGATGCCGTGACGCTCCAATATCGAGCCGGCAATAATCGCGACAGTACCTAGCAACGCGAGGCTTCCCCAGCTTCCGAAATCGAACGCATCGATGGCATAGCTAATCTGAAAGCCGAGCCCAAATAGCAACGTCACCAAGCCCAATCCGGCGACCACTCGTTGTTGCACGCTGCCACCATAGATGATGAGAGAGAGACCCACCAATAAGCACAGCGCCGCGGTCATAACTCCACCGACGAGGAACAGGTTCACTAAGACACTCGTGGCCAAACCGATGCTTGCGATGCGGCGAAAGCCCGCGCCACCACCGGACGAGCGTAGCGACAGTTCGAACATCATGCACGCAAACACGATTCCGGTCACCGGCAAAAAGTACATATAGGTATTGAAAAATGTTTCCGAAATAAGCCAGGCTGACGATCCAGCGGTCACCAAAGCCGGAGCGATCGACAAACACTCAATACCAACGCGTAACTTGGATTTCAGATCCATCTGCAAGCTAATCTGTCGCATTACCGCAAACGCCATAAACCCACCCGTGGCTATGAGGAATGCATCGACACGATACAGGTACAGGCTCCGGCCAAGCATGATCGCTAGCGGTATCAGCGGCACTATACGGGCAAACCGGCCTTCGGCATTTTGTAACGTGATATCGCGACGTGTCGCTACGGCGAGCTGGTGGATAAGCACGATAGTCAGTGCCACCAATACGGCGGTAACGACCTCAGAGCCACGAATCGGCAACAGCAACGCCGCACTACTGAGCATACTCAGAAGCGTAAGACGCATTGCGGAACGCCTGGCGAGAGTCAGGAAACCCAGGAACGTTAGCGGCGCCAGCAACACAACACTGGCTCCGGCTGTAATCAAAGCACTGTGCAAACTGTCGGCTTGCCAGGTCGCGAACTGCGGGTACAACGTAGGTGCTATGTCCCAGTGAAGTTGCGAAAAAATGAGACTGCCCAGTATCGTAAAATTCACCGCTACCGAACCCAATGCGAGGGCGAGAAACAGTCGAGCCCCCTTATTCTCCCTAATCCAGTGACCGCTCGCTAATCCCACTACGGCTAATATCACGGTGTGTGCCAACAATAACAAATAGCGGTTGATATCGTTCCCGGAATCCCAGTGTTGCAATAGAAATACGGACATTGCCGCTACAACGGCTGAAGCTCCGAGTACTCGTAGCAAACCAGATAGCTTTTCGAAATTCGAAAACATTTCAGCGAACCTAGACAGCTCCGGCGTGCGGGGTGTTTCATGTTTAATCGTTTCACTTGTCATGATCTACTCCTCGTTATCCGTAAGCATTGCCGAAAGCTCGGCGCGCAGCTCGGCACGTTCTTCGTCGGCCAGAAACTGGCGATCGAGTGTGTCGACCGGGTCATCGTTGCCAAGGGCTAACTCGGTCTCGGTCACTTGAATTTCCCAGCGCTCGAAAATGTCCTCAATATCGCTGGCCGGTGCTCGGTCTAGCGCACTCGTAAACTTAAGCGCCTCTGCTGCCGACTGGCGCGTGCGCATGAGATTACGTTGCTGCGTTATATTGCCTAATCGCGATTCGGCTTCGTGTATGTCGCTTGCTAATCGCGACTCGACGGCCTGGTGGCGCTTGAGAGCGCCGCGCAGTTCCTCGAGCTGCTGCTGGCACGCTTTACTGCGGCGCAGGCACTCAAGCGCAGTGTCTTCATCTTTCGCGGCCACCGAGCGAGCGCGCTCCGCCCAGCTTGCCGCGCTCTTTTCCAAATTAGCAATGCGATTGCGCAGCCGCTCGCCGTCGGCATGGACTCGTGCCAAACGCACTTTGGCACGAGCCGCGGCGCGTTTGGCGTCGCGCACCGACGCTTCGACCACCGCGTCGTGGTTTTCAATTTGTGCCACCGCCTGATCGACGCGGCTAAAGATCGTTGTTGAAAGTCTTCGAAGTGCTGACATCATGGTTTGCTCCTTGGTTTGGTTGAATTGATATCTACTACCATCCAAGAATCGTGCCAGCTCTAACGAATTTGATATTATCATCAATAAATCAATCAGTTATTGGAATAGGCTGTACCTACTCAGAAATCTAATGGTGACATAGTATAGGCATAAACTGCACATAGATGTACAATTAATGAGCATTGTATATGAGTGGCTCGTAAGACGGACAAATGCCCGTGGGGCGCCCCGGTGGCGCACCCTGTTGCGAACTCGATTATTAGGTGTGGCATCCGATTGAATCAGTAATTGCTCTCCATCAACTCAACCGCATTCTTGCTTGGGTTATCGTGGATGGAAATCGCAACGCCGCCCCGATGGGGCAGTACAATCAACCGACCGTTACGGTGTAATTCGAGGCGGGGAATTGCTCGGGCCGCACATTCATTCATCTCAGCACAAGGATAAAGTAACTTTCTATGCGCGCTGTGTTTCAGCCGTTATTGAATAGCGCTCGCGATCTGACTCCGATCATTGTCATCATTGCTTTCTTTCAGATCGTCGTCCTCCAGCAACCGGTGCCCGATCTCTTGAGCTTGTTGACGGGTGTAATCTGTGTGGCGTTGGGGCTCGCGCTGTTTCTGTACGGCCTTGAGCTTGGGTTGTTTCCAATTGGTGAATCGATGGCTTATGCGTTTGCAGAAAAAGGCAGCGCCGCATGGCTGCTGGCATTCGCGTTCGCGCTTGGATTTGGCACCACGGTAGCCGAACCGGCGTTGATTGCCGTGGCCGACGAAGCTTCCAACGTAGCCGCGCAGTCCGCTCTTATTAGTGACACCGATACAGCACGCCAAACATTCGCTTTGCAGTTACGGCTGACCGTGGCGGTATCGGTTGGTCTCGCGATCTTGGTCGGCGTAGCCCGAATCCTTAAGGGCTGGCCCCTGCATCTCATGATCATGGTGGGCTATGGTTTGGTGGTCGCGCTGACGGCGATCGCACCACGCGAGATCATAGGAATCGCTTACGATTCAGGCGGTGTTACTACCTCAACGATCACCGTGCCGTTAGTCACTGCGCTCGGTATCGGGCTTGCACGCTGCATCCATGGCCGCAACCCGATGGTAGACGGCTTTGGCCTGAT
>CAXMMZ010000140.1:0-15881 GCA_964194565.1 Arenicellales bacterium
GCTTACTCACAGCCGGCACATCCGTTGCCTCCGCATTCTCGTTGATGTTTTATCTCAACCGTGCGTGCGAAATTCAACTTGCCGCGCAGGCGATGGGTGAGCTCGTACTGCCGTCGCCCGAAGTCTGTGAGCACACAGCCCGACAGTTTGAGCAGAGCCGCTCGGAAACGATCGGCAACGAACGTGAATGGGGCGCGCTATTGCGCATCTTGGACCGTGACGATACGGGCTATCGTCATTAGTAATGTTCGCGGGCCCACGACGCGAAAAAACTCGTAAATAGACTATTTCACCGGCGCAATCTATCCGCCCAGGGAGCCTCTGATTAAGTCTGGGCGAGCGGGCCTGAGAGTCAAAATCACCCAATTCAAGGCGCGGATCGCAGGCAGCGCTACCGTGTCCCTTCTCTCGCGCATTACCTACGTCCCTGTAAGCAATAGCCCAGTTATTGCTAAGATTCGCAACGCCGAAGCGGGTGATTTTGGACTCGGGGCTGCCGGCCATGAATTAATCAGCTTAGGCAATCGCTTGATCTAGCGCTCGGCTCAGGCCCACAATTGGGCGTATGAAGTGAATGGGGCCAATCCGTGTGCAACCCGGGCCGGCCAACCGATCCAAAGCCACTTTTGATTACGATGAAGATAGCAAAACAGGTCGCGGTCGTTACCGGCGCCGCATCCGGACTGGGCGAAGCCAGCGCTCGTTTTCTTGCGGCGGCCGGGGCTACGGTAATCGTTGTTGATCTGGATACAGCGGGGGCCGAACAGGTTGCGGCCGAAATCGATGGTGTGGCGTGCGGCTGTGATGTGAGTGATGCGAAGAGCACTGAAACGGCGTTAGCGACGGCCTTCGAAGCCTGCGGTCAGCCACGTATCCTTGTGAATTGTGCCGGCGTGGCCGTGGCGGAACGCATCGTCGGCCGTGACGGCCCAATGCCGCTCGCGGAATTTCAGCGGGTCATTAATATCAATCTGGTCGGCACTTTCAACGTCATGCGTTTAGTCGCGGCCGGTATGGGTGGTGTTGCACCGTTGGACGCCAGCGGCGAGCGTGGCGTTATTGTCAACACTGCATCGGTCGCCGCCTTCGAGGGGCAAATCGGGCAGGCCGCCTACAGCGCATCGAAGGGTGGGGTAGTCGCATTGACGTTACAGGCGGCCCGCGAATTCGCCGCTATGGGGATTCGGGTCATGACCATCGCGCCGGGGCTCATCGATACCCCTATGCTACAGGGGATGAGCGACGAAGTGCGTACTAGCTTGGCCTCCCAGATTCCGTTTCCAAAGCGCTTTGGCGAACCTGGCGAATACGCGCGACTCGTCGGCCATATCGTCGAAAATCAGATGCTCAATGGCGATGTGATCCGCCTCGACGGTGCCATTCGCATGCAACCGCGATAGCGGCCCCTGAAAAACGTTTTGTTTGCTGTCGGTAGCGTTGCCTACAGGGATGTAGGTAATGAGCGAGAGCAGGGACGCGGTAGCGTTGCCTATAGGGATGTAGGTTACGACGCCGACTGAAAAGAGGGAGGAGACCATCTCATCGCCCTACGCAGCCGCGGACGATCGCATTTGCCACTTAGCCCGAATCCCCCCCCTGAAGCGCGCCCTTTCATGAAGGTTTCGAGCTAGCGGGGTCGTTCGGTGCCCACGGGCAATTTGTCGATGCGACGCATCGTTGGGGTGTTGAACAGCGACGGGTCGTGGCAATACGCGAGAAAGAAGTCGAGTGTGTCTGCTCCCCAAAACACCGTGCCGTCTACGACGAAACTCGGTACGCCGAACACATTGCGATCGATCGCCTCTTGGGTATTATCGATCAATTCTTGTTTAACGGCGGCATCGCCAATTCTAGCGCGGCCGTCGTTTATACCGAGCCGGCCCGCGAGTACATCGAAATTATCGTGGTCGTCGATCCATCGACCTTCCGCCCAAATAAATCGAAATATTGCCAACACTGCTTGCAGGTCGGAATCCGCGGCAATCGCAAGCCGTAACACCGCGAGTGGGTTGAACGGATGGCTAGGAGGAAATGTGAAGGTGATGCCTTGCTGGTCCGCGAGCCACTGTGCGAAGCGGTACGTGAACCGGCGTTTACTCGGAATCTCGGCGGGTCCGAGTTGGCCGTGGTGTTTCAACAGGCCAGCGAATAGCACGGGTTTGCAGCGAATCTCAATGTCGTCTGCGATTTCCGGTAGGCGTTCGCATTGCAGATACGAGAACGGCGAGACAAAGTCGAAATACCAATCGGCGTGCTTCATGGTGTCGTGTAGTCAGAGTAACGCATGAATGATTCGCGATTCAGATTATGGTTCGTCAGTGCATGCGATTACGCAAGGCTACCGAGTGTCCGCGCGTGTTCGCGTAGTTTGAACTTCTGAATCTTGCCGGTCGAGGTTTTCGGTAATTCGGTAAAGATTACCGTTTTCGGTGCTTTAAAATGGGCGAGATTGTCGCGACAAAACACGATGATGTCGTGTTCCGTAATGTCTTGCGCCGATGCCTTCAGGGTCACAAACGCACACGGTGTTTCACCCCACTTGTCGCTCGGCCGGGCCACGACGGCCGCTTCCAACACGGCCGGGTGGCGATACAATATGTCCTCCACTTCGATGGACGAAATATTTTCGCCGCCCGAAATAATAATATCTTTCGAGCGATCTTTGAGCTGAATGTAATGATCCGGGTGCATCACGCCAAGGTCGCCGGAATGAAACCAACCGCCCCGAAACGCCTCGGCGCTTGCGGCTTCGTTCTTTAGATAGCCTTTCATCACGATATTGCCCCGAAACATGACTTCACCCATCGTTTCGCCGTCGGCTGCAACCGGTGACATGTCGTCCGGTTGCTTGACGTCAAGGTCAGCCAATACGTGATAGGGAACACCTTGGCGCGATTTTTGGCGGGCTTGTTGGTCTGCCTGCAGCGCATCCCACTCCTGTTTCCAGGCGCAAATGACCGCGGGTCCGTAGGTTTCGGTGAGCCCATATACATGGGTCATATGAAACCCGGCGTTTTCCATCGCCGCGAGCACCGATGCGGGCGGTGGTGCGGCCGCGGTCATGACTTCGACGTGGTGGCTGAATTCGCGCCGTTGCTCGGGTTCGGCGTTCACAACCATGTTCAATACGATCGGCGCGCCACAGAAATGCGTGACGCCGTCCTCGGCGATAGCCCGGAAAATTCCCGCCGCATCGACTTTGCGCAAGCATACGCTGGTACCGGCCACGGCGGCCAATGTCCACGGGAAGCACCAGCCGTTGCAGTGAAACATCGGCAGGGTCCATAGATAGATCGGGTGTTGTCCCATATTCCAACCGAGTGCGTTGCTTAACGCATTGAGATACGCGCCCCGGTGGTGGTAGACGACTCCCTTCGGATTACCGGTCGTGCCGGACGTGTAGTTCAGGGAAATCGCTTGCCACTCGTCCGCCGGACCGTGCCAGTCAAATTCATGGTCGCCTAAAGCCAACAGTGATTCGTAGTCTGTTTCGCCGAGGCGTTCGCCAGAGACGGCGGGGTCGTCGATATCGATTACCCAGGGTTTATGTTTGAGTTCCGCCAACGCCGCCTTGATGATCGGTGCAAACTCGGTATCGGTGATGAGTGTCTTGGCCTCGCCGTGCTCGAGCATATACGCGATGGTGCGCGCATCGAGACGCACGTTCAGCGTATTGAGCACGGCGCCGCACATCGGCACGCCGTAATGCGCCTCGAAGATGGCGGGTACGTTGGGCGCCATGACCGCGACGGTATCGCCGTAACCGACTCCGCGTTGTTGTAGCGCTGAGGCGAGCCGGCGGGCTCGCGCGTAGCTCTGTGCCCAAGTGTGGCGCGTCGCGCCGTGGATCACGGCAGCATGATCGGGATATACCCGCGCGGCGCGCTCGATAAAGCCAAGCGGTGATAGCGGCACGTAGTTGGCGGCGTTTCGATCCAGATCCGCTGTATACGAGTTGGAGGTCGGTTCGAATTTCATAGCATCAAAGCGGCGTAAAGTGGGTGACGTTAGGTGTGTGATAAAAATTCCCGGTGATAAATACCCCGGGAGCGGCCCGGAATCAACAGTAATCGCTGCGAAGGACGCTGCAGATGCGGATCTACCGTGCCGGGTATGACGACAGTGGTATAGTATTCCGCATACCATTCACCCGGAATCCCCTGCTATGATCGAGCTACACGGCTACTACCTCGAGGACTTGCAGGTAGGCATGGCCGGCCACTACGGTAAGACCATCACTGAGGCCGATATTTTGCTGTTCAGCGGGGTGTCCGGTGACACCAATCCTCTGCACTTGAATCGCGAATTTGCAGCCACGACGCAATTCGGCGAGTGTATCGCTCACGGAATGTTGACCGCGAGTCTCATTTCGACTGTGATCGGAACGCGTCTACCGGGACCGGGTTGCATTTATCTGAGTCAGACTCTGAAATTTCTCGCACCGGTCCGGCCGGGCGACACCGTGATGGCCTGTGCAACGGTCGAGGAACTCATGCCGGAACGCGCCCGTGCCCGTTTGCGCACCACGTGCGTGATCGGTGAGCGACTCGTATTGGACGGTGAGGCGCTGATCAAGGTACCCCGCAAGCAGACACCGTGAGCGTTACCAGAACCCTCTGTCGATGACGGTTGTAAACCACTGATCGTGAGACAGTAATAAATCAGGTATCGCAAATACTCCAACCCTGTTCGCAGCACTAAGGAGTTGTGAGTGCACGACCGTTTCGGTATAGTTCTGAATTTGTTGCACTGCACAATGGCTCGATTATGACCGATTCTCAAAAGCGCGCCGAAAATCTCGACTTCGATCCATTGGCGTGGTCGAGCGCAATGGCGAATGCGGCGCTGACAGCCCAGCAAATGGCACAGCAGATCGTCACCAAAACGACGGCGGAGGATACAGCCGAACCTGATCCGCTCGGGTTGGTGGCGGCGTTCGGTGAAGTCGCGGCGTCGTTGATGCGTGACCCGGCGTCAACCTGGAATGCGCAGCTCGCGATGTGGCAGGACTCGATGTCGCTGTGGGCTAACACCTGGCAACGCCTAGCCGGGCAGGACGTTGAGTCGGTCATTGAACCGGATCCCGAAGATCGCCGATTTCGCGACGATGCCTGGCGCGACGAGGTGTTGTTTGATTTTATCAAGCAGTCCTATTTGCTGGCATCTCGTTGTCTGCTGTCGAGTGTTCGGTCCGCGCGGGGGCTCGACGAGAAAACCGCCGCCAAGGCCGATTTCTATTCACGCCAGTATATCGACGCCTTGGCGCCGACCAATTTCGCATTGACCAACCCGCAAGTCCTGCGCGAGACACAATCCAGCAACGGTCAAAACCTTGTGAACGGTCTCAACAATATGCTCGAGGATTTGCAGCGTGGTAAGGGTGATCTGCAGATTAGAATGACCGATTCCGACGCCTTTGAGTTAGGCGTTAATGTCGCAACGACTGCGGGTAAGGTCGTCTATCAAAACGAGATGATGCAACTCATTCAATATTCCCCGGCCACCGATAGTGTGTTTCGGCGCCCGCTACTCATCATGCCGCCGTGGATAAATAAGTATTACATACTCGATTTGCGACCTACCAATTCGTTCGTGAAATGGCTGGTGGAACAGGGTTATACGGTATTTGTGATTTCCTGGGTCAATCCCGATGAAAGTTTGGCCAATAAGAATTTCGACGATTATCTACAGGACGGGCCACTGGCAGCGCTGGATGCGATTGAGCAGGCAACGGGCGAATCTGAAGTCAATGTTATTGGGTATTGCCTCGGCGGCACGCTACTCGCTACGTTGTTGGCGTACCTGCTCGCACGCGACGATGCGCGTGTTACCAGCGCGACGTTTCTAACCTCGATGATCGATTTTGCGGACCCTGGGGAGCTCGGTGTGTTCATAGACGAGGCGCAAGTCGCGAATCTCGAGAAGCAGATGAATGCACAGGGCTATCTCGATGGTGCTTCGATGGCCACGACCTTCAATAAGTTGCGCGCCAATGATTTGATTTGGTCTTTCGTGATCAACAATTATCTGCTCGGTAAAGAACCATTCGCTTTCGATCTTTTATACTGGAATTCGGATTCGACACGGATGCCGGCCAAGATGCACAGTTACTACCTGCGTAACATGTATATGGAAAATCGACTCAAAGAGCCGGGCGGTCTCACCGTGGCCGAGACGCCGATCGATGTGACGCGGATTAAAACACCGGCGTATTTCCTTTCTACGTTGGAAGACCACATCGCGCCGTGGAAATCGACGTTTGCGGGCGCAAAATTGCTGGATGGTCCGGTGCGATTTGTTTTGGGTGCATCGGGACACATTGCCGGCGTGGTCAACCCGCCCGCCGCCAATAAATACGGCTATTGGACACGGGCCCGCGCGTTACCTAAAGACGCCGATACATGGTTCGCAGGCGCTACCCAGAACGACGGCTCGTGGTGGTCCGATTGGGCGAAGTGGTCAAAGCGACATTCGCAGGGTCAGGTGCCGGCTCGCGTACCAGGTGACGGGCAGCTCAAGGTAATAGAAGATGCGCCGGGTGCTTACGCGCGGGTCCGCGCTGACGATAACGCGTAGCAGTAACTGAGGCGTCACCCGTGTCGTTGCCGTGACGCGAAACCGATGCAGGCGCTATCGGTCGGGTTTTTTCCAAATCGGTTCGCGTTTTTCGATAAATGCGTCGATTCCTTCGGTCGTGTCATTAAGCATCATATTGCATGCCATAATTTCTCCTGCAATCTCATATGCGCCCTCTAGTGTGTGATCGAGCTGACGATAGAAGAGTTGTTTTCCGAGACGCACGGGTTCCGCGGGTTTGCTCGCGATGCGGCGGGCGAGATCGTGCACCGCGTCGGCCAGTTTATCGGGCTGCACGTTATGGTTTATCAGGCCGTACTCTTGTGCGGTGTGGGCGTCGATGAAACCGCCGGTCAACAACATTTCCAGCGCACGTTTGCGGGATACATTGCGGCTCAACGGTACGCTCGGCGTCGAACAGAACAAGCCGAGGTTGATTCCGGATACAGCAAACTGCGCATCGTCGGATGCGATGGCTAAATCGCAATTTGCGACCAATTGACATCCGGCTGCTACGGCCATTCCCTGCACCGAAGCGATGACCGGTTGTGGCAACTGTACGATCGACATCATCATGCGACTGCATTGCCTAAACAATTCCTGATGGTATGACTTATCGGGGTTGGCTCGCATTTGTTTAAGGTCATGACCCGCGCAAAATGCTTTGCCCACGGCCCCGAGTACCACAACGCGAATGGAGTTGTCGGCGGCGATTGCATCTAATGTCTGTTGCAGCGCCATTAACATCTCCTCCGACAACGCGTTATACTGCTGCGGTCGGTTCAACGTAAGGGTAGCGATACCCGCATTGTTATGACGCAACAACGGCGCTTGTGAATTGTTTGTTGTAGCCGATGAAGGCGTGGCGGCCATGGCAGAATCCGGAGTAGCTTGCAGAACCTTGAGTATAGCGTTCAAAATTATCGCATGTCGAAAATTACCGTAGCGGAATTTCAAGAAATTGCGGCCGAGCAACTACCGTTCGCGGTCAATTTCGGTTTTGCCGTTACCGCGCTGGAGCCTGGGAAGGCATGGGCGCGGGCGCCGCACCACCAGGATTTTGTACGTCCCGGTGGCACCATAGCCGGACCGGTATTGATGGGGCTTGCGGATTTCGCGCTGTTCGGTGCGGTGCTGAGTTTGATAGGGCGCGTCGAATTGGCGGTCACCACCAATTTAAATATCAACTTCTTGCGCCGTCCGCCGCTTGGGGACGTGGTGGCTGAAGCGCGGATTTTGAAACTCGGTAAACGACTCGCGGTAGGCGAAGTGAATTTGATGCAGGACGGCCACGATGACCTGATCGCGCATGTCACCAGCACCTATTCAATTCCACCGCGAGGCGAATAGCCTGACTATCTAACAACGGCGGACTTCGCTGTCGCTCTACCCACCCGACGGTGCCTTGGTTGCGCAAGCGATGCGGACAATGAAGTAGGGCGGTCAGAGGCGAAGCCGAAAGCCGCCGATGACTGTTCATTCAAAGTTAGGAGCGTACATGACTATGCCATTCGAAAATATTGGTGCTTGCGTGTTCGATGCTTACGGCACTTTATTCGATGTGCATTCGGCCGTTGGTCGATATCGTCAGCGCCTCGGTGACCAAGCGGACTCGGTCTCGGCTTTGTGGCGCACCAAACAGCTTGAGTACACGTGGTTGCGGAGCTTGATGGGTCGGCACGAGGACTTTTGGCAAGTCACCGGAGACGCGTTGGATTATGCGCTGGATGCAAATGGCATCGATGACGGCGAGCTACGATCGTCGCTCATGGACGCGTATTTGGAACTCGATTGTTACCCAGAAGTGCGAACCGTGTTGAAAACGCTGAAGGCGGCTGGAATGAAACTCGCTATCCTGTCCAATGGCACGCCGTTGATGTTACAGGCCGCAGTCAGTGGTGCCGGCCTCGACGACGTACTTGAAACGATCCTCTCAGTGGAAGATGTCGGTGTATACAAACCTGATCCCAGCGTATATCAACTCGCGGTTGATAGATTGCAGATTGAGGAGTCGCGAATCAGCTTCCAATCTTCAAATTCATGGGACGCCGTTGGCGCGGCGGCATTCGGATTCCGTGTTGCCTGGGTGAACCGATTCAACCAACGCCACGAACGTCTGTCGGCGAGCCCGGATGCCGAAATTGGCACGCTCGAGGAGCTACCGGCGCTGGTTGGTGTCGAATGAGTTCTGATAACGGAATTAGCAGTCGAATTTATCCTTCGACCCGAAGTTTGTAATTCGGTGTCGGATTAAGTGGGCACGAATAAACATAGTCACCCGGCTCAAGTGTGATTTCGTAGTCCTTTGTTGTGCCTTGGGTCAGTCCGCCGCCGGACACGCTGGGCAATGTAGCCCGGCTGATTAGCCCGTCACCGCGTAACCAGAATCCCAACGCGTAGGGCACGTTTTGGTTTTGCACCCGAAAAATATAGCGGCCGGGTTTTAACGTGAATATTTTGGCTTGTGCCAATCGCGCGTCACCGGTCTGTGCGTTGACGGACTCGCAATCGGACTGCTGCGCGGACTCGTATCCGTGGTCAATACCGTTTTCGCTCTCCAGGAATTAGCACGGAGTTTGGGTCAATTCGATGACTGTGGCCGACTGTGCCAATGCGCGGGCAGGCATGACTAGGCATGCGGTCAGTACCCCAGCCGCCAGCCAAAGCTTTTGAAAAATGGTCATCGGCTAATCTCCCTTAAACCGATCATTGTAGAGGTTGGACGCCAAATCGGCTCGGGAGTTCTCAAATATTTGTGTACTCGCTATGAAATTCGGGAAGCTACCGCTTCGACAGCGCGCGTTCGATGAGGCTGAGTTGTCTGTCTACCGAAATCGGAAGTTCGCCGGTTATTTCCAGCTTGCGGTCCTCATAGACGTCCTTCGCGGGATGATCGGCGAACCATTTGTTTACGACCACATCGCGTTGTTCGATTAATGCAACGATTTGCGGCTTGAACAAACGAAACATCGCGCTGATCCAGCGGTTCACGGGCCAATTTGGATAGGCATGATCGATCACGTAGTGATCGACCATGTTTACGACATCGCGGGCCGCATGCCAGGTTTCGCCGGTCACCCAGCGGTTGGTGGCGAACAAGCCGATCGGATAGCCGCGTTTGTCCATCGATATCGCGATCAGGTGCGATACCGCGTCGTTGCCTCGCGGCCATTCGGTGTCGCCGTCGTAGGGCGCGGGTGTGACGCCGTCGGCAATGCCACGGGCGCGCATAAACGTGTGGAAATGGCCATGCTCACCGCGGATTCCGCGGTGGGTGTGGTAGTAATACTGGGCGTGAGTTTCGTTGTCGTAGACATCACCGGCCGGGTAATGATTGAGTTCGTAGTATGTGCCCTGATTTTTCAAGCACTCGCCCACAATGTTCATGCTGGCTTTGCTCAGAACGCGGTAACACTCACCGATTTCCAGGCCGGCATCGCGCATGTATTGAAGAGTATCTACAGACAACGTATCCACAGGCGTGACATTTAGGGGGGTGGAGTTTCTGCTTTTCGTCTTGTGGTTATTCATTCGCGAACCAATCGGAATCCTATCAGTATGTGTTTGATGTCAACCGGACGGGTATGCCGTGCCGCCGGCCGGCAGACACCACAACCTTTATCGTCCCACGAGCCACCCTTCACGACTGCGCGGCCCGCGTTTGTACTATCCGCGGTCCATTCGAACACCTGGCCTGCCGCGTCGAGCAAGCCGAAAGGGCTCGCACCGGTCGTAAACGCGCCCACCGGCATAGTATCGAATGGCCCGAGGTCGTGGCTATTCAACTTCTCTGGCCGGTACTCGTCGCCCCAGGGAAATCGCCAACCATCCACGCCGCGGGCGGCTTTCTCCCATTCAATTTCCGACGGTAGCCGCCATGACTCGCCGGTGGCTCGGCTAAGCCATTGGGCGTAACGATTCGCGTCGATCTGGCTGACCAACACCACCGGATGATCGTCGCGGCCCAGCGGTGGCAAGCGATTGCTCCAAGCATGCCGGCGAGTGCGAGGGTAGGGGTGGACCAGGCCGTATGATTCCCAGGTCGCGAGGTCTACATCCGGTTCGGGATGATCGGATGCCGCCAGGAACGCACGGTATTGGCGGTTCGTTATCGGGGTGCGCGTAATACGGTAGGCATCGGACGCGATCGTCGTGCGGTCTCGCTCGCGTTCATACCATCCCTGTGTCCGGGTCACGTCGTGGCCGTAGGCCACCGCATCGAGCGCGTAGGCGGCTTCGCGTTCAGCGCGATCCGACCCGGCGACGAACGCGCCTGCCGGAATATTCAGCAGCTTCGGTAACTCGTCCGCGCGCGGTGACGCCACCGGAGTCTCGGCGCAGGCCGTGCCGATTGCAATTAATGCGAAGCCCAGACCACAGTGCCGCATATTATGTCGTCGAATTGACATTATCCCGTGCCGGTAACGTGAAACGGAGAGAAGGTCGCCCTGCTCTCCGTCTTAAACGTTGCGCGCTCAACGGTAGCGCGCATGGTTGCCAGCAATAACTAAGTGGTTACCCCGATGTGGAGGATGCTCCGCACGGGTTACAGGGGTTACACGGATTCTTAGCTGCGCATGGATTACATGGGTTGCAGGGATTACACGGGTTTTTAGCTGCGCATGGATTGAACCCACTTTGTACTTCCAATGTATAGGTCGTGAGCGCCGCGAGCGCTTTCGAGTCCCAGGGCAACGGTTCGGCCTGCATCGGCACGATCATGCAAAATTGCACCATCTGTTCCGCGGTAATGGCATTTAAGCCGGACTTTTGTGTCGACATGGCAACGGCATGCGGATACGGTTTCGCGAACGACGCACTAAAATTGTTGTTGTTGACGTGACAGGTGCCGCAAGCCAACCCGTTGGTGCTCAGCGATGTATCGTTCCACAGCTTTTTGCCTTTTTTGACGAGTTTCTTATGTCTGCCCGTCGCCGGCATCGTTCCCGCGGGTCGTGTCACCAGGCTTGCGTCAACCTTGCCAGCACCACAGGGATTGCAAGGGTTACACGGGTTGCAAGGATTGTTCGCCGCACACGGATTGCAGGGGTTGCACGGATTACACGGATTTTTTGCCGCACAAGGATTGCACGGGTTGCAAGGATTGCACGGGTTTTTTGCCGCGCAAGGGTTACACGGATTGCACGGGTTGCACGGATTACTTGCCGCGCAAGGGTTACACGGATTACAGGGATTGCATGGGTTATTAGCCGCGCATGGGTTGCACGGATTGGACGTGCTACTCGTAGCGACCACAATCGGAGTGCTGTTATAGTCAGTGGCTGCGGTGCTAGGGGTCACCGCCGCCACGCCAAACGCCGCGCCAATAACCGCGACATACAGAGGCTTATGTTGAAGGTGTGGTAACTGCGGTTTGCGCATGAATATCTCCTCGTCAATTACATCTTATTTAAGTTTGAAGTCGGCAGTCGAACTGATGCTTGCAAACGGTCAAGTCCCGCAGCGCGAGTGACTCCGACTATGGCCGCCCGCGCGTTGAAACTTGCACCGCTCTTGGTCTGAAATGTTGCACGCTCAGCCTTGGCGCGCGTGATTATTGGAAATTTCCAGTGATTAACCCGACGTGCCGGATGCTGCGCACGGATTGCAGGGATTACACGGGTTGCAGGGATTACACGGGTTTTTTGCCGCGCAAGGGTTACACGGATTGCAGGGATTACACGGATTTTTTGCCGCGCAAGGGTTACACGGGTTGCAGGGATTACTCGCTGCACAAGGGTTACAGGGATTGCACGGATTGCACGGATTTTTTGCCGCGCAAGGGTTACACGGATTACAGGGATTGCATGGGTTATTAGCCGCGCACGGGTTGCACGGATTGGTCGTGGTACTCGTAGCGACCACAATCGGAGTGCTGTTATAGTCGGTGGCTGCGGTGCTAGGGGTCACCGCCGCGATGCCAAACGCCGCGCCAATAACCGCGACATATAGAGGCTTATATTGAAGGTGTGGTAACTGCAATTTGCGCATGAATATCTCCTCGTTAATTACATCTTGTTGATGTTTGAAGTGGACGGCCGATTAAATTTCTTATCAATCTTCAAGTGCCGATTTGAGACCCCCCTTTCAGGTGATGATTGTCGGCCACTAGCAAGCTATGACAAGAAAATCGGCAAAAAACTCCCGAAATACGAAAATTTGCAATGAGATCGATTGGTTGCATTGATTCGATTCTATAAAGCAATCCTTAACGTATTGATTATGAAGTGATTATCGGAAACTCGAAAGAGACTCGCCTAGCAATTCGGGCGCCGCCCGAGTGGGTCGGGTGATTACGCACCGCATCGGACCGAACCCGGTCGTCGCACATTGAGCCCGTCCCGGATCGCTGTAGTCCTAAAGTTGACAGTACGATCGATTCGCGGATAATAGCGGATTCAGCGCCGATTTGATTTTCAGCTTGCGGGCGCTTTAAAAATACGGCTAAAGAGTAGGACGCGAAACCTGACTTTAGCCGAAGCCGAAGCTGAAGCAGGTTTTTTTATGTCCGCTATCGATTCCCTGTGATAGTCGGTGACGCGAGGGTACGATGAGTTTATCCGATTGGTCGGAGTTTGATGTGGCGACCCAGGCAGTTCGCGCCGGTCAGGTGCGCAGCGCCGAGGGCGAGCATAACGACTCAATATTCATGACCTCGAGTTTTGTGTTTCGCGACGCTCGCGAAGCGGCCGCGCGGTTTGCCGAAACCGAGCCCGGTAATGTGTATTCACGGTTCACGAATCCGACTGTGCGCACTTTTGAAGAACGCCTAGCGGCGCTCGAAGGCGGCGAATACTGCGTGGCTACGGGTTCTGGTATGGGCGCGATTTTGACGCTCTGTTTAGCGGTATTGCGAGCAGGCGATCATGTCGTCGCATCGCGCGATTTGTTCGGTTCTACGGTCTCGTTGTTCACAAAGATTCTATCCAAGTTCGGTATCGACACTACCTTTGTCGCATTGTCCGATTTGGACGGCTGGCGTCAGGCTCTGCAGCCACAGACTAAACTGTTATTTTTGGAAAGCCCGTCCAATCCGCTTTCCGAGGTGGCTGATCTGGCCGCGATGGAGGAGCTGGCTCGCGGCCACGGTGCGTTGTTGGCGGTCGACAACGTGATGTGCACGCCGGTATTGCAGCGCCCGTTTGAATACGGCTCGGACATCGTTGTGCATTCAGCCACCAAGTATTTGGACGGGCAAGGCCGTTGTGTCGGCGGCGCGGTGGTGGTGCGCGACGAGGAATTGTATAGCCAATTGTTTACGGTGTTACGCACCGCGGGGCCGTCGATGAGTCCGTTCAATGCCTGGGTGTTTCTAAAAGGCTTGGAGACACTGAGCCTGCGCATGTACGCCCATAGTCACAACGCGATGGAGCTCGCGGAATGGTTGCAGACCCATCCGGCCGTGACCCACGTGTACTACCCGGGGTTGTCGAGCGATCCGCATCACGCCTTGGCCGCACGGCAGCAGAGTGCGTTTGGTGGAATCGTGTCGTTTACCGTGCAGGGCGGACGCAGCGAGGCTTGGAGCGTAATCGATGCGACGCGAATGTTATCCATCACGGCTAATCTCGGCGACACCAAAACGACGATTACGCATCCGGCCAGCACGACCCACGGGCGGCTGACCGATGAGCAACGACGCGCGGCTGATATCGGCGAGGACCTGATTCGCATCTCGGTGGGTCTCGAGGCGCTCGAGGATATTCAAGCCGATCTTGCGCGCGGCTTGGATGCAGTGGCCGGCGCGCCGCTCAAGACAGCGCAGAATTATGCTGGCGGCGGGTAGGCGTTAGCGACTTTGGACAGCGGGCGTCGCCCGAGGGCGGTAGATATGAACTGTGCGATATCCACCAATCGCGCAATGTCGATGCCTGTTTTGATGCCCATGCCGTCCAGCATATAGACCACGTCTTCGGTGGCGACGTTGCCGGGGGCGCCTTTTGCGTATGGGCAACCGCCGAGCCCCGCAACAGAACCGTCTATGACACGAATGCCGGATTGCAGGACCGCGTAGATATTCGCGAGCGCCTGGCCGTAGGTGTCGTGAAAATGCACCGCGAGTTGCCCGACCGGCACCGACTGCGTCACCGCGTCGATCAATGCCGCCGCCGTGTGTGGCGTACCGACGCCGATTGTATCGCCGAGCGAAATTTCATAGCAACCCAGATCGACGAGTCGCATCGCGATTGCACGTACGCGGTTCGGCGTGATCTCGCCCTCATAAGGACATCCCAGTACACAGGAAATATAACCGCGCAGTCGAATACCCTCGGCGCGGGCGACGCGACTCACATCGACGAAGTGGGTAAAACTCTCATCAATCGAGCAATTAATGTTTTTTTGTGAAAACGCTTCCGAGGCTGATCCAAATATCGCGATATCCTCGATCCCGGCAGCCATGGCGGCCTGTAATCCTTCCATGTTCGGAACCAACACCGGGTAGCGCACACCGGGCGTACGATGTAACCCTCGCAACACGTCTCCGGTGGTCGCCATTTGCGGTACCCAACTCGGCGATACAAAACTGCCAGCCTCAATGAATTTAAGTCCGGCTTCCGCGAGCCGTTCGATCAGCTCAATCTTAACGCCAGCGTCGAGGTGCCGATCTTCGTTCTGTAGACCATCGCGCGGTGCGACTTCGACGATCGTGACGTGTGTAGGAAGGGTCATGACTCGAGTTCTGTATTGGCAGGGTCAAGCACGAGCAATTCCACGCCCTCGTCCACCAGGTCGCCGACCCTATAGCGAAGCGATGTGATCTTACCCGCATAGGGCGCGGTAATTGTGTGTTCCATTTTCATCGCTTCCATCACCACCAGCGGCTCGCCCTCGACAACGGTTTGCCCTTGCTCGACACAGACCCTCACCACCCGTCCTGGCATCGGTGCGCTGAGTTGGCCCGGTAGGGCATGTTCAGTATCGTAATCCTTTTCGGTGGTGGTGAGAAATTGCCAGCGCCGCGCCGTGCTAGATACCGTGATATGCCGGGTATCGCGGAACACCGACAATTGCACACGTTCGGCACCGATTTCTGCGAGCATTTCACCGTTCGTGCCGAGTCGACCGACGATCGTCAGCGCATCGAAACCCGGAACTTCGACTTCATAACTGTCCGTGCGTTCGATCACATGGATTTGGTATTGATGCATACCGTGCGTGAGCGCGATGGCATGAATGGCCGGCGCGTTGAGTCGCCAGCCGCTATAGCCATGCCACGGCGAGTTCGCGTGAACCGCCCGACGGCGTTGTCGTTCGGCGTGTTGTTTGCGGTACAACAGTTCGGTCAGGGCCGTTAGTCCCAACAC